>CAZCRD010000055.1:0-19664 GCA_964501025.1 uncultured Candidatus Cloacimonadota bacterium | reverse complement strand
GAGCTCGCAGCTGATGAAAAGCTGCAAGAAGAGCTAAAACTCAATCTAAATCGGAGGCTGGGAGTAGATGTAAATCGATAGACTATGTCCAAACTCCAGTCTCCAGCAAGGCTGGAGCCCTCAAGGAGTATTGATTGCAGAGGCAAATCCTCAGAACAATTCTTATGTGTTCATGGATAAAACAGGGCTTATCAACGATGATTTGTACATTTTCCAGATTCAAACACCGACAGACAACTCCAATATGGACAGTTCTTACTTAAAGCTAACCAAACTTACTCCGGACGGCTGCCTGCCCTGGGGAGAAGATGGGCTTATGATAGCGGAGTCTAACCTAGGTGACTATGCTTATCCCAGTAACACGCTGTTTGGGGACGAAATCAGCATCCTGTACACTACTGAATACAATTCTTACCAAAACTGTTATTATCTGCAGAAAGTGGATACACAAGGAAACTTGCTCTTTGGACCTGACGGGGTGGCTACTCCAAGTTCGCAAGCATATATGGACAAAGCTCAATTAGTGGAATATGATAACGGTTGCTATTCTCTATTTGCCAGAGAATTTACTCCCAACTTTATCCTTGAATTGACTCACTCTTACTTGAACGCCAACGGCAGTCTGCAGAATTCCCAGATAGTGTCCACCAATGATATCAGGTATTTGTACACAGTAAAATCAAACAACCGTGCCATGCTGTATTGGACTCAAAATGAGGAGCTGGACCCATTTGATTGGGAGGAAACCTTCAGGCACTCCATACATGCCACACTTATGCCGGAGCCGGTCTCAATCTCAGATCCTACTGCTGAGCAAACTCCCGCTTTAAGGCTGAGCCAAAACACTCCTAATCCTTTCCGAGACAGTACCGTGCTCGCTTACAAGCTACGGGAATGCAGCCCGGTGAAGATTCAGATATTCAACATCAAAGGCCAATTGATCCAAGAGACTCAGAGCAGCACCAAAAACCCGGGAGATCATGAATGGATCTGGAACGGAAAGGACTCTCAGGGCTGCATCTGTCCCACGGGTGTCTATTTTTTCAGAGTGACTTCCGGCAGATACGGCTCCACCAAGAAGATGATCCTGATACGCTAATGCTTCTGGATAGTCCAAACCGTGATAAGTTCTTTCCCAGGCAGAAATCCTGGATCGAAGCAGAGTGATGTTTGCGGCCTTCTGCTTTTGTGCACAGCATCTGGCTAAAGCTTTGCCAAGCATTCTGATACATCTTGCAATGTTCAAGACTTCAGGAAACTGAAGGACTCCCCGCTGAGTCACAAGCGGCGATTCCCCAAGCGCTTGAACAAAATAGTTGACTAAATCCCTTTTTATCAGAATGTGGACACTACTGAAAAAATGTGATGGGAAGTACCATGTTAAAAGCCAAGATTTTTGTCCAACTCAAGCCCAGCGTACTGGATCCGCAGGGCAAAGCAGTGACCAATTCCCTGCATCACCTGGGATTTGACCAGGTATCCCAAACCAGAATCAGTAAGTACATCGAGATTTTGTTTGACAGTGGCGACGCCGAAGACGTCAGCAAGCAGACCACCAGGATCTGTGAGAGCTTACTCGCCAATCCCAATACCGAGAGCTATCACTTTGAGCTGGAGGAGACAAGACCTTGAGAGTAAGTGTGATCACTTTCCCCGGCTCAAATTGCGACCATGACGCCTATGAGGTTTTTAGTACGCGGCGGCATCAGACCACGATGATCTGGCACAAGGACCATGATCTGCAGAATCCCGATCTGGTAATCATCCCGGGGGGATTCTCCTATGGTGATTATCTGAGATGCGGAGCTTTGGCACGCTTTTCCCCGATAGTGGAAGAAGTGATCAAGTTTGCAGCTCAAGGCGGACTGGTGCTCGGCATCTGCAATGGCTTTCAGATCCTTACCGAAGCTGGGCTCTTGCCCGGCACTTTGATGATGAACAGCGGATTGCGTTTTGTCTGCCAGCATCAGATGCTCAGGGTAGAGAGTTCGAATAGCCCCTTTACCAAAGGGCTGAAGCCGGGCAGCTTGCTGGATATCCCGATTGCTCACAAGGAAGGTAATTATTTCATCAGCCTCGATGGCCTTAAGGCCTTACAAGACAAAGATCAGATTCTTTTCCGCTATTGTGACAGCAGTGGTAATACCAGTATTGAGGCAAATCCGAATGGAGCACTTGACAATATTGCGGGGATCATAAATAATGGCAGAAACGTGTTGGGAATGATGCCCCATCCCGAACGCTCGGCCACAGCAAGTGTCTGCAGCCAGGATGGAAGCCGTGTTTTTGAAGCGATTGAAAGTTTTTTTGATGGCGGTAATTGATATCATTATCCCGCCAGCCTGTTTGGTCTGCAACAAAGCTTTGAGCGAGGAGCGCAAGACCTTATGCATAGAGTGTGAAAGCCAGATCTCCTTTGTAAGAGAAAACTACTGCTACAAATGCGGATCAGAGCTGGAAGATGGCTATTGTACGACCTGCCGGGACACCGAGTTTTGTTTTGAGTTTTCCCGCAGCAGCATGATGTACAAAGCCCCGCTCACAGATCTGATCCACAAGCTAAAGTATCAGGGGTATCGGGCTCCGGCGTCTTTTCTGGCAGAAAAGCTGGTAGAAACTCTGCAAGAGAACCCGGAGTATGAGGAATATCCTTATATAGTGGCAGTGCCGCTGCACCGGGTACGTCAGCGTGAACGTGGCTTCAATCAGAGCGATCTGATCGCAAAAGATCTGGCAAAATTGACCGGTAAGACCTGGATCCGGCCGATCAAGAGATGCCGCAATACTTTGAGCCAGACCACGCTGCACAAGACCCAGCGCCTGGTCAATCTTACCGGTGCCTTCCGCGTGCACAAGGCAGATCAGATCAAGGGGAAAAACCTGATCGTGATCGACGATGTCTTTACCACCGGTAGTACTTTAAACGAAATCAGCAGTTCGCTGTACAAAGCAGGAGCTGCAAAAGTGGCAGGTTTGACCGCCACCAGAGCATAGATTATGGAATATAAACATCAGGAAATTATCAGTACGATCAGTGACGAGGAAGCCTTTGCCATGATCGACAAAGTTGCCCGCTTCATTGCCAGCAGGCATCTGGGATCAGCAGGAATTCTGCTGATAGAATCCCTGCATCCTTTGCATAGTATCGGATCTCAAGCCATGTATTTTGTGCTGCCCTTTGCCGAGATCATTTTTGATAGTGCCGGGTACCAGCGTTTTGCCCTGATGCTCCAAAAAGAGAAATACATCAAGGCTCTGGTTGCCCGCATTGATGAGCTGGATGAAGAGCTCAACCGGGAGCGCCGGGCACAAGCAAGATTGCGCAGCAAACGCCGCAAAAACCAGATGAAAGAAGCCATAAACAAGATCTTTAAAAAATCTAAACATAAAAGCTGAATAAGCGGAGGATATATGCAATACGAAGAAAAACGCCTTACCCGCATTGTTGCCACAGACTGTGGCAGCACCACGACCAAGGCGATCTTGATTGAGTATGTGGACGGTGAATTCCGTCAGACCATCCGTGGCGAAGCTCCCACCACCGTGGAAGCTCCCCTGAATGATGTTACCAAAGGCGTGATCAATGCCACATCCGAGATGGAAGAATTGGCCCGCCTGAAGTACGGCAACCCCAATATCAAGTTTATGGAAAATGGTGAATTCATCATCCCCCGTAAGGGTGACATTGGCATCGATGCATACGTATCGACCTCTTCGGCAGGTGGCGGATTGCAGATGATGGTGACCGGTGTGGTGGCTTCCATGACCGGTGAGAGCGCCGAACGTGCCGCCCTGGGTGCCGGAGCCATCGTGATGGATTTGATCTCCAGCAACGACAAACGCATGAATCACGAGAAGATTGAGCGTATTCGTCACCTGCGTCCGGACATGATCCTGATGGCTGGCGGCGAAGATGGTGGCACCATCAAGCACGTGGTAGAGATGGCTGAGCTGGTCGCCGGTGCAGATCCCAAGCCGAGATTGGGCTCTTCTTACAAGCTTCCCGTGATCTTTGCCGGAAACAAAGAAGCCATCCCCGAGATCGAAAAGACCCTCGGCGAGAAGGTCGGACTGATTATGGCGGAAAACATCCGTCCCAAATTGGAGACAGAAAACCTCGGACCTGCCCGTGACAAGATCCATGACATCTTTATGGAACACGTGATGCAGCAAGCCCCCGGATACAACAAACTGATGGAAATGACCCAAGGACCGGACCACAAGAAAGTGCCGATCATGCCTACCCCAGCCGCAGTGGGAAACATCATGCAGACCATTGCCAAAAACGATCAGATCGAAGTGGTGGGTGTGGATATCGGCGGAGCCACAACCGACGTCTTTAGTGTATTTACCGATGAATATATTTTCAACCGCACCGTGAGTGCAAACCTCGGAATGAGCTACAGCATTTCAAACGTGCTCGCCTCCAGTGGGCTGAAAAACATCATGCGCTGGGTTCCCTTTGATCTCGATGAGAGTGAATTGCGCAATATGATCAAAAACAAAATGATCCGCCCCACCACGATTCCCTCGCTATTGGAAGAGCTGGTATTGGAGCAAGCCATTGCCAAGGAAGCGCTCCGTCTGGCCTTCGAACAACACAAGGAATTTGCCAGCAGTCTGAAGGGCATGCAGCGTCAGCGTGACATTTCCGAGGCCTTTTCTCAATCCACTTCCGGGGCCTCGATCGTGAATCTGATGACCCTGGATCTGCTGGTGGGAAGTGGTGGCGTGCTCTCTCATGCACCCCGAAGATACCAGACCGTGATGATGCTCATCGATGCCTTCCTGCCCGAAGGTATCACCCGTCTGGCTGTGGATAGCATCTTCATGATGCCGCATCTGGGCGTGCTCTCTGAGATCAATGCCAAAGCCGCCACCGAAGTGTTCCGCAAAGACTGCATGGTCTATCTGGGCAGCTGCGTAGCCCCGGTGGGAAAGAGCAAGTATGGCAAACCGGCTCTGAGTGCAAAACTGGAATTACCCGATGGCAGTACCTTCGAAGAAGATATCCCCTTTGGGGAAATTCGCCTGATCCCATGTGAGATTGGTAAAGTAGCCAAAGCCACCCTCAAGACCCATGGCGGATTGATCCTCAATGCTGATAAAGCCAAGGAACTCAGTGTAGACCTTCATGGCGGAATCGTGGGCATCGTGCTCGATACCAGAGGCCGCAAACCCTTTGCTCTGCCAACCGAACAAGTGCAACGCATCGAATACCTCAAAAAATGGATGCGCGAACTCAAAGCCTACCCCGAAGACATCTTGGTATAGGAGGATATAATGGGACAAGCATATTCTGCCGGATTAACCGTAACCGATAACATTGTACTACGCAAAGAACGTATCCTGCCACTGAAGGGTCAAGTCCTGGTCACCAAAGGGACCAAAGTAAAAGGTGAAGATGTGGTGGCTGAAACCCTCCTCCCCGGAAAAGTCTTACCCTTCAATCTTGCCAACAAACTGGGCGTAACCCCATCACAATTGGAGAAATACATCAAAATCAAACCCGGAGACAAGATCACCAAGAAGACCATTCTTGCCGAAAACAGCGGCCTCTTTGGTCTGGGTATCTTTAGAAGTGAAGTCCGCTCGCCCATCGAAGGAGAGGTGGAAAACATCTCTGCTGTGACCGGGCAGATTCTCTTGCGAGAACCCCGCATTCCGGTGCAAGTAAGAGCCTTCATCGATGGTATCGTGACCGAAGTAATTCCGGAAGTAGGCGTGGTGATCGAAAACAAAAGTGCCTACATCCAGGGCATCTTTGGCATCGGTGATGAAATCACCGGAGAACTGAAGATGCTGGCACAAACACCTGATGATGAACTTGATGCCGCCAAGATCAATGAATCCTGCAAAGACAAGATCATTGTGGCTGGAAGCTTCATCCCCTATCATGTGATTGATACAGCTATCAAACACGGAGTCAAAGGCATCATCACAGGTGGCATCGATGATCAGGACATCAAAAAGCTTTTGGGTTATGACATCGGCGTGGCCATCACTGGACACGAAAACATCGGCCTTACCATCATCTGTACCGAAGGCTTTGGCAAGATCACCATGGCCAAAAAGACCTTCGACCTGCTCAAAAAGTTTGATGGTCAAAAAGCCTCCGTGCACGGACATACCCAGATCCGGGCTGGCGTGATCCGTCCCGAGATCATCATCCCCATGGCTTTTGAAGCAGATGAACTCATCTCCAAAGAGGCGACCCTGCCTGTGCTCGAGATCGGAACCTTGATCCGGATCATCCGGCAGCCCCACTTTGGCACTATCGCCAGAGTGACAGCCTTGCCGGAAGAGCTCACCAAAGTGGAATCCGAGACCATGGTACGGATCCTCGAAGCTGAATTTGATGATGGCAGCAAAGTCCGCATTCCCCGCGCTAATGTGGAAGTAATCGAATCATAATCACACGTTTTTACGTGTAAGATATCAAGAGCCGCCTCTGCTGAAGCGGCTCTTTTTTTGTTGTTCTTCAATTTTTCTACGATTGCCTCTCTTTCTCGCTCTTTCTCTCTCAGTACTTACTGTTACTTTTTTTAGGTAATCAGAGATTTGGAAAGACTCCGTTACAGAGATTCAAAACTCCCCCAGTCATTCCGATTTAGCAAACACAGTTTAAAGGTTTTACTGCAAATTTAGTATTGAATCTGATCTAATCAATTGGTGGCGGGTTACCCAGAATTTGATTATCACTGAGGGTAGTAAAGTTGTAGCTTTGCCATCCAGTGAATACGTATTTGAAGCGCCCTGTTCCAATTGTTATATTTTCTCCGTCTTGTTCTGTTAGGTCACGAACATTTTGATAGTAATCTGCTCCCATGCTCAATACATACCTTGCATTCAATCTGTCATCCTGTGCATTAAGGTCGGCTACTATTAATCTGGCTTCACAAGTAGTAAAGATTCCACCAATATCGTCTGGATTTATAGCTGCCCTGTCCTTAATCCAGTAATGAAAGCAGCTACCGTTTCCTGCAGTGGCTGATATTCCTTCAGATTCACTTTGATCATCTGCTTCTATTGGTTCTTCTTCATCATTATAATCTTCAGGAAACCATTTACCATCAATTATGGGGTTTAGGTTTTGAAGAGCTATCCACTCTCCGCTCGCAAGGCTCAGGTAATAGGCCTTTACATTGCGAATGTGTACTCTGGTATTGGGAGCATTGCTTCCTCTTTCCTCTTCAAATACTTGGCCCCAAGCGGTAAAGGCCGTGTACCCCGGCAATGGTGTAGCATAATGAATTACTGGTTTGGAATGCCAATCAAAAGTGGATGGAACTCCATGAGGTATGCCCTGGTGAGGTTTCCTCATATCATCAATAACAGTTTGGATTGCATTGGGAGTATCAGGTTGGTTCATAGATGGAACAGTTAAACCTACGCCACCCATTTCACAAGAAAGCATGACTGATAACATGAGTATTAGTGTAAACCAAATGATTACAATTATGTTCTTTATCATCTTCTCTCCTTAGTTTTGTACTTCATGTTGTTGATAAGTCCAAATCACTTTTTATCAGGTTCTTTAAAGACCGGCAAGCATGTCTCAGGCATACACGGATTATACTTGAAACTCAATGAAACTCCCGAAAGCAATGATTTTATGATAGTCATAAACCCATTTTTTCGTCAAGAACTTTCTGTTTTTAAAACAAACATACCTAACTCCCCACCTTATCCATAATCGCTACATCCCTCCATGCGAAAGGCGGAGCAGAGTCCACTCGTACACACTTATTTTGTTCTGATCTGAGGGGGCGGCGGAACTCACCTCGACACATGATGTGTTTAATCCTGTAAGAAATTCTCCCCCATCAGCATAGCTTGGGCATTGCGCCTCGCAGGCGTAATGCTGGCGTATTGCTGCCCTAATGCCGATGGGCAGGAACTTGGTAGCGCTTGCCGGTTTTGAGCTTGAGTATAGCAGCTAAGCTTTTGGAGCAAAAACATCAGAGCAATAGCTAAGAAATGCCGGACTTCAAGCTTTCTACTTGACGTGATTTTGACATTGAAATAGCGTGCACGATGATACAATACTGCATTTACATCTTCATAGTATAAGTTTGGGAGAAGATAATCTTATGCCAAAATGGGCGAAATACATACACTTAGCCGTGCTCTGGGGACTTTGCGTGAGTGGATTTGCCATGGTGCCTCCACATCCCATGTATGGGGATGTGCCCTCCGAATGGGAAGCTGTCCGAATATCCAATTTCAGAAATATTGAGTTGGAAGATGGAAATATTTCCACAGATCTGCCAGCAACATCCCCGCGTCAAACGGCCAAAACACCTTCAAATATCCTGGCCTTGATGGTGGAATTCAGCGACGTGAGCTTCATTACAGAACCTCAGTATCCGGATTTCATGGCACATGATCTAATGTTTTTTGAGCGCTGGATGCTGCATCTGAGCGATTTTTTTGCCGATGCCTCGCATGGTGCTTATGAGATGAATTACACTGTCTATCCTCAGGTTTTTCAGCTGCCAAGAGCGATGGCGTATTATGGTGGTGATAGCCCCACCAAGACCGATGCCCGTCTGCCGGAAATCCTGCCGGACTTGATGCCTTTGTGCGCGGAACTGATCAATTTCAATGACTATGACGGAGTGATCATCTTTCATGCCGGAGCCGGACAGGAAGCCGATATCGAACGCATCCGCACAGATTCGATCTGGAGCACTTTTCTCACGCGGCGGGCATTGCAGGCAGCCTTTGATCCTGAAAATGACGACTATCCCGGCTTTGAGACCCCTGATGGTGCCATCTTGACCAATGTCGTGATCGTTCCCGAAGATGAATATCACGATTACTTTCCGGCTGAGGGTGAAGAGAATGCGGAAGCTTATCACTTCAGCATTTATGGCGTTTTGGCACACCAATTTGGCCACGTCCTGGGGCTGCCCACGCTGTTTGATAACGACAGTAGTAATGGCGCCAGTCAAGGCATCGGGAATTGGGGATTGATGGGAACCGGAGTCTGGAACGCCAGTGGTTATGTGCCAGCTCAGCTCAGTGCCTGGTGCCGCTATTATCTGGGCTGGGAAGAGCCCATCACCATCACTGAGGATTCCGAGCAGCTTCCTCTGGATCACTTTCTAAATCATCAGCAGGATGCCATCCGGCTATACAAGGTGCCCATCTCCGAACGTGAATACTTTCTGGTCGAAAACCGCCAGCAAAATCCTGATGGCAGCTTGGATCCCTATAGCAATCTCCCCAGCTATAGCTTCAAATTGCTCCCTGATGGCGAACAGGATTATTATGAAGACTATCCTGATCTCCCCTATTTTAACTTCATGGAAAATCGCTATTCTGGCTCCGAGTGGGATTTTTTCCTGCCGGGATTTGGCCAGGATCCCACCACAGATGGTAGCGGAATCCTGATCTGGCATATCGATGAGCATATCATCGCAGAAAACTTCATTGAGAATTTTGATAGCAACAGGGTCAATGCCAATGCCCTGCACAAAGGGGTGGATCTGGAAGAAGCGGATGGCTATCAGCATCTGGATACTGCGCTGATGAGTGACTATAAATATGGAGGTCCGGAAGATAGCTACCGGGCAGATAATAACGACTATTTTGGCAATGGCATTTACGATGGCTTGCTCTGGCTGCCCACTTCGGAAAGCTATTATGGCGGCATCCCGCTGGAGCTCTTTGATATCAGCGCCAGTGCTAACGAGATGAGCTTCAGTGTCCGCTTTGCCTGGAGACTGGAAACCCTCTATGATGGGCCCAGCCTGCTCCCCGCCGCAGCCATAGATTTTACCGGCGATGGCCAGCTCGAGGTTTTTTACCCCATGGCCGATGGCAAGCTGTCGCTCTTTGCAAACGATACCATGGCAGATGGCTTCCCGGTCAAATATCAGGATATCGTGCAGCTTTATACCTGGGATGGCAGTGATCTGTATATCCCCATGCAAAATGTAAACTTGACCCGCTTGGCAAAGATAAACGATCACAACACTCAGTTTGTGCTGAATTTGCCTGATCATAGCTGGCAGAGCCATCCGGTGGATATCGGTGAAAGCCTGTATCTGCCCTTGAAAGATGAGCAAAGCGGAGTATCTTCTGTGAAGCAATATCACAAGGATGGCGCAGATCTGGGCGATGATGTCATTAGCTTTGAGGGTGAGTTTATGGCAAATCTGAGCTGGACTACTCAGCGACTCTATGCCTTGTCTCTGGAAGCAGGTGAAAGCCAATACCGCGTGTGGGAATATGATGCTGACTCCCAAAATCTGAACACTTTCGCTGTGGATATTCCCGCAGATTCTCTGGCCATCGGCATGTATACCGCCGTGTTGTCAGACGAGCTGAACCTCATCGTGCAATGCCCTTCCAGCGTGTATGCATTTGATCTCACAGCCGGTGGGGCTACCTTGCGCACGGGCTTCCCCTTTGTGATGCCAGATAGCTGTCATGCTCCCATCACGATCCAGGATTGGGATTCAAATGGTAGCCTGGATCTCATTTTGGGCAGATCAAATCGAGTGTTTATCGTGGATCATAGTGCCAGCGATATGAGCACTGCCAGCTTGAATCCCGGATTGGCAGATGATGGCATCTCAGCCGGAGCACTTGCTCTGGATCTGGATGGCGACGGATCCCTGGAGCTGGTCGCCCCCCTGAGCCTGAACCGTCTGGTAGCATGGGAACAAGATCAGCGGCTCAAGCGCTACTATCCGGTGTCCTTTGGCAATCGAGGCAGGCACTTACCCTTTGTGTATCAAGGAAGTGATGATAACTACTACCTGTATATAGCCTCAGATGATGGTAATATTTTCCGAAATCTGCTGCCGGATTACGATCCTGCGAAAGTCGATACAGGCTGGATCTGTGAATATGGCAATCTGCAAAGAACAGCCTTCCGAGAGGCTTCCACAGCCCAAAACCAATACCAGAGCTCCGCTGCCATCGTCAAAGATGAGCTGTATATCTATCCTAATCCGCTCAAGCAGATCTATGAACCCACCCTGCGACTTTCGGTAATGCCTACTCAGGATATGGAAATAGAGCTTGCCATCTACGACATCTCCGGAAATATGGTTTACAAGCATCAGGCAATGGCTTACGCCTACCTGAGAAATCTGGAAATATTTGAGATTCCAGCCGCTAAGCTCAGCAGTGGAATCTATCTGGCAATCGTAAAAGGAGGGGGTGAAAAACACCTGCTCCGTTTTGGTATTGAAAAGTGATAAGGAGTGATAACTTCATGAAAAAATATATAGTTATGCTGATGCTTGTGGCACTTGGCTGCACTTTGATGGCAGATGTCCACTCTGCAGCCGGAGAATACGGATACAAGTTTCTGAATATCCCAATCAATCCGGTGAGCATGGCTCTGGCCGGACGCGGGATCCATTTTGACAGCAATCAGGCCGATTGGCTCTGGCAACCCGCTGCAGCTACAATCGATAGCCGCAAGAGCTTGAGCGCAGGACATAGCACCTGGATCGGAGACACAGCCTATACTTCCCTGGTGTATTCATATTCGCAGCGCAGATCACACTTTGGTCTGGGGCTGATCAACCTCAATTATGGCGAGCTGGAAAAGCGGGATGAAACCGGCCTTTTGATCGGGCATTACAATCCCTCGGACATCAATATCCGGGGCAATTATGCCAGACGTCTGAATCCGAATCTATATCTGGGAATGAATATGGGGGTCATCTATCAAAAGCTGGATACCGCTTCTTCCCTGGGACTAAGTACAGATCTGGGTACTACCTGGGTGCCGCCCATCCACAATAGCAAGCTCTCCTTTGCCGTGCGCAACCTGGGCATCAGCAACAAAACCGACGAGGAAAACGTGAAACTGCCCCTCAGTCTGGATCTTGATCTATACAAAGGGATGGATCTGGGAGCACAGCATCTGGGCCTCGAAGCTTCTTTGGTGAAAGCGCTGGATAGTGATCTCAGGCTTGCACTGGCCACGGAATTGCGCTTGATGAATAGCCTGTATCTCAGAGCCGGATACAAGCTAAATACAGATGCTGAGGGACTGACTGCCGGCTTGGGCATCAAGCTGGCGCGCTTTGGCATCGATTACGGTTTTGCCGCCTTCAATGAAGGGCTCGACGATATCCACAGTTTTGGACTCAGCTATCACTTCTAAGGAAACTATATGACTCTGCATTGTCTTCATCCTCTTCAGGTGCAAGGATGCCGCAGTATCGCAGCTTCCAGCTTGAGATACTCACTTTTACTGCTGCTACTGCTCTCGCTCTCTCCGCTTTTTGCAGTACCGGAATATACCCCCGGACAAATCCTCTTTAAGACTACTGGGGATACTACGCTCCGTAGTGACAAAACCGGACTGACTGCCTTTGATAGCTATCTGAATCAGCATGGTGTAAAAAAGGTAACAGCTATCAGCGGAATGCCTGCTCCCAGATATTTTCGGGCAGAGCTCAACATGATGCCGGATCTGCAGCAGATGAAGAGTCTCTCGTTTGCGGGCATAGAGTACATTGAACCAAATTATCTGCGCAAGCTGCATACCACACCCAACGACCCGCTGTATCCCAGACAACAGCATCACGTCTGCAGCATTCCCCAGGCTTGGGATTATAGCACCGGCAGTGAGCAGATTATCGTGGCTGTGGTCGATAGCGGACTCTTGATCGATCATCCCGATATCGCTGACAATGTGTACATCAATCACGGCGAGATCCCCGACAACGGCATTGATGATGATGGCAATGGCTACATCGATGATTGGTGCGGTTGGGACTTTGTGGATGCACCGGAGATGGCCGATGTGGCTTTGGGCGACTATCTGGAGCAGGATAGCGATGTCACCGATGAGAACTTTCATGGCACCCACGTAGCCGGAATAATCGGTGCCAAAGGAAACAACAGCATTGGAGTCTCTGGAGTCTGCTGGAATGTCCGCATCATGCCGCTCCGAGCTGGATTCAGAACCTCAGATGCCGGATATCTGCAAGATGACGACGCCGCTGCTGCCATTATCTATGCCGCAGACAATGGTGCCCATGTGATCAATATGAGCTGGGGAGATCCGAACTACTCCGCCATCATAGCCGATGCCTGTGATTATGCCCATGCCAAAGGCGTGGTTTTGGTGGCCTCTTCCGGAAACGATCCTGGCCCTGTGCTCAGCTATCCAGCCAGACTATCAAATGTGATCTCCGTAGGCAGCGTGAATGCTGCCAAGGTGCTGTCCGGCTTCTCCAGTTATGGTCACGATCTCGACCTTGTAGCACCGGGTGAGTTTGTGATCTCTACTTACAAAGACAGCGGTGACGATATGTATATGGAGATGAGCGGAACCTCAATGAGCTCACCCTATGTGGTAGGCAGCGTGGCGTTGTTACTATCTTTGGTGCCTGGTCTCAGTCCAGATGAAGTGAGAGCGAGATTGCTCAATGCTACCGAAGATATCAATAGCCCTGGCTTTGATATCTACACCGGACACGGTCTGCTCAACACCAAAAAGCTGCTGGACAATCTCCATCCACCTTTTGTCCAGATTGATTACCCGCTGGATCAGAGTGGCATTTGTGGAAGCACCGAGATTCGGGGTAGCGTATATGGAGAAGACTTTGCCCGCTATTCCTTGATGTATCGCAGCATTTCAGATTCCACCATGAGCGATTGGAAGGATGCCCGGGAGCATACTTCACAGCCCCATTACTTTAGCGCTGAAGTGATCAACGATGTATTGGGAGAGTTTTATGTGCCAGCCAGTTTTCAGGAAGGCACATACATGCTGCGTTTGCAGTATGAAAAACGCTATAACAACATGCAGAAGTACAATTACTTCCTCACTGTCACGGTGGATCGCAGTATTCCCGAGCTGAGGCCCGAGAAACTGATGGCTTTTAGCCGATATGATAAAGAAAACCTGAGGCATTACATCACGGCTACCTTTGATGAGCAAGTGCGCACTGAACTCAAGATCTGGGATAGCAATGGGCAAGAACACTCTTTGTATGGCACCCTGGCCGACAGCCTTCAGATCTGGGCTTTGCCCCAATATCTGCCCGAGGGTATGATCGATATCAGCATCAAAGCTTCCAATCACTCTAATCTCAGCTTTGAAAGTGAGGTCTTCACAGACTTTATGGATATTTACTATGAAAGCATCCCTACCCATGGATACTATCAGCGCGCCATCGGACGCGCCAGAGTAGCCCTCAACCGATGGCATGATTTCAATGGCAATGGACAGCAGGAATATGTGGCTATGGATGTCCCGGTGACAGGATATGGGGACGTATATGCCTACGAAGTATATGAGGGAGGGCACATCCAGACACATGCCTTTGACGACAATTTCTGGCCGCTGGATCTGGGCGATACCAACTCTTCCGGCATGGAATTGCTATTGATAAAGTCTGAATCCGCGATATTGTGGGATACTCCCACAGGAGCGCAGTATCCCAGTGCAGATTCATTGGTCTTCAGCGATACCGGCATCACAGGCGGAATTATTGCAGATCACAACGGCAATGGCAATCGGGATCTGCTGCTGATCAAAAACCTGCCTGCCTCCCGAGTGATCCAACTCTATAGCAGAAACAACCTTGGAGTACTCTCCCCCGGAGTTACTCTGCACAACACTACTGAAACCGATCTCAGGAATAACTTTGTCCCAACAATCCTGGTGGACAACTTTGATCAAGACAGCCGGCCTGAGATAGTCACTGCCGACACTGATGGTGACATCATAATCTTTGAAGTGCCAAATAGTGCAGAAGCTACCATGGTATGGCATCATCGCTTGCCTGTGGGAAACAGCTATCAGCTTGCCAGTGGTGATTTCAATGGAGATGGGCAAAAAGACTTCATCGTAGGCGGAAGCTATACCGATATCATGAACAACAACCTGAATTTCTGGCATTTTGAAGCCTTCACCTGGAGCCCAGAAGATACCACTTATGTAAGCATGGGGGTTATCCAGTTTAACAAGGTGGAATCCCAAAACGCAATTACGGTAATGGACATGGATAATGACGGACAGGATGAAGTTATTTTGGGAATCTCGCCCAATCTTTACATCGTTAAGCATATTGATGGTGAGTTTAAGCCCATCTTCAAGGGAGATAGCTATGCAAATTACCGCCTGGCTACCTGGCGCGATGCAGATGACAGGGCTTGGGTAATGAGCAACTACCGGGTGAGTCCGGATTCCCTGATCGCAGTAGAATGGACCCTGGACGAGCCCTATACAGGTCCTCCCGCTCCGAACAACGTGATGATCCAGGCTCTGGGATCAGATTCGATTCAGATCAGCTGGATCGACCATGGGGCGGATCATTATCGCATCTACCGCAAGACTGAAGAGGATGACATGATCCTGATCGACAACGTAAGCGGCGATACATATCTGGATACTGGCTTGGAAGAAGGCCAGCGCTATTACTATGCGGTGAGCTCGGTGCATGCAGCTTTTGATCCCGCTGAAAGCCTGCTCTCGGGTTGGCAGGACACCATCCCACTGCCGGTTCCGGAGATTATCGAGCTGAGCATGGTGGGAGATCGTGAGCTTCGGGCCCACTTCAATCAGCAAATGCCTTCGGACATCTTGAATCCGGTGCTCTATAGCCTCTCTCATGGCTTGGGGAATCCAATGTCGGTAAATAGCACTGCTCAGCAAACCGGGATTCAGCTGCGCTTCAGAGAATCCTTCCCCGCCATAGACAGCCTTTTTACCCTGCAATTGAACAATGTCAGGGGTGACAGCGGGATTTTGGCCGGCACTGATATTTATCACTTTCCCTATATCCAGGATCTGGAAGCTCCCACTGTGCAGGAAGTGAAGATCCTGCCCAAGAACCGCTCCGTGGAAATCGTCTTTAGTGAGGACATTGAGGAGCTTCCGGCTCAATATCTGGGGAACTACACTCTGCACTGCCCCGAGAATGATACCCAAAACCGGATCGTGGACATTACCGCAGATCAGGATCGGGTAACCATTAGTTTTGAGCATGCCCTAAAGTTCAGTAATGAAGCATATTTTATCCAGGTACACAATGTTACTGATCTGAGTGGAAATGTGATATCTCCCTTGCACAATCTTGCCCGTTTTGCGCTCAGAGATATCACCGATCTCAGTGATATCGTTGTCTTCCCCAATCCCATGCGCCATCCTGAGAATTCTGAACTCGTCTTCATGAATTTTCCCCCGCACCATAGTGGGAAGATAGCTATCTATGAAGCCAGTGGAGCTTTGGTCTACAAATCCTCCATTGGCCCCTTTAATCCAGATAACAACCGCATCACCTGGCGCTGGAATGCCACAAATCAGGATGGCAAGAAAGTCTCCAGTGGCATATTCTTCTATATCATCGAGATGGACGGTGAGCGTGCCCGGGGAAAATTTGCCATCATCAACTAAGGATGGATTATGAATAACGACCAATACTGGGAAGATTACACCCTCGATGAAGATGAAGAAGAAAGCTGGGATGAACTGCAAAAGGATGAAAAAAGCGCCTTTATAGCCTGTCTGGTGAGGCAAACCGATAGTGAAGCTGAGATCAAGGCATCCCTGGATGAGCTTGAACGGCTGGCGGATACAGCAGGAATCGCCATCCTGGGACGCTATACTCAAAAGCGAAATCAACCAGAGCGCAGCACATATTTTGGCAAGGGCTTTCTCGAAGATCTCGGCACCAAAATGTTCCAGGTTCATGCGGATATGCTGATCGTCAACGATGAGCTCTCCCCCATGCAGGGACGCAACATCGAAAAGACCTTTGAGATCAAGGTGATTGATCGCACGGAAGTGATCCTGAGCGTGTTTCATGATCATGCCCACACCAAAGAGGCCAAGCTCCAGGTAAAACTGGCGGAATTGCAGTATCAATTACCCCGTTTAAGGCGGCTGTGGGGGCATTTTGACAAGGAAAGAGGCAGTGCCCGAGCTGCCGGAGGTGCTGCCAGCCGGGGCATGGGCGAAAAGCAGATTGAAATTGACAAGCGTTTGATCCGCAGGCAGATCCGTAAGATAAACAAAGCCATTGATCAGATCACAGCCCACAAAGAAACCCAGAGAAAGCAGCGGGAAAGCAGCAAAAAGATCTGTCTTGTGGGCTACACCAATGCCGGGAAATCTACCCTCTTCAACCGCTTGACCGATGCCGGAGTCCTGGTCGAAGACCGCCTGTTTGCCACTCTGGACTCCACCAGCAGACAACTCAAGCTCAGCACCGGAGCTCCCTCTGTGCTCTCGGATACAGTGGGCTTTATCTCCGATCTACCGCATCATCTGGTCGCCTCTTTTCGGGCTACATTGATGGAAGCCATGGATGCAGATTTGCTCTTGCATGTGGTAGATATCTCGGATGAGCGTCACGAATTCTATGTGCAGCAAGTGAATGAAGTGCTCAAGAGCATTGATGCCCAACACATTCCCCAAGTAATCGTGCTCAACAAATGCGATCTGGTGGACAAACGGGTAAGCACCCTGCTATCCAGATATTATGAAGACTCAGTTGCTATCAGTGCCGCCAAAAATCAGGGGATTGATGAGCTTTTGCTCAAGATCGAAGCAGAGCTGATGGACAACCGGCGCTTCAAGATCAGATTGCCATACACGCAAAACTCCCTGGTCTCACGCTTGCATGAAATAGGCAACATTGAGGAAGAGGAGTATCGCGAGGACGGCATCTATCTCACGGTGATTTTGGGCAAAAGAGACAAGTATTTGATCAAGCCCTACATCATGGATAAATAATCCCTTTCGGGCAAATTTCCTTGACATAATACTTACAAAGATTATCAAAGTTTCTAAGAGAATATCAGCTATAGGAGACAAAATGGCAAAACATATTTCGGCCCAGGAAGCCGCTGCTCTGATCCCCTCGGGCAGTAGACTGGCCATTGGTGGGTTTTTAGCCGTCGGTGCGCCGGAGTGCATCCTGGATGCCATCGTGGAAGCAAAGATCAAAGATCTGCATATCATCGTAATCGCTTCAGACTGGGAAGATAAAGGCGTGGGAAAATTGGTCGCAGCTCATGCCATCAAGAGCGCTCAAGTATCTCATTTGGGCACCAATCGCAGCATCCAGGCCCAGATGAATGCCGGCGAGATCGAGATTGAGCTGGTGCCTCAAGGCACCTTGATGGAAAGAGTGCGTGCCTGTGGCGCGGGCTTGGGCGGCGTGCTAACCCCCACGGGACTCGGCACGGTGGTCGAAGAAGGCAAACAGATTCTGCAAGTCGAGGGTAAAGATTACATCCTCGAACCCGCTATTTGCAGTGATTTTGCCCTGGTCAAAGCCTGGATGGCAGACAAAATGGGCAATCTTGTTTTTCGCAAAACCGCCCGCAACAGCAATCCCATCATGGCCATGGCGGGAAAGATCACAATCGTGGAAGCCGAACACATCGTGGAAACAGGTGATCTGGATCCCGAACTCATCGCCTGCCCCGGAGTATTTGTGGATTACATCGTTCAGAGCACGGAGGAAACAAATGGATAAGAGACAGATGATTGGCAGCAGGATAGCACAGGAATTCAAAGATGGCGACTATGTGAATCTCGGAATCGGATTGCCCACCATGGCTGTAAACTATATCCCGGAAGGTATCCATGTGATCTTCCAGAGTGAAAACGGCATGCTGGGGGTGGGTCCCAGTCCTGCGGAAGACTCTGAAGACAAAGACATGATCAATGCCGGAGGAGGATTCATCACCGCCCTCAAGGGAGCCTCCTTCTTTGATAGCGCATTAAGCTTTGCCATCATCCGCGGCGGACACATTGATGCTACCGTTTTGGGCGCTCTGCAGGTGGATCAACACGGTAATCTGGCAAATTGGATGATCCCGGGCAAAATGGTACCCGGCATGGGCGGAGCCATGGATCTGGTGACCGGAGCCCGCAAAGTGATCGTAGCCATGGAACACATCGATAAACGGGGAAATCCCAAGATCCTCAAAGAATGCAATCTACCCCTCACCGCCAAGGGCAAAGTAAGCCTGATCATCACCGATCTGGCCGTGATCGAAGTTACAAAAAAGGGACTTTTACTAAAGGAGATAGCCGCCGGCACCACCGTGAAAGAAGTGCTAAAAGCTACCGCAGCCGAGCTCATCGTAGCAGAGCATATTGGCAGCTTCGGCGAATAAAGCTTACCGATAGTATAAGCGAATTTTTGCTCTTTTGAATATCTGGAATCTGGCAGACTTTTTCCTCTCGCCAGTTCCAGATATCTTCATTGCCTGCTTGCAGAATACTGAGGCTGACGAAGACTATTGAATAATCTGAGTTCTGTGTAAGCTCTTCTGGAAGAACTCATTCCCGTTTATATGCCTGACAGGCAATCCAGCCCAAACCTCACAAGGAAGATTGCTATACCATTAATTCGTTCTTGACGTAGCATCGGAATGCTACGCAACGTAATGGAGGCTTTCATCTTTTAGTCCCTTGCGGGCGAAAGAACATAGCGATACCTGAGCCCGGAGGGCGAAACAGGTCATAGCGAGGGTGTGCAGCGAAGCGGAACCCTTCGGATCCCAGCGGATACATCCCTCCATTGTGCCCCTTGTGGGCGATACAATCCTGCTAATAATCTGGAAAACAGCGCGTTTTGCCGGTGGCTAAAGCCAACCGGAAATCATCTTTTCTGCTGTCAATCACACTTTTGGGCACGGCAGCTAAAGCAGCCGCCTTT
>CAZCRD010000054.1:0-18952 GCA_964501025.1 uncultured Candidatus Cloacimonadota bacterium | reverse complement strand
TCACATATAGTGCATATAGCGGGACCATTCGTGCTGGCTGCGAGGCAGGATTTCGCTGTGCAACCCGGTGGGTTCCAGACTCTTTTGCAGACTCTTGAGGGCGGGATACTCGGTGTAAAAGTGACCCGCATCGAGGATGGGAATCTTGCTATCCAAAAAAACGTGATAGGAGATATCTCCGGTGATCAGAAGATCTGCCATATCCTGTGCCAGGTGCAGCACAGAAGCTCCGGCCCCTCCACAGATGGCGATGCGCTGGACAATGGCCTCAGGATCTTGAGCTGCAGTCCACAGTTTGATAGCCGGGATGCTCAATCTGGCTTTGACCACAGCGGCAATCTCGGTCAGGCTTTTGGGGCTTTCATACTCGCAGATCAAGCCAATATCCCGAGCTTCCAGATCGCCTAATGGTTGTAGCACGTTCAGACCCAAAGCTTCTGCCATAGCGTAATTTACACCTCCCATGGCAGCATCGAAATTAGTATGCATACTGATTAGGGCGATACGAGCCTCGATCATGCGCAAAATCACCGGATTGGTGATGTTTTTTAAGGGATGAAAGATCAGAGGATGGTGACTGAGAATAAGCTCAAAATTGCCTTTTATCGCGTGTTCCAAGGCGTTGACACTGGCATCCAGACTGATGAGAATCTTGTTTACCAAGCGTGACGGATCTCCCACCAGGAGTCCCACGTTATCCCAATCCTGAGCCAAATCTGAAGGAGCATACTGCTCCAGGTGTTCCAAAACATTGGCTATTGTCATGGTAAGTATTCTCCTATTGATAGAGGAAGCGTTTGATCTTTTGCGTGGGAGTCTTTTCAAAGGGCTCCTTTTGCTCGATGATCTTGTGTACTTTGGAAAAAGATGCCACGTTGGCATTCAGTTGCGCCCGCAAATCCAGCAAGTGCTTTTCGATAAACTTTTCGGTCTGCACACTGCTGAGTTTGGAGATATTGTGTTGCGCATCCAAAAACTCGTAATTGAGGAAGACCCTGGCGATGATGTGCCCTTCGCTTTCAAAGACCAGGGATTCCAGGACGCTCTCGGCTTCATTGAGTTTGGCTTCCACTTCTTCGGCATAGATATTGTCGCCATTGGGTCCGATGATCACGTTTTTGATGCGGCCTTTGATGTATAGATAGTTCTTTTTGGTGAGCTTGCCCAAATCTCCGGTTTTGAAATAGCCGTCTTTGGTAAAGGTCTGTTGTGTGCGCTCTTTATCTTTGTAATAGCCTTTCATCACAGTGGGACCCTTGATCTGGATTTCCCCAATACCGGTTTTGGGATCAGGGTCATCGATGCGCACATCGAGCTCTGGCAATACGGTCCCGGTGGAGCGAAATTTCACCACAGAGGGTCCACAGCCGGCGATCAAAGGCGAAGTTTCGGTAAGACCATAACCTATGGCATAGGGAAAGCCGGCTTCATAGAGAAAACGTTCCACATCATGCGAAAGCAATGCGCCGCCAATGCCATAAAAATGCAGCGCGCCGCCAAAAGTTTTCATCAGTTTTTTACCGGCCACTTTGTGCAGAGCTTTGCGCAAGGGCGGCAATTTGTAGGCTTCACGCATGAGCAGATTTTTGGTGAGCTGGGGATATATTTGCAGCTTGAATATCTTCTCGATGATAAGTGGCACGGTAAGGATCATCGTGGGACGGATCTTTTGCATCGCCGGGATCAAGATCCTGGCGGTGGGAGGTTTGTCCAGATAGTAAACGCAAGCACCCGTCATCATCGGGATGATAAAGCCGATGGTGCATTCATAGGTATGAGATAGAGGTAAGACCGAGATCAAGCGGTCATTTTGATCCACATTCTGGATATGCAGGGTGAGCCAGGCGTCTTTCACCAGGTTTTTGTGGGTGAGCATTACACCCTTGGAGCTGCCCGTGGTACCGGATGTGTAGATGATCGCAGCGAGATCATCCTCAGCAGGGTTTACGTCCACCAATCCCACTGCTTCCAAAGCTTTGTTTCGCATACGCTTCCAGGCAGTTTTTCGCTCCTGGATATATTCCGATGATTTGTCTTTAGGAAGATACGCTTCGATGGGAGAAAAATTTTCCATCAGGAAGAGCTGAGGAAAGGGATCCAGATCGCTGTAGCCGATCTTCTCGTAATGAATGTTTGATACAAATACTGCCTTCGCACCGCTGTGTTTTATGATCTGTAAGATCTCATTGACATGAAAATCCACCAATATCGGAACTACTACCGCACCCATGCTGGTGATTGCCAGGTAGGCAATACCCCAATTCGGCATGTTTTGGGACAATAGTACTACACGATCCCCTTTTTTGATACCATGCTCTTTGAGCAGATTGATCACTTCATTGATCTCTATGGAAAGTTGAGCATAGCTGATGGGATCACCATCTGCCATGGATAGAGCAGGTCGGGTGGGATGCTTGGCAATGGTATTTTGGATCATCGCCTTCAAAGTATATGCAGGAAGCTTTATCACAAATCTCTCCTTATGCAGATTATATCATTACAGGATAATCTGATTTGCGAGTAAATCAAACATTATTCAAGACTTGTCTGCCTGCTCTGCATCCTGCAAGGATCATGAATCGTATGCCAAGCCCTATCTTAGACAAGCATTAAGCCAGATATAATCATGCCAGATCTTGGCTCAAAAAATATTCTGTACTTGATACTATGGGAGATATCTTTTTGTAAGGTACCCTCCCAGAATCTCTTCTCGCAGACTACTGTAGTGTCCAGCTTGGAGTGGCAAACGGCACTAATACACTTAGCGATAGCTCAAATGGATCATTTTCGCAAGCTGGCCTTGCTAAAGATATGCGGCTCAATCTGTATATCGAGCTCGATAGACTCAAACACATACTCGGTTCCATTTCCTTGTTTGAGCTCGTCTTTGAAGAGGTATCTGGTGGGATACCAGCGGCCGGAGATTCTTTTTACCTCAGAGGCCTTGATGGTTTTGAGCAGCTTTCCGCTTTTGGCGTACAGCTCTTGATACAGCGGCACAAAGCGTTCTTTATCCACATAGACCTTTTGCCTGTGATAGCTCACATCATCACTGACAGCGGTGAGATCTAGCACCCAGCAGGGGCGTGATTCATACTCTATCTCACTGCTGATCTCGGCACTATAATCCTCTACCAGACTGATATCTTCCATCATGTCTTCATAGGATAGATCACTGCCCATCACAGATTGTTTGAGCATATTGCCCGAAATCTGGATGATGCGGTCGGTAGAGGGATCGTAGATCCAGAGATCATCCTCCAGTTTGAGCATCTTGGTGCCTTTTTCACGAGGCGGCGAAAGGTATTCGGTAAAGGCTTTATCATTTCCAGCCCCATAGCTGATGGCGGTTATGGTACGAGTGGCACGGCGAGTGGATACCGTCATGCGCGAAGTGGCTTTGAACGTATTGGTTACGATATTCCTGTCCACTGCCTTGAGTATCTCGGTCGGGCTGATCTCTGCGGCACACAAAGATAGTGCCGCCAGCATCATTGGTATTATCACGAAGTGTCTGGTCATGTTTCCAACTCCTTAAATAGTTGTGAAGTATCGCGCTTGAAGATCGCGATCCCAGCAAGTGCCGCTCCCATCAGAGTGGATAACAGCCCTGGAATAAAGCTTGCAATCACAGCTTGTGCATTCAGTGAAGTATAAAGCATATTCTCACTCATCATAGAAGAGCTACGGTTATAAATGCTCATATCCATACCGGTGTTGTTAAAATACAGACTGACAGCGGAGCCGATCAACAGACCCAGTGCACTGCCCGCAATGCCCACGATCAGAGCTTCTGCCAGTAGTGAACCGTACACTCGGCGTTTGCTCTCGCCAATGGCCAAACGCACTCCAAATTCTCCATATCGACGGATGCTGTTCAGAAGCCCGGCATTCCACAAGACAATTACCATGACCATCACAAAGCCAAAGGACATCCACAGCAGAGAGTAATCAAACATCTTCAGGATGGGACCGAGGTTGCCCTGATCGTTCAAGCGCAGCATCTGCGCAGAAAATTCATCTTCTGGATCGCTGTAGCGCTCATTAAAGCTGTTCATGATCTGGGTGGCTTCTCTGAGCTTGTATTCCCCGCTTTTGAAATAGCAGAGTAATTCTCCAGCAGCATCCTGCATATCCAGCATCTTTCGGATATCTCCAAGATCTGCCACCACTGCTCCTCTATCCAGAGAATACACGCCAAATTCCACCGTCCCGGTGAGGCGAAAATTCTGCATGCTCATCGCTCCAAAAATGGTCGAGCCCATGAGCGTAACCGTATCCCCCACTTTGAGCTCCAGCTTGTCAGCAGCAATATCACTGATCAGGATTTCTCCCGCAGTCTGAGGAATGCGACCGGATTTGATGGCAGTATCCAATTGCAAACGCTTAATCTCGTCATCCGAGCCCAGCAGATCCACGGCAAAGCCCGCAATGTCTGCTTGCACCCGGGTATTACCTTCAGCATCGGGAACATCCAGCAGTGCACCGAAATTGATGCGTTCCACCCAATGCAGCTGCGGATACTGCTCCTTCCAGTCGGCAAGCTCTGCTTCTATCCCCATCAAAGCCAGATCATAGGGCTTGAGATCCAGCATCTGGGCATAAGCTCTGCTCACCACTTTCAGATGCCCGCTGCTAAATCTTGCCGTCTGCCGGATGTAGCTCATCCTGAATCCTTCCAAAAAGGAAAAGGCAAAGACCAGCAGCGCCACCGAAAACATCACGATCAAGATCGGGAACAACCAGCGGTGACGATCCCGAAACACACCTTTTAAGAGAAACTTAAACATCTCAATTCACCTTTCCCCTGAGCGCATCAACAGGGTTCATTCTGGCGATTTTGCGTGTAGGTAACCAGCTGACAAACATGGTAAACAGCAGGATTACTATGAAGACTACGGCAATCTCATCGATGGGATAGACAAATTTGATCGGTTCTGTGAATCCCATCATGCCAAACTCATCATAACCTTCCATGATCGGGAAACCGGAAGTGGCAAAATACCAGAAGAGCGGAAAACCTAAAATGGGTGTAGCCAGGATGGCGAATACCGTATAAAGTGAACCTTCCACTGTGAATAGCATAGTGATTTTTGCTTTGGTAAAACCCAATGCCGAGAGCGTGCCAATCTCCCGGCGTCGCTTAAACACCGCCAGAGCTTGAGTATCAAAGATGGCGATCATGGATAGAAACACCAGCAACGCATACATCAACACCTGCTGAAAGCGCTCGTTTTCCAGCATTTGATAGAGATCAGCAAAATACTCTTCCTTGTCGATAAACCGGAAGTCCTGGTTTTCAAAATCCTGATATTTGTTGCTGCCCAAGACAAAGTAGCTGGCCATTCCCTCAGCTGCGCTAAGCTCGCGCAGAAGCTCCAGATTCATCCATATTGTCCCCACATCCGCAGTAGGCGCTGGTATCGATATCACCTCTGCCACAATTGCATCGATCGCATTGTATACTCCATGGATATCCCGCACCCGGATGGTAAAGACCTCACCCTGCTTTAGTCGCGTGCTCTTGGCCATCGCCATCCCGATCAGCACTGGGGCGATATCGCTGGCTTCAGCACTGAGTTTTTGGGAGGGAAACTCCAAGATATTTTGATCTTCCGGGATGCCTTTGACGATGGCTGATTGCATCCGTCCCTGAGGGTATATGCTGGCAGGAGTCAAAAGCACCGGAAACAGATCTTTTTGTTCCAGCCCAGGCTTCAGCCCTTCGGGAACCGGAGCATAGCTATCCTCATAGCTCAGAGGATCGTAAGGATCATAAGCTTTTGCCCGCAAAAGCCCTTTGCCATATTCCCAAGCTGTCTGTTGAATCTCAGCGATGCGAATCCAGCTATAATACATGGCCTGTGTCCACACCATGACGATGAGTACTATGCTCACCACCAGGATGTTGATCAAGCTCCGCCAGCCGTTGTTTACGATATTCCTAAATGCCAGGCGCAGGATCATCACTTTGCACCTCTCCATCGATGAGTCTGATTATTCGCAAAAGATACTTGATCACTTTTTGATCGTGAGTACTAAAGATAAAGGTGGTGCCCAATTCCCGGTTTAGCTTTTGCATGGTATCCAAAATCTTGAAGGAATTCTCAGAATCCAGATTTGCCGTAGGTTCATCAGCCAGCACCAATTCCGGCTTTTTGACCATGGCCCGCGCTATCGCCACTCTTTGACATTGGCCTCCAGAAAGCTGATTTGGCCTGCTCTTGATCTTATCTGTCAAGCCCACCCATTCTATGGCTTCCTTCACCATCTGATCCCGTTTGGCAGAGGCCATCTTGATCAACAGCAAAGGAAATTCCACGTTTTCATACACATTGTACACCGGCAACAGGTTATAGGTCTGGAAGATGAAGCCAATATGCTGGGAGCGCAGCCGGGCTGAGCGCACTTGACTGATCTGATGCACCTGGTGACACAATACTTCCACCTCACCCTGAGTGGGTTTATCCAAAGAGCCGAGGATGTTTAAGAGCGTAGTCTTGCCACTACCGCTGGGACCCACAAAGCCGCTGAATTCACCTCGCTCAAAATCCAGATTGATGTTCTTCAGAGCCCAAAATTCACTCTCTCCGGTGGGATAGGACTTACCCATATTGCTGATGTGGGCGATTTTTTCCTTCATTTCTACCTCTTAAAAATTGGCTGTAATCATTAGCTGAAGTGTAGTTTCATCATCTGTAGCCCGGCTCAGACCCAGATCCAGAGCCACAAGGTCATAGACCCGCCGCCAGCGCGCATCAATTTGGTAATTTCCTGCATCCTGCATATAGCTGCCCAAGATCTGGATACTATCCAACATGCTCCAGGGGTATGATATCAGTGCGGCTGTCACCAGCTCCTGATAGCGTAGCTGCTCCGGCTCACTATCTGCAATTGCCAGCAGCATCAGCTCCAGAGTGGTGGCAATGCCATTACCCAGATCAAAGACGTAGTCAGCCCCAAGGGTAGCGGCAAACCGATATTCAGGTATTGGAAGCGCAGTATCAAAGTAAGATGCAGAGCTTTCCAGCCAGACTCCCAATATAGCATCTGTGCGCAGATCCCAACCCAATCTGTATTCTTCGCCATCCGCTAACTGCCGCTGATGCAGGCTCAGTGCCATATCTCCCACTGCAAACGGATATTGCAAGCGTCCACCAAGCTCCGGAGCATCATCTTTTCCACCAAGGGCTTCATTGCCTTTACGTTCTGATGTCCCCAACACTCCCCAGAGCCAGAGATTGGCGTTGTTTAACCAATAGTGCCGGTATAAGGCAGCCTCCACTCCGCTGGTAAGCTGATAGGGATCCAAGGGGTCCACGCGATCAAACCACTGTAGCGGCCGCAGCATTTGAGCACTGCCAAAGCTCAGCCTCTGCTTGCCGAGCCTAAGCTCGCTCTGTGGATTTTTGATACTCAGGTAATAGCGGTAGCTTTGAGCGTCCATTGTAGCTTCGTGCCGCTGGCTCCAGCGACTCTGGTACTTGCTGAATAAGGAGTATTCACCATCCAGAGTATAGCCCATAAGGGGGTAAGATTGACGAAGCTCCAGCGCCCAATCCACGCCCAGAATCTGCTCATCAGCCGAGAGCATGGAGTATGCAGAAAAGCGGTTTTTGGTATCCAAAGCCCACGCTGATGCCATGCTGCAAGCCAGGGTCAGGATCAGGATCAAAGTCCTCATTGATCATCCCCCCGCCTCAGCATACCATAGACCAAAAGCCGGTTTACTTGAGAAACCAGCTCGCTGAAGTCCGGGCAGAATTTTTCCAGGCGACCATCCGCAAACATCTGCCCGATTTCTGTCATAAGTGCGATAAACAGATCAATATTTATCTCGGGATCTATCTTGCCCTGCTCCTGCTCCTGTAGTACAAACTCTTTAAAGACCTGCATACTGCTCTGAGATATCTCGGTATACACGGCTTGCGCCGCTGGATATCGATAAAGCGAACGCAAGATCTCCTCACCCAAATCCGAAACAAAATCCAGCTTCATGATAATGATGCGATCAAACTTCTGTTTGAGACTTAGTTTCGAGGCCAAAACCGCCCTGCTGCGCTTGATAAAATCATCAAACACAATTCGCAAAAACCGCTGGATCAGAGCATCTTTACCCTTAAAATACTTGTAAAATGTAGCCTTGCTCACAGAAGCATAGCGACAGATCTCTTCCACACTCACCCGGTGGAAGCCATAGCGCTGAAACAGGCTCGCTGCCGCGAGCATGATTGCCTGTTCCTTAATCCGCATGTTTGATGGTAAAATCCGCTTGAGCTTCTGTCTCACTAT
Organism: uncultured Candidatus Cloacimonadota bacterium; assembly: GCA_964501025.1. Classification (GTDB taxonomy): domain Bacteria; phylum Cloacimonadota; class Cloacimonadia; order Cloacimonadales; family Cloacimonadaceae; genus UBA5456. The sequence goes on along the minus strand of CAZCRD010000054.1, from coordinate 10,660 downwards.
GTACGTCTCTCCTCTTTATGAACGATTATATTCACATAATAACTAATCCGTTCAATTCGTCAAGTACTTTCTGCTTGCTTGCTTTTGTTTCTTGCGCAATGCCAGATCGAAAACCAGCCAGGCTACCGATCAAGAGAGCCGTTGCTTTATCTGTGAGAAATAAGGATGTTCAGCCGGCAAAAACTTTACAAATACTTTCTCGGCTTTGCGCCAAAAGCGCCGGGCTTTCTGTGAGAATCCCTGCTGCCGGTATAGATCTCCTAAATACATATTGACCAGAGCATAATCCGGATTTTGCTGTTTGAAGAATTGATAAAAGATGCTTCTGGCTTTGAAGTATTCCTTTTCTGCCAGAGAAAACTTCCCGCGAAACTGCAGGCTTCGTGCCAGGATCATTGTTGCTTTGGCTGTATTGTAATGCTGCGGTATATGGATCACCCTTTTATAAGTCTGCAAGGCATCGCGGATCAGGTGATCTACCTCATCAAAACGCTCAAGCTCGAGATACAGCTCACTGAGGTTGACTTTCATCAGCGAAACAAAGAAGTCCCTTTGTCCATGTGAACTGATAGTGAAGTATTTGAGTGCTTTGCGAGAGTATGCCAGAGCTTTTTTCCACTGCTTTTGTTTAATGAAAAGGGAAGCCAGGTTGTTCAAGCGATCGGCTACATTGGACATCTCGGGATATATGCTATTGCAATACTCTATGGCCAAAGATCGGCGGAGAAGTGCTTCTGCTTCCTGCCAGCGTCCGGTATCCTTGTACAAACGTCCCAGATTGTTGATGTATGGAGATAGTTTGGGGCTATCCGCATCCACCTTCTTGCTTACGTGATTCAATACTACCTGGAAAATCTCTTCCGCCCTGGCATAGAGCTGAATTTTATGATAATATAGCGCCATCCAAAACAGGTTTTGGGTGTGCTTTGTACTGCCGAACCCATCAAAACTTCCAGCCAAAAAAGTTGCTTTGCGCTGATATGTGATTGTCGCTTGCCAATTCCCATAACGATAGTTGTATTTGGCTGATCTTAGATAGAAATCTTGGGCTTTACCAGGTTGATTAGCCTTCTCATAATGACCGGCGATCTCATCTGCCAAACGCTCAGGTTTCCCTTCACAACAGTTTTGTATTGCTATTGCTGCCCGTTCGTGTAACGCGTGGGCTTTACGCTCTGGAAGACGCTGATAGATAGTGTCATGGATCATAATGTGACCGAAAGCAAAGCAGTTTTTACTAATTTGTTTCCACAACCTGTGTCGGATTCCGGTTTCAAGCATTTCGCTGATCTGGCACTCCATCATGGCGCTCAGCACCTGAACTTGAAACTGCATACCCAAAACAGCGGCATGGTAAAGGCAATCTTGCATGAGATTATCGAATCCGTCAATGCGGCTGTTAAAGACATCGCTAATGCTGAACGTGGAAAATCGCGAAATTCTCTGCTCCAGTTTGTGATATAGATCCATGGCACCACTTTCCAAAAGTGAATATGCCATCTGCTCCAGATATAGTGGATTTCCCCCGGTCTTCTGTAGCAGTTTATAGATGATCTCATCATCTTCTTGACTCAATCCCATGATATGCTGCAAGAGTTCTTTTTCATGCTGTTTTGAGATACCTCCCAGTACCAGATCAGTTCGTAGCATATTTTCAAGCTTGAGATCCAGCTTGTTTCCATCAGAAAGATAGCGACAAGTGGCAAGGATCAACAGGGGGTGCTTCGTATGGGCAGGAATAGCTTGCAAAAAACTGATTGAAGCTGAATCCATCCATTGGGCGTCATCGAAAAAGATTATCATGGGCTTCTGCCGGCAAAGCAAACTGATCCATGCACAAAAACCGGATAATTGATGCTGTTTGCTTGTGATCTGAGGCTGGTTTTGCCACGTTTTATTGTACTCTGGCAGATCCAGGATCAAGCCAAATGCGGTTTCGAGCAATCTTCTTTCTGATGATTCTGAACTCAGGGCATTGCACGATGCCCGCAACCGCTGAATTTTCTGCTTTGAATCCATATCATCAGTAACTTGCATACCTGCTGAGATCATTTGTCTGATGCCTCCCAAATCTCGATTGCGCTCCATACAGTTAAGGATCGTAAATTTATGTAGATCTGGATGCAAGCTCAGATATTCCCAGACCAATCGGCTTTTCCCCAGTCCCGGTTCTCCTGTGATATACAGGATTAGGTTTTTCTTTTGCCTGTTAGCATTTACATAGATTTGATCTATGCTGTTTAGCTCCTTTTCCCGACCCACAAAGATGTGTTTGAAGCTAAGCTCTTGTTGCGGTAGTTTGTCTACCACCTGATAGTAAGTCGAGACACTCTTAATACCCTTGAGATTGCTGCTATTCATTTTTCTGATATCATAGCTATGCCTTAGTAGCTGACAGCTGCTATCATCGCAGATTATCTCACCTTTTTGAGCCAAGTGCGAGAGCCGGGAAGCAATATTCATCGTGTGTCCCAAAGCTGTATATTCCCCCGCCATTTCTGAGCCTGTATATCCCGCATAGGCATAGCCACAACTGAGCCCGATAGCCACGGTTGGGATCTGTTCGCGAAGCGAGGCAGCAAACTCACATGCTTGTTGTGCCGTGCGACCGTTGCTAACCGGAACCCCGAAAAGCACAATCGCCAGCATCCCTTTATCACTGTCATCGATTTTGTTTACAAACCCCGAGTATCTCTCCGCCTGCATTTCCAGAGTTAGGATCGCATTTTGTCTATCTGTTACCTCTTGCAAGCCCACAAAACAAGCCGCCAGATTTCGGATCTCATTGGCATATTTCAGATTTCGCAAGCGTTTTGAGACAAATAGCTGACGGAGTTTATCCTTGTGCTCTCTGTGTTGAAGCAGCGGTTTTTTTTGCTGATGTTTACCAAGATTCAAGATCTGCCGTGTTTCATCAGTTACAAAATATTCTGCAGCGATCTTGTTTACAGCAGATTGAGAATAGGCATTTTGGCTGTATTTGTTTGCCAAGCCAGCCATTTCCTGGATGGCAGCTCCATAGAAGAGATATTCATACTGATAGTCATTGGGATAAATGCGCCATAAAATCTCTCCAAAACTCACGATTTCCTGCACCCTGAGATGATATTCGTGATTACGATCCCTAAAGTGTCCCAAGCGGGAAAACCCAGCCCGAATCTCGCTGATTGCAGCCATAATACCGGCAGGGGCTTCGCCGGGGAATATGGCACATACCGCATCTCCGCTAAACAGACTCACAAATCCTCCGTTGTCATAAATCGCGCGTATGGGGGTTTGTAAGGTATAGCTCAAAATCCTGGCGATACTATCCGAGCCGCGCGGACCTTTGGCTTGCAGCTCTTCTACAATGCTGGTGAATTTCACGATATCCAGCATCAGGATGTATCCTGAAAATGCTCCCTGAATATTTCCTTCTCCCAGCTGAGTCAAAATAAAGTCAGGAACATGGCGAATCATACTTTGCTCCTTTTGGCATTGGCTGAGACAGACCCAAAACACCCGTAATCTAAAAATCCGCTTGCATAGAGACAATCCGCTGGTTGTTTTGGCTCTCACACAGTGCAATTTCCTCTTGTTTCCTGTCAAGCTCAGCTTCAGGCAGCAAAGCTGCTTTCAGGAAAAGACCTGTGACCTTTGTAGCAAACAAAATAAGCCACCCCAAGCTTGACCAGACATTGGGAACATTTTCGTTAAGCTTCACTTAAATGTCAAGATATAAAAGCTGGATTTAGCAAAACACTGAACAATCCAGCCATATTCTGTACCCACAGAAATGAGCCACGGCTTTGATCCAGATGATTATTCAGGTGTGGAAAGTTTTCCATGCCTGAATCCCTTGATCTTCATAGTTATAGTTCGGAGTGAGGTAAGAGATATCAGCGCAATAAAACGCATTTCACCATGTTTCTGGCAAAAAAGTATTGACTGCTTTCACAGCTAAAAATCTTTGTTTGTTCTGATGGAGTGGCTGTGTGAAAAATCCTGCAAGATCCAGATTAGCATAGCTGCCGTAGTTTTCAAGGAGAAAGAAATGAAGAAAATACTGCTATTGACACTGATACTTGTAGCCTGCATGTTGTATGGACAATCGATGCAGGGCATTTACACGATTGGGGGCGCATCTGCAGATTATGAAGATCTGGATGATGCCATCCAGGCATTGCACGATGCCAGTGTGGAAGGTGACATTTATTTTTATCTGAACCCAGGCACTTACACCGGACCTTATGTGATCGAGAATCTAAATCTTGGGGGACACAATCTGTTGATCTCCTCCGGCAGCTATTCCAGCGATCAGGTGATTTTCACCAATAGCGCTACAGGTTATAGTGACAATCATATCATCTTGATCCAAAACAGTAGTAACATCAGTATCGATGATTTTGATTTTGCCCCCACAGGAAGCTATGCCCGTAGCATTGTAGTGGTGGGAAATTCTGACAACATTAGAATTCAAAACAATCGTTTCTTCGGCCCGGAAAGCTCTTCGGGGAACATGGAAGCCATCTATTTCGCCTGTGATGGAGCAGCGGATTCCGACAACGTCGAGATCCTCTTCAATCAGTTTTTTGATGGCAGCCATCATATAGTGCTGAACAACACAAGCAGTCTCGCCAGTAGCACCAATTGGGATATCCTTGGAAACACCCATCAGGGACTTTACAATTCCACAAATGGGGTTTATTCTGCCATTTCTCTGCAGCAAATTCGCAACTTGGAGATACGCTACAACACCATGCACAATGTGAATTCCGGGATATCTATCTCAGCTCTCACCGAAGGATTTTTGATGACAAACAACCGCATCAACTCCTGGGCAGAAGGCATCAATCTTACCGGATGTACTCCTTTCAACTCGGGCGCTACACCCAATGTGTATAACAATATCGTCAGAGCCAGCGGGTACAATTGGTATGGAGGATACGGCTCTCGCGCAGCTTTTGGACTCGTAATCAACCAATGTACAAATATCTATGCTGCTCATAACTCGGTGGAGCTAAGCTCAGCCGATTCCGGCTCTATCACCGCTACTATCGGAGGCACTTCAAACATCTTTCATAAGAATCAACTGATCAACTATGGTGCCGGCTACGTGCTGAATTTCAACTATGTAGATCAAGCGCAAACAAACGCCAATATTATTGATTTTAATAACATTTACGGTCGCGGAAGACATCTTGGCCGTCAGCAAAATACCTACTATCAGGAAATGGCTGATATGATAGCGGAATTGGGCTATCCCAACATGGATTTTAATCCATACTTTGTGGGCGAATACCTCACTCCCTCATCTGCATATCTGGACAATATGGGCCCCTATGCGGGCGTGGATGTGGATTTCTTTGATAACCCCAGAAGCTCACTTAGCCCTGATATCGGAGCGATTGAGTACAGCACAGATCCCTCGCTGACATCTCTTTCTGGTAGTTACAGCATCGGAATCGGGGGAGATTTTGAGACTATCAGCGACTTTGCTTATGCCTTATCTTTACGGGGAATAGTCGGATCTGTGACCGGCCTTTTAAGCGACCCATCCTACAGTGAACAGATAGTGTATGATCGCATTCCTGGGATCGGCCACGACCGCTGGGTGACTCTTAAAGGAAACACTGTGGATTATACTACGATCACTTACTCGGATCAGGATGCGGAAAGCAACTATATCCTGGCTACTCACCGCAGCAAATATCTGAAGTTTGAGCGGCTGAATTTCCTTACCGATGCTCAGGTTTATAGCGGCCTGATGGCTATCAAGGGTTTTGCGAAAAGTATTAATATCATGTGGTGCAATTTTACCGCTCCCACCGGCATCAGTGCCACTGATGCCAACAGCAGCTTGATCACGACCGATTCCGTATCTGATCTGAGCGTAGTGGCTTGCCTCTTTGAGGGCAATGGCAACGGCGCAAATCTCAGAGGAGAAGCACTGAATGTGGGCAATACAACCTTCAGCAATCTCTCCACTGGTCTGCGCTTGAACCAGGTGTATGATCCCTACATAGACGGAAACGGGTTTTACAATGTAAGCTCGACCGCGATTACTGCCAATGGCATCAGCGAAGGCAAGATTTTCTACAACAGAGTTTTCAGCACAGAAACCGGGATCAGCGTGGGAAACTCCATCGCTGCGGATGAGCCCACCCTGATTGCGAATAACTTCATCGGAACTTCCGGAGGAAACTCCGCTACCGGCATCTGGCTTTCCGGTAGTGGCTACAAAATTTTGAACAATTCGGTACATGTAGAAGGAGGAGACTATTCCAAGGGGATCTACTACGCCAATCAGCTTGGTTCTGAGATCGAGATAGTGAACAATATCTTTGTGGTACCAAATGGCCTGACGATGGATCTTGGTTCCTACAATAGCGACCCCAGCAATGTGATAGACTACAATAGCTACTACACAGAGTCAAACTATCTGCTAAAGATAGGAAGCTCCACCTATGAAAGCCTTGCCGCAGTGCAGAATGCTCTGCCAGAAATCAACGCACATAGTGTGAGTTTCAACCCACTGTGGGATGAAGATCTGAATATCCAAAGTCAATACCTCAGAGGCAATGCTCAGACCCGCAGCGAGTTTACGGATGATATCAATGGAGCACCGAGAATCGCTGCCTGGGATATGGGCGCAGAACAGCAATTTGGCGTCAACGATCTTGCTCCCTTATCCGGGCACTACTCTGTCGGAGCTCCTGATTCAGATTTTCCCACCGTGGAAGATTGTCTTTGGGCCTTGAAGTATCACGGGATCAACGGAAGCACTTTCTTCAATCTGGTCCCCGGCACTTACGATGGCGGATACTTGATCAACAGCTTCCCCCGCAGTCAGGATGAGTACTTAGCCTATTTCCGCGCATCCGGGAACCAAAACATAGTGCTAAACCCCACATCCGACAGTTCTGATGACAATTTCCTCTTTATGATCGTTGCAGCAAGCAACGTCAATATCATGGACATCAATCTGAGCAGCAATTCCAGCACGCATTACGTAAAGTTTTTCCGCACAACCGGACGATGCAACAACATCACTTTCCACAATCTAAGTATGAATCTACCAATATATGGCAGCTTCGGGATCCATACTGGTAGCAGCCTGGGCGATGAGATTGATATAAGGAATTGCGAGTTTAGTGGTCCCGGCACCGGAATCGTCATCCAGGGCAGCTATTACGATAGCAATCGCTATCAGAACGTAATCATCAGGTCAAACACATTCAATGGTGTGCTGTATCCGATTGACATCCAAAAAGCGGATTTTCTGGAGATTGCTTACAACGTGATGAATGATTTTTATCAAGCGATAGATTTAAGCATGATTGGCGGATTTTCCGTGATCTCCCGCAACCGTATGTTTACTTCCTCCACCGGAAGCAGCAATGCCTGCGTAGCCATCTCAAACGTCCATGGCAGCGCTGATCCCGAGATCTACGTGATCCTGAACATCATATACCTGAATAGTCCTTCTTCATACGGCACAGGACTGAGCATCTTCAATTCCTCATACTTGCAAGTGCTGCACAACACCGTGGTAAGCTCATGTAATCATAACATTAACAATGGCCTGGCGCTGAACTTGAGTAGTGTATCCAATTCGATCATCCGCAGCAATGTATTTTCCGCTCCCAAGGCAGGCTATGCCCTTAGTGTTTCTGCACCCAGTGATCTCACTTGGGAAGGTAATGCCTATTTCAGTAATAACAATGATTTGGGCAGATACAATAACGCCTTATACCGCCCCATGGACTACCTTGAAAGCCAGCTCATGGATTACACCGGAATCTATGCTAATTCCCTCATTTCTGAAAATGGCTACAATAGCTGTTCTTACCTCAGAAATCGTGGCACACAGACGATACTGGATGTGGATATCGATAATAACCCCTGGGGAGATCAGGTCACACCAGGAGCAAATGTCATCACAGATTCGGGCGAGCCTTTCACCAATGACATTAGTGTGGGACCAGCAGCAGATTTTGAAAATCTGGAATCCACCATCCATGCTCTGATGAATCGCGGTGCTGGAGCAAGCATCACCGTGAATCTGGCTCCCGGAGTATACAATACAAACACTGAGATCGGCCATATCCCAGGCATCTTTGGAGATAGTTATGTGCTGTTCAAAGGTCCTGAAGAGGGAACCGCCACCCTCACATACGGTGCAGCATCTGCTGAATACAACTATGTCCTGAAGCTTACAAATACCAAAAACCTGAGATTTGAAGACCTCACCTTCACTACCACCAATCCGGATTTTGGCACCGTCCTCAACCTCAATCTCTACAACGAGGCTCTCAGTATCTCAAACTGTGAGTTTTACGGAGCCGGTGGCACTTCCTCAAATTCCGCGGCAGTATATGGTTATAATTCAAACAACAGGGATTTGGCTTTTGTGAACAACATCGTGCAAAACTTAGGCTACGGCTTCTCTGTCTATGATAACTCGGATTTTGGCAGCTATCTCCTGGCAGAAAATGATATCTCTGATGTAAATCAGGGCTTCAGCATGCAAAGCATCCCCTTTCTGGAGATCGTAAACAACAGCATTTCCTCTTCCTCAAATGCCCTAAGTCTGGTAAATGTAAATGACTTCCTGGTTGATTCAAATGTGATCAACTCCAGCACAAATAACATCGGAATATACATCAGCGCTTCATACGCCAGTACCGGCGGGCAGGATATCTTCAACAACTTCGTGCAGAGCGCGGGTCAGCACGCAGTATCAATGCACCGCAGTGCCAATGCCAGACTCTACCACAATACACTGATAAACACAAACTCATCGCTAAGCTCAGGCGCGTTTACTCAGCAGAGTCAGTGCCCTGGCCTGGATGCGAAGAACAACATCTTTGTGGCTGCTGCCGGATCCGCTGCCAGCTTCAACAATCTTGCTGATATTGCCGCTTTGAACAACAATATCTACCATAGCAGCAGTGGAATTCACGTAAAACTGAATAGCCAGCCCCTGAATACTTATCCGGACTACTATACCGCCTTGGGAGATTACAGTTCGATGTATGCCGATCCCCTGCTGGAGCCAGGAACTTATTTATTGCATGTTGATTCTCCCGCCATTGATGCTGCAGCTCTTATCCCGGATATCGCTTACGACATTGAAGGAAAGCTGCGAGAACTACCGGATATCGGCTGCTATGAGTACATCATTCTGGCTTTGGATAGTCCCACAAATCTTCATTTCATCGAGGCTGAAGCCGGCATGGCCCTCACTTGGGACGCAGTTTCTGGTGCGGATTTTTATACCATCTATTTTGCTGATACCCCTGATGCAGAAGTCTGGGATGCCATCAGCATTCCCGGAACCGTCTTGAATCTGAGCCCTACGGTCAATGCCAGATTCTTCAAAGTAAAAGCCATTAGAAACTAAAAAACTCTTGTACATATCAAGCCGCTTCTGCCAGGCAAAAAGATTGGCAGAAGCGGCGGATATGCAGGCAGTTTTTTACAAGCTCCTCTTGCTGTGTACATTCCGGGATTGGCAGCCCCAAAGCTTCAAAGACTAAATGCCTGACCTGACCCCGGAAACTTTCTGCACAGGACACAAAAAAACGTCCTCTACTCAAAATGGCGCTGTGAATTTTTGATATCCCCTCACCACCGGCAAAAGTTCAGCAGTGATGGCATCTTTCACAGTGCGACATGGTAGAAATGGGATGTCCTCCCTGCTCAGAGTGGCCAGATCCACTCCCCGGCTTTTGTGCATTGTCCACATCATTTTGTTGTAGGCATTGGTCCAGGTACGCAGACCTTTATCACGGTGTTCTGGCTGAGCATCATATAATCTGGCATATTGGGAAAGCTGGCTGCGGTACAGCGCTGAAGGGTTGAGGGCATAGATATTGATCTGAGCTGCGCGAAATGGTGCCTGCCCGGGATGATTTTTGAATGTGAATTGCCTACGTACCAGAGTCTGTGTGCAATGGGGATCACGGTAAAAGATGAGGCCATCCACCCGACCGCTAAAGCCGGGACAGATGGATTTGAAATACGCTTTCATGATCTTTCTCCTTGTCATTATTCTCTATCTACTTTGGACTGGACACCCACTGGACAGATCGCTGACCGCAGAGCTTAGTTCGCTGCTGGAGTGTGTCATATAATACCCCGCAGCTTTGTGGACGTAGCGGAGTCTTGCCAAAGCTCCGTGGTTTCCGTAGCGGAGTCTTTCTAAAGCTCCGTGGTTTCCGTAGCGGAGTCTTTCCAAAGCTCCGTGGTTTCCGTAGCGGAGTCTTTCCAAAGCTCCGTGGTTTCCGTAGCTGCGTCTTGCCAAAGCTCCGTGAATGTATTCCAGCCTTTCTGTAGCTCCGAAAACATCACACTTTCAGACTGGATTCCGGATCGATGTCCGGAATGACTGATAGGGAGAGGGTGCGGGCTTCGGTAGCATCTGACCTGATCAGGAATCCAGGACATTACCACCACCCGTCATTCCTGCGAAAGCAGGAATCCAGACATCGCCTTCCGCCGTCATTCCTGACTTGATCAGGAATCCAGAGTAATAACCCACTATGAAACGTATGCTACCGTCTTCTTTAGTTTTAAAGAAGCGGAAAGGGGGAGGAATTGTGTCGCCCATAAAGGGCTAAATGGAGGTTGTGCCTGCGTGGTCGAGGGGCTTCGCTTCGCTACGCACCCTCGCTAT
>CAZCRD010000053.1:0-7329 GCA_964501025.1 uncultured Candidatus Cloacimonadota bacterium | reverse complement strand
ATCCATGACGTCTTTTACTTTGTGTATGTAATCCAGCTCGAGCAATGAGCTCTCCTGATCAAAAGTAGCGTTCAACTTTCCCGCCGGATGGGCAAAAGCAAATCCAAGGCTTAGTAGCATTGTGATTAATATGACGTATCTCATCTCAATCTCCTTTTTTACAAGTATTTGAAGAGAGTATAATCAACTTGTTGTGGCAATGCCAACCCCTTCTGATACTTAGCTCAACAGCCAGCAGGCAGCACAGCGAGGTTTGATCTATCTTTGAAGAACTGCTGGCAAGTGCCGTGAATCTGCTCTCTTCCCCCATAGCAATACGGGATCAATACGGGTCGCAGCCCTAATGGTATTGCGATGATACCGTAGCAGCAAAGGGAAAGCGCTAAGCTCTCACAGAGCGAGAAGAGATATGAAGAGCGTCTATTCGTGGTAATAGATAGCTTTGATGGGATCTATCCTGGCTGCTTTGAGCGCAGGATACAGGCCGGATAAAAAACCCACGAGGATCGAGAAAAACAGACCTATCAGGATGCCGAGGGTAGGCACATATAGTGGAAAATTCAAGGCTTTACCCATCATGGTGACCAAAGCCCAGGCGATCAGAATGCCGATCAAAGCTCCCAAGATTGCCAGGCTCAGAGCTTCCAGGATGAAATAAATGAAGATGTCGCGCTCGGTAGCTCCGATGCTTTTGCGAATCCCAATCTCCGTCATGCGTTCCTGGATCGAGATCAAAAGAGTGGAAAAGAGTCCGATTCCCCCTACAATCAGTGCGATGGAGGCAATTGCAGAGAGGGTGATATTCCATTTCCTCATGTTTTTATCGATCTCAGCCGAGATATTGAGCATCATAGCCCCGATATCCATGAAGCTGAAATTGGGATACATGTTGTGCCGGGAAAGCAGCAATTGCCTGGCCTGAGAACGCAGGCTGGAGTAAGATTGCTCATCCTCTGCCTGCAGGTAGATCAGGTTCACCGCCTTGTTTGTGCCAAAACGGTATGCCCCATATTTGAGCGGCACATACACAGATTGCAAGTCACGATCCCGTTCCCAGGGATTGAAGTGCATCCCATTTTCTTTGTTCAAAATATCGGGACCCAATACTCCCACCACCCGATAGCGATGATCTCCAATGATGATGATCTCATCCAGAGCAGATTTGGAATCCAGATAGTTTTGCACAAACTTGTGCCCCACCACCGCTACAGGCAAGCCTTCATCGATCTCCAGCGAACTGAAATAGCGTCCTTGGGAGAGATGATAGTTCTTGTTTTTGAAAAAGCCATTTTCGGTGGCGCGCACGCTGATGTATTTATCTTCGTTTCTCACCCGGATCAAGCTATTGGTCTCGATCATGCTGTAGATACTCTTGTATTGCAGGTTTTCTTTGATCGCGATGTAGTCATTGAAATCCAAGGGTTGAACGTATTGCAGTGCCCGTCGTTTGGTTTTCACAGCAGAACGGCGATTTGACTGTTGAGTTCCTCCATCTCCAGGGATGATGATCACGGATTGATTCCAGCCCATGCCTTCCATATTCTGTTGTATCAAAGATTTTAGCGCATAGACGCTGGAAAACATAGTAACCACTGCCATCACCCCGATGACGATTCCTGTGGTGGTGAGAGCGCTACGCATCTTGTGCGATGCTATGCTGGAAAATGCGCTTTTGATCCCATCACCTAAATGCATCTATCACTCCACGATATGCTTACATTTTGGACACTGCAGGTAGTGACCTTTGTCTTTGCTGAAGTGCTCCTCCAGATATGGATTTGAGCAATTTGGGCATACTTGGGGAACTGGTTTATAGTTTGAGATCCACTTGCATTCCGGATAGCGATTGCAGGAATAGAAAGGACTGCCTTTTTTGCTGCGCCGGGCAGTGACTTCGCCGATCCCACATTCCGGACAGGGGATACCCAAAGTCTTGGGGCGGGAATATTTGCACTTGGGATAGGTAGAACAAGCGATGAAGGCTCCATATTTGCCATTGCGCTCGACCAATGGGCTCCCGCATTTAGGGCATTTTTCACCCAAAACCTCCGGGACCACAATCTGGATCTTGCCCTCGGCATCGCGTTTGAAACTCTTGCTGTTTTTGCATTCTGGATAGCGATTGCAGGATAGGAATTCACCGGAACGTCCCCGCTTTACCACCATTTCACCCTTTCCGCAAACATCACATTTGATCCCGGTTTCCTGGATCATGGCCTGTTTCTCTTTCTTTACATCCACCTTGGAGATCAAGCCTTTCATGTCTTCATAATAGTCCTTTACCAGATTGTGCCAGATCACCTTGCCATACTCTACTTCATCCAGTTTATCTTCCATTTGAGCGGTGAATTTTACATTGAATAGACTGTCAAATTTGTCCACCAAAAAGCTATTCACGTCGATTCCCAGAGGAGTGGGAATGAAGCTCTTTTTTTCCAATACCACGTAGTTACGATTTCGGATTGTGCTGAGAATGGCGGCATAGGTGGAAGGCCGGCCGATTCCTTTTGCTTCCAGTTCTTTGATCAAAGATGCTTCAGAATATCTGGATGGTGGGGTGGTGAAGTGCTGGCTTTTGCGTAGGGCATCGTGTTCCAGCTCGTCGGTTTTGGCATAGTCCTGATGGATCTTTTCCCCCAGCGGAATATTGACATGAGCATAGCATTTGAGAAAACCCTCATAGCTAATCTGATTTCCGGAGGCAGAAAATTCCGCTTCGCCCACAGCGATTTTGGCAGTGGTGGCCAGGACTTTCACCGCCTTCATCTGAGTAGCGATAAAGCGTTGCCATATCAGGGTATAAAGCTTGAGCTGCTCCCGGCTGAGACAGGCCGATAAGCTCTCGGGAGTGCGGGAGGGATCGGTGGGGCGGATAGCTTCATGCGCATCCTGAGCACTCTGTTTGTTTTTGTACATCCTGGTCCCTGCATTGAGTAGATCTTCACCAAAACGCTCAGTGATGAGTTGCTTGGCAGCCTCGATGGCTTCAGATGAGATCCGGGTACTATCAGTACGCATATAAGTGATGAGCCCCGTGCTTTCACCACCGATATCGATTCCTTCATAAAGTTGCTGGGCGATGCGCATTGTACGCTGAGCCTGGAACGACAGCAGTTTGGATGCTTCCTGCTGCAAGGTACTGGTGATAAAGGGAGCTGGAGGCTCCACCTTGCGGGTGCTACGCTTGAGTTCAGACATTAGAGCCGGGAGTTTTTGGATCTCTGTCATCAGAGCAGTGGCATCAGAATCGGTTTTGATCTCATGTTTTTTGCCTTTATACTTGTCCAGCGTAGCTTTGAATTTGGGTAATTGATCACGCCAAAAATCGGCTTCTATCTTCCAGAACTCTTTGGGTACAAAGGCTTTGATATCTGCTTCGCGTTCACAGATCAGCCTCAAGGCCACGGATTGCACTCTCCCTGCTGAGAGGTCTTTGGCGATCACTTTCCACAATAGCGGAGAAATGCTGTAGCCCACCACCCGGTCCAAAATCCGGCGAGCCTGCTGCGCATCGACCTTGCACATATCGATCTTACCCGGTTCCGCAATAGCAGCATTGATGGCTTTGGAAGTGATCTCATTGAACACAATGCGGTATAGGGCTTTATCTTTGATCTCCTTTTCCAGCACCTTGCTGAGATGCCAGGCGATGGCTTCTCCTTCGCGGTCATGATCGCTGGCCAGATATATGGCATCCGCACTTTTGGCAGCTTCTCTGAGCTCACTGATAACCTTGCTTTTCTTTTTGTCGGTAACGTAATTTGGAGCAAAATCTTTATCCACATCCACTCCCAGATCATGAGCAGGTAGATCTCTGATGTGCCCCATGGAGGCTTTTACTTGAAACTGGTTTTTCAAAAACTTACTAATGGTATGGGCTTTTGCCGGTGATTCTACGATGATTAGGCCTTTTGCCATGTTTTATACATCCTCATTTTCATGAATGCCGCAGCATTTCTTATATTTTTTGCCACTGCCGCAAGGACAGGGGTCGTTTCTTCCGATCTTCTCTCCCACATGAACGGGGCGGGCTTTTTGTTCGGTGTTGCCAAATTGCGGAGGAGCTGAAGCGGTGCTCTGGTATTCCGGTGCCTGAGCCTTGACAAAGGTATTCAGCTCTTCGTGAGTCATATTTGCACCCTTGAGCATATCCTGCATGTCTTTCATCTGTTCACGAGTCATCAGATAGGTGGTATAGACCCGTTTGGTCACATTTTCCTGAATTCTGCTGATCAATCCTTCAAAGAGGGTGAAGCTTTCCTTTTTGTATTCGATCAGAGGGTCTTTGTTGGCATAGGACCGCAGATAGACGCCCTCTTTGAGCAGATCCATCTCATGCAAATGGTCTCGCCATTCGTTGTCCACCACTTCCAAAAGCGAGCGGCGCTCGATATCGCGCATCACTTCTTCGCCCAGCTGCTGTTCCCGGTGTATGTATGCCGCTTCAGCTATTTCTATCAAAGTGTTTTTCAGCAAGTCCACATTCAGATGATCACTTTCCAGATCCTGAACATCAATCTTGATATTCAGGGTCTTGAAGTATTGACAAATGCGTAACAAATCCCATTCTTCCGGATAGTTTGAGATGGAGCTTACGTCCTCTACCAAACGCTCGATCGTCTCAGCGATCATTTCATGGATTTCAGCTCTCAGATCATAGCCTTTAAGCACACTGCGCCTATAACTATAGATCACTTCCCGCTGCTGATTCATCACTTCATCGTATTTGATCAGGTTCTTACGAATCTCAAAATTGTGCTCTTCCACCCGGGTTTGTGCTTTTTCCACGGCTTTGGTCATCATGGGATGCCGGATGGCTTCTCCTGGTTTGAGCCCAATCTTTTGCATTAAGGGCGCCATCCGGTCCGAGCCAAACAAGCGCATCAGGTCATCTTCCAAAGAAAGATAGAATCTCGAGGTTCCAGGATCTCCCTGACGTCCTGCACGTCCTCGCAGCTGACGGTCTATGCGTCTGCTCTCGTGGCGTTCACTACCAATCATGTGCAAGCCATCAAGGGGTAAGCCGTAGTAGTACTCTTCGGTTCTCTGCTTACTCAAGCCGCGATAGTTTTCCACCGGCTGAGTTACCACTCCCGCGCCGAGCTTGATATCTGTGCCACGTCCCGCCATATTTGTGGCGATGGTCACAGCACCCGGAGCCCCGGCATTGGATACTATTTCAGCTTCACGTTGGTGTTGCCGTGCATTCAGCACATTGTGGGTGATGCCATGACGTCTGAGCAGGCGCGAGAGAATCTCGGACACCTCCACACTCACGGTTCCCACCAGCACCGGTTTTTGCAGCTTGTGCCAATATATGATCTCATCGATGATGGCCTGATACTTCTCGTTTTTACTCAGGTAAATCTCATCGTCATGATCAATACGCGTGATCGGGACATTGGTTGGAATTGCGATCACGGGCAGCTGGTAGATCTGCATAAACTCGCTTTCTTCGGTAACCGCTGTCCCGGTCATGCCGGCCAGCTTTTCATACATCCGAAAATAGTTTTGCAAGGTAATGGTGGCAAAGGTCTGAGTTCCAGCTTCGATCGCCACATTTTCTTTGGCTTCCAAAGCCTGATGCAGGCCATCAGAAAAGCGCCGCCCCGGCATCTGGCGTCCGGTAAATTCATCCACGATGATCACCCGATTGTCGATCACCACATATTCCTGATTGTTTTCAAAGAGCGTAAAGGCTTTGAGCAATTGATTGATATTGTGCAATTTCTCGCTCTTATCCATGAAGCGGCCGGTGGCAAGCTCTTTTTCTCTCAGTTTGGCTTCATCGCTCAACACTTCATTTTCATCGATCTCCGCCAGGATATCATCCAGTGTCTGGACGATAAAGAGATCAGACTCTTTGCGACTCATAAGATCGCGCCCTTTATCGCAGAGATCCACACTGTTGTGCCGCTCTTCGGTTACATAGAATAGCTCATCGTCGAGCTCGTGCATCTTTTTATCACGCAGATAGATGCCTTCGGTATCTTGAACCAGACGCTTGAGCGAGGCTTCTTGCATGAGTTTTGTAAAAGCTCTGTTCTTGGGCGCACCTCTTTTTACCAGCAGCAGGTTTTTGGCCAGGCGGCTGTCTGAGGCATTGGGATTATCCTCTTTCAGATCCTCCCTGATTTCGGAAAGATAGCGGGCAATCAGAGCATTTTGGGCTTGGACCAAAGACGCTATAGCAGGCCTGAGCTCGTGATAAAAGTTTTTGTCCTGAGCGATCGGACCGCTGATGATGAGTGGGGTTCTGGCCTCATCAATGAGGATCGAGTCCACTTCGTCCACGATGGCATAGTAGAAATCTCGCTGCACCAATTGTTTGGGACTGGTAGCCATATTGTCACGAAGATAGTCAAAGCCAAATTCGCTATTCATCCCATAGGTCACATCCGCTTCATAAGCTTCTTTACGGGAGGTAAAATCCATCCCGGTGGTGATGCAGCCCACCCGCATGCCATGGAAATTGAAGATCGGGCTCATCCACTCGGCATCACGGCTGGCCAGGTAGTCATTGACGGTTACCAGATGCGCACCTCTACCCAACAGAGCATTGAGAAATAGCGGCAGGGTGGCAACCAGAGTCTTACCTTCGCCAGTAGCCATCTCAGCAATCTTACCATCGTGCAGGGCCATACCTCCGATCAGCTGGACATCAAAAGGCACCATATTCCAGGCTTGAGGGTGGCCTTTGACGATGAATTCCTGACCCAGCAGCCTCCGGCAAGTGTCTTTGACAATGGCAAAGACTTCTGGCAGGATATCGTCAAGAGTCTCTTTGTTCAAAGCTACAAGTTCTTTTTTGAGGCTATCTATTTGATTATCTATTCTATTGCGTTCATTATCATCGGTGCTTTCCCGAAATGAGCGCTTAAGATCCTCCAGTTCCTGCCGCTTTGGCTGAAGCTTATCGGCTATCTCGCTTTTTATCTCAGCGATGCGCGCTCTGAGCTGGTCGTCTTCATACTGCGCCAAGCCTTCATAGATGCCATTGATCTCTGGCACCAGCGGTTCATAACGCTTGAGATCCAGACTGTTTTTATCTCCGAATAGTTTCTTTAGAATCTTCTCGAGCATGTTTCTTCCTTACGGTGCCCATTACCGGATCGGGAAAGTCACAAGGCACCTGATATTTCCCTACCTGTCACAAAAATTGAAGCGGCATATTGTGTCAATCAAAACGTAAGCAAGGCTCCTAAGCATCCGGTGAGTGAGGCAATGGGGTATAGCCCCGGACTCAGCATCAGCTATGGCAGCCGGGATGAGAGTAATCTCCGCATCCGGGGTTTTCGCAAAAACGAAGCCTTGATCCTGCTTGATGGC
>CAZCRD010000052.1:0-6164 GCA_964501025.1 uncultured Candidatus Cloacimonadota bacterium | reverse complement strand
CTGAATTTTTGCGCGAACAACTATCTGGGACTGGGTAATCATCCGGAAGTGATCAAAGCCGCTCAAGAGATCATGGACACTTGGGGTTATGGCCTGGCCTCGGTCAGATTTATCTGTGGCACACAGCAGATTCACAAGGATCTGGAACAAGCTGTATCAGAATTTTTGGGCACTGAGGACACCATCCTCTATGCCGCATGTTTTGACGCCAATGGTGGTGTCTTTGAGCCTCTTTTGGGTGAAGACAGTGCTTTGATCTCGGATGAGCTGAACCACGCTTCCATCATCGATGGCGTGCGTCTGTGCAAAGCCAAACGGTATCGCTACAAACACTCCAATATGCAGGAACTGGAAGATGCCCTGAAAGATAGTCAGGATATGAAGTATCGCCTGATCTGCACTGATGGTGTGTTTTCCATGGATGGCGATATGGCCAAACTGGACGAGATTTGCGATCTGGCAGATAAATATGATGCCCTGGTAATGGTGGATGATAGCCATGCCACCGGCTACATCGGCAAAACCGGACGCGGAACTCCCGAACAATTTGGCGTGACCGACAGAGTGGATATCATTACCACTACTTTTGGTAAAGCCATGGGTGGCGGAAACGGCGGATGCACCAGCGGACGCAAGGAGATTATCGAAATCCTGCGTCAACGCAGCCGTCCTTACCTCTTTTCAAACACCCTGGCCCCGGCCATCGTGGGTGCCACCCTGAAAGTAATCGAGTTGCTCAGCACATCCACCGAGCTGCGTGACAGGGTCTGGGACAATGCCAAGTACTTCCGCACCCAGATGATCGACGCCGGATTTGACATCGTAGCCGGCAATACCGCCATCGTACCGGTAATGCTTTATGATGCGCCCTTGGCGATTAAGATGGCAGATATGCTGCTCAAAGAAGGCGTGTATGTGATCGGCTTTGTGTATCCGGTGGTTCCCAAAGGCAAAGCCCGCATCAGAGTACAGCTTTCTGCTGCACACTCCCGTGAAGATCTGGACAAAACAGTAGCCGCCTTTATCAAGATTGGTAAAGAGCTGCAGCTGATCAAGTAAGACACTATTGATGCGCAAAGGAGTGATATTTCTGGTTCCGGTTCCGATCGGAAATCTGGGGGATATCACCCTACGCGCATTAGAAACCCTGAGGGCGGTGAGTCTGATCGCTTGTGAGGATACTCGCAAGACCTCCTTTTTGCTCAAGCACTACCAAATTTCCTCTCCCCGGCTCTTGAGCTTTCATAAGTTTAACGAACGCAAGCGGGAAGATAGCCTTTTTGCTCATCTGGACTCCGGTGAGGATCTGGCTATCGTTTCCGACGCCGGATCTCCGACCATATCGGATCCGGCTCAGCTATTGGTGGCAGAAGCCATCCAGCAGGGCTATGAAGTTCAAGCCTTGCCTGGAGCCACTGCCCTGATCCCGGCTCTTAGCGTATCCGGTTTTGACACTTCCGCCTTCCAGTTTGTCGGGTTTTTACCTGCCAAAGCCAAATCCCGTAGCCGGATCATCAGCCAGATCAAAGACTATCCCTATCCCACGTTGCTATATGAAAGTGTGCATCATCTGAAAGCCACCTTGCAGGAGCTTGCCTCTGCCCTTTCCCCGAGGCAGATAGCTATTGCCAGAGAGATTTCGAAATTGCATGAAGAGTGTATCCGTGGAGAAATATCCGAGCTTTTGCAAGATTATGAGATCACCGAAAAAGGTGAGTTTGTGATCGTGATCGAGGGCGCAGTAAAAGAGGAGCTTGCTTTTCCGGATGACAGAGCTTATACGCTGCTGAAAATCCACAGGGATATGAAAAGTAAGGAATTGGCCCTTTTGATCAGTGAGAAGTACCAGATTGGGAAAAATCAGGCTTACACCTTTGTCCTGGAGCACAGAAAGTGAAAACACCTTTTTTGCTCTTTGATTTTGATGGAACCATAGCAGATTCTATCCATCTGGGGCTTAAGATTGCCAACAACATGGCGCCGGACTTTGGCCTAGAGCCCATCAGCGAAGAAAAGTTTGCCCAGGTGCGATCAATGAGCATACCCAAGGCTCTAAAACTGCTCAAGATCCCATTTTACAAAGTGCCAAAAGCAGTTACTCGTGCCCTGAGCGAATATCGGCACTTGATCCATGAATTGGAGCCGGTGGCCGGGATTCCTGAGATGCTCAGAGAATTGAGGGATCTGCAATGCCCGATGGCTCTACTCACCTCAAACACGCAAGAAAACGTTCGGCACTTCCTTACTCAGCATGAGCTGGATTATTTTGACTGGATCGAGGGTACCTCCGGCATGCTAAAAAAGCATAGCAGCATCCGCAAACAGATGAAAAAGCACTCTTTGAGAAAAGAAAATGTGCTCTATGTGGGTGACGAAATCCGGGATGTTACGGCTGCCAAAAAGAGTGGCATACGCGTGATCTCAGTTAGCTGGGGATTTCATACTACAGACCTGCTCAGCAGCCACGATCCGGACTATCTGGTGGAAAAACCACAGGAGATAGTGCAGGTGGTAAAAAGCCTGTTAGCATAAAAGAACCAATAAGTCGCCAAGCTCGGAGCGGCTATCAGGGTGGCGGTTTGGGGTGGCAAATTGTATTTGCCACAAAGGCCGGAGGCCTTTTCATGAAAGCAGCTCCGCCGCTTCTGCCAAATCGGAGTTTGGCAGACCATGAGTGTGGCAGCCCAGAGTTTATCGGCTACATCTCAGTATGTCAAGATGAACTTGACTTGAGCCTAAAGTCTGTATCCCAAGCTAAGCATCGCAGAATACATTCTAAAATCCTTACGCATGCCAGCATCGCCAATGCTATACAAGTTTACATCCGCTCTCAGATCTATGCTGAAAGTATCTTTGCCCAAGCCCAGATTGAAGACATCCTGGAGCTGAAATCCGGTACCCACCACCAGATCCAATTTGTGTGAAAGCAGCTGATCAGCGCCGTTTTCACAGAGCCTCGAACTCATTCCTGGATTTCCTGCTACGTAGCTCTCAAGATCGGATTCAAAGTCTTTGATGCCATCCTTGTAACTCTGTGTTTGCTCCAGTAAAAAGGAATATGAAGGACCAAAATAGAGGTAAGCCCCCTGAAATTGCTCGTTCTTTCTGTTTTCCGGCATCTCCTGGCGCAATTTGAACAGCAGTGGTATACTGATGTAATCTACAGTATGATGGATACTGCCTTTCAGGGTGTCGGCAAAAGCAACGCTCAACAGGGCATTGTCCGAGCTCATCGCCCGATTCTCAAAATCATAATTGAAACTATAGCGGTGCCAGAGCAGCTCAGGTTGGAGCCAGATCGAATCCTGTTCCTTAGTAAGCCGCTTCATAAAATACAGACCGGCGCCCTGAGCATAGCCCACAGAGGCAGTCTCGGATTCTGCCTTCAAGTAACCATAGTAAGTACCAGAATCATGCAGATCATAGTGTAATACATAGCTATCGTCTGCCCCCATCAGGGATGAGACTCCACCCATATATCTGACCCCCCATTCGAAGGTCTGAGCACCCAGGGTGCAAAAAACTAATATCGGCAACAACAGCAATAAGGCTCTCTTATTCATATCTGCTCCTAAGATTTCAATGATTGAGTCTCTGAGGCAAAAACTCATCTGTAATCAGTGTGGCACTTGGTACATATCTGTCAAGCAAATTCTCGAAAGCACTACTACTCGACGCTGTGACTGAGAATCAACTTGCAATAAAACAGCCCCCTCCAAGCTTGGAAGGGGCATAATCGGGATATATGTTATTTACTTTTGGGGGAGAGTATTCGGGTTTTTGATAGATCTTTGATCCAGCTCTTTTACTTTCCAGGTTTCACCATCAAAGCTGAGAGTGGTCACTGTCCAGAGATCCCCACTATCGTTTAGATAACCGTAGTAGTTATTTACCGTTTCATCAATTGTACCTTCATTGGTGCGAATCACTACCGAAGCATTGGTGCCGATGGCATTGTTAGAGTCATGATCGCTGTAATAATGCACCTGGACCAGATAATCTCCAGGGATGATATTGGTGGTGGTGATGTTTTCCGGACCATAGCCATTGGTATCATCGAAATCCAATTCCAGGCCACTGTTTGTAACCGGATTACCATAATAGCATCTCTCTGAATCAGGATCAGTGATCCAGAGGTCCACATCAGTGCCATTGGTATCCCAAGTAAGGGTTGTGCGCAGAGCTGTGGGTGGAATCTCTGAGGTGAAGGTCTGTGTGTCAGAAGCTTCCAGACTACCGGATACAGCGGATACTTCCACCGTGTGTTGCTGATCCTCGTTTGAGCTGGGCACGATTACCTGTTGGGAGAAATTGCCGTTATATAGCTCAACCTCGTAGGCCTGTTGTGAATCTCCATCCAGTATCAGATATGCACTGGACAGCATGGGATTGGCCACTGTGCCGCTAATATTTAGCACCCGGTCGGTTACCGGAGACTCGATGGGATCGATTTCTACATAGAATTCCACCGGAAGCTGAATCGGAACTGTGATGAGTACCGGATTGCCGGTTTGATCCTCTACCAGATACTTGAAATCCAGGTTGACATTGGGCTCGGAGAACGTTTGAGGCAGCTGGACATTTGCCATAAATTGGGCAGTTTCTCCTATGGGAATCTCGGCAGTGGAGTTTTGAAAGCCCACCTGCACGCCCCCGTAGGTCTCCAGGGCAGTAGTGCCAATCAGATCGGTCTGACCAGCATTGTGAATGTATAGCCTCACTGTAGCCAATTCTCCGGGATTGAGCATATCGTCATCGATCTGTTCGTTGGTGATATCATATTGCTGATAAGAGATTTGGGCATCGATCACGGCAAGGGTTACTGAGGCATGCCTGGTATTGCCAAATTCATCTGATACTTCAACCGAAGCGGTATATTCACCTTCCGCTGAGGGCTGAAAACTGAGCTGATTCTTGTTGGCATTCATCCCTGTATATGATCCACCGGCAATGTCCCAGGCAAAGCTCAATTCCTGTCCCAATGTACCCACGCAAACCAGATTTACATTCGCCGTGCTACCCAGGGTTACCACATCAGGACTGGCTGAAATGCCTTCAACGATGATGGCGTTTTCGGCCAATTTGAGTAGATCATTGACCTGTTCGGTCACTTCTTCCTGAACCACTGCCACTGCAGCTTCGACATTGCGGATAAAATCTTCAGCCACGGCAATCACATTATAATCACCTGTGGGAAGCTCCTGTTCCAGGGTTGCCGGTGCATCCATGATCACGGTGACCCGAGGATCACTGTCTGGAGTGTTTACCTTGTCGATGATAATGGTTTTGGGCTGCTCGATCGGGGGATTACCAGTATCACTGCTTCTGATATCGATCTGCACAGTACCTTTATCGTTGGGATCCTGATTCGGATTCATGTGCTGATTCAAGACCTCGTTGGTCCATTCACCAGCTCCCCCACCGTAAGCATCACCCACGATTTTGACACCAGTTTCTCCCAAATTTTTGGCAGTATTGGCTGTGCGTTGACGTTCATCGGCATCCCAAAACATCACATCCCTTCGGGTTCCCATTTTGAGCGGATCCTCATCAGAAAGATTCAGATAGGCGTTAACCTTTTCCTGAGGTGTGTCTCCGGGCAGGGAGCTAATGGGTACCCAGCCATCCTGATCATTGTTATCCAGAATAGCCTGGCGGATGACAGCGTCGCGATCGGCATTGTGACGCTGCAGATCTGCGGCAAAATGCGAAACGATGGGAATGCCGGATTCCGGATCGCTGAGCACCTGTCTCAGACTCTGGCTGCCACTGAGAACACGCCATCCGGATCGCACCATTCTACCACTGGAGATCACAGCATCGGAAGCCTTATTATACACTCCTCTGGCGATATCACCAAAGATGTTTTTATCGTCTCCATAGGGGCGTATGTTGTCTTCAAGATTGCGCATTTCAGCAAAATAGATAGCCGCTTCATCACTTTGCTGAATATAGGTATTCACCAAAGCATCTATATCTTCGATAGCGTTTCTATTTTTACTATTACCCAGATCGTTGATACTCTGCTGGATAGAATTCATGGTACCATCTCTGGATTCCAGACTGGCTGTCAGAGTGGTCTGACTTTGCCAGTAATTTGCCAATGCCTGCGATGTGGCAGGCGGCTTTGTATCGTCTTTTTCACATGCTGCCAGCACAAGCAA
>CAZCRD010000051.1:0-28909 GCA_964501025.1 uncultured Candidatus Cloacimonadota bacterium | reverse complement strand
AATGTTTAGGAGATTTGATGGGACCTATTACTGAGCATCACCTGATGCTGTTTCTGATCCAATTTGGTTTGCTATTGGGGCTGTGCAAGATCGCAGGATATCTCTTTGAGAAGATGAAGCAATCCAGCGTGACGGCTGAGCTCCTGGTCGGCATTATTTTGGGTCCAGCCATTTTGGGAAAACTGGCTCCGGAGGTGCAGGCATATCTGTTTCCGGACGATGTGGTACAACGTTCCATGTTGGAAGCATTGGCCTGGTTTGGCAACTTTTTTCTTTTGATGGAGACAGGGCTGGAGATCAATTTTTCACGGGTCTGGCAACAGCGTAAGGACGCCATCAAACTCTCCATAGTAGATTTGATCTTGCCGATCTTGCTTTGCTTTGTGCCCATTTATTTTTTGCCAGCTCATTATCTTGCCGATCCCTCACAGCGGGTGCTGTTTGCGCTTTTCATCGCCGCGATCATGACCATCAGTGCTCTTCCGGTGGCAATACGCGGTTTGCGGGATATGAACATCCTCAAGACCGATGTAGGCTTTTTGATTTTATCTGCGCTTACCATCAATGACATCGCCGGCTGGGTGATCTTCACCATCATCCTGGGCTTGTTTGCCCATGGCTCGCTGGAATTGGGCTTTGTATCCCGCCTGGTCTTGATGACACTGGCTTTTACCTTCATTAGCCTTACTTTGATGCGCAAGGTGGTGGACAAAGCGATGACCTTTATCCACGAAAAGATGGGAGAAAGCTCTGGGCTGAAGATCACTTTCATCATGGTGGTGGGAGCCATCTTTGGGGCAATTACCCTGCAAATCGGGATCCATTCGCTGTTTGGTTTTTTCATTGCCGGCACGATTTTGGGAGAAGCAACCCACATCAGTGAAAAGGATCGTTTTGTGATCAATCGCCTGGTATATTCGATCTTTGTGCCCATCTTCTTTGCCAATATCGGCCTGCATCTGGATTTTATTGCCAATTTTGACTGGCTGTTGGTACTGATCATCAGCACAATTGGGATATTGGCCAGATTTACTGCGGCGTACATCGGATCAAAGTGGTCAGGTCAGGACAAATCCAATCTGATGGTGATCGCCATATCTCACACCCCAGGCGGACAAATGCACATTGTGGTGGGCATGCTGGCATATTCCAGTGGGCTCATCAGCGAGACAATTTTGGTCAGCATTATTGCTTCTGCCATCATCTCGACCATCGTCTTTGGTCCCTGGCTTTCTCAAGCTGTGCGCAAAATCAAAAGCAGTCTGTTCACTATCGTCTTTGGCGAAGAGGATGTGTTTATTGATACTGAGAGCAAGACCAGAGACGAGATGTTGCGGCACATGAGCAAAGTGGTGGCCAGACGTACCAAGCTGAGCCGCGATGTGATCTACGATGAGATCAAGCTTAGAGAAGAACAGATGAGCACTGCCATGGGGCGCTCGATCGCGATCCCGCATGCGAGATTGGATAATCTGGAAAAATCTTACATCTTCGTATTCCATACTCGCTACGGTTTGGAATGGGATAGCCCTGATGGCAACCTGGTGCGGCTGGTAATCCTGGTGATTACCCCCAAACAATCTCCCAATGCCCAATTGCAGATTTTGCGGAGCCTTGCCGGGGCAATGTATGATCGCCGCAAAGCTCACAACATGGTCTCCAGCAGAGACCCTCGCTATGTCTGGGCTACCATCCGTAGTGAGCTGAATGCGTGTCAGCAGTGTGACGTGGAACAAAGCTAAGCTATGGCTGAAGACAACGCTGTTGAGATGGAATGACGGGAAAAATCTTGACAAAATAGCTGCTGAGCTAAGCAATACATTTACATGAAATATGCCCAATCCCAAAGGGGGAACGATGAGCGAAAATGCTTTCTGCGAGAAGCTCGGAATCTTTGATGATCTGAGTGAAGAAGTCTTGGGACAATATGCTACCAAACTCAAGCGCAAGAAATATAAGAAAGGGGTTCAGATCATTGCTGAAAATGAGACTTCTGATATGCTGTTTTTCATCTGCAAAGGCAGAGTCGAGATCAATAAAGGTTTAAAGAATCCAGAGACTCCTTCTGCTCAGTTGTCGATCCTGGAGCCTGGGGATTTTTTTGGTGAGATGGGAATCATCGACGAGGAGCCCCGCAGCGCTTCCGTATCAGCCCTGGACGAGGTGGAGCTTTTGATCATCCCCAAAGACACTTTTATCGAGATGTCCTTTAAGCATCCTTCAGTGATGTACAATCTGATGAAGGCTCTCTCCGGACGTTTGCGTCAAACCAATGAGCGTTTTGTGGAATTGATGGATGAGATGATAGCCAAAAACCGCCTGATGGCGATCGGCATGGCTGCCAGCAAGATCATTCACGATATCAAGACTCCTCTGACCGTGATGGTGCTCACTGCCCAACTCATCGAAAACCTGTATCCCGGCAGTGGAGAATTTACGCAGAGCATAGTCAAGCAGACCCGTATGGTGGATCAATTGATTCGTGAGATTCTGGATTTTGCGCGGGGAGTGGAGACTACTCCACTGATCCAAAAAGTGGATTTGGCCAAACTGTTTGACGATATCAAAGAGATCAACGAAGCTACACTGAAAGGGCGCAACATCACCTTTGTGGTGGAGAACAAGGTCAAGGACTATGTGTATTTTGATGAGTCCAAGATTCGCCGTGTATTGATGAATCTGATCAAGAATGCCAGTGAAGCGCTAAACACCGATGGAGAGATCAAATTAACTGCTAACAATACTGCGGGTTGGCTACAGATCAGTGTAATCGACAACGGTCCGGGAGTACCGCTCCGGATCCAGGATGATATCTTCCGCCCCTTTGTCTCCAATGGCAAATCCCATGGCACCGGACTGGGGTTGCCCATCTGCCGGAAGCTGGTACAGGAGCATCGGGGGAGATTGGAGTACATCCCCCTCGAGCAAGGTGGCAGCCGGTTTGACATTCGCATTCCGCAGACGATGAAATAAATCGCTTGTCAAAATATGGGATGAAAATAACTTGGCACTCAAAACAAAAAATTAAGGGACGGTTTATCATGTCAAAGATATGCGATATCTGTGGAAAGACTGCTCAGGTGGGCAATCATCGCTCGCATGCGCTGAATGCCACCAAACGTAGATTCTATCCGAATTTGCACGTGATTCGCGCCATTATCGATGGCGGCACCAAGCGTGTAAAAATATGTAGCTCATGCCTCAAGGCAAACAAAGTCCGTAAAGCCGTATCCAGATAAGATACTTCTTACGCGCCATTAGAGCTTTTTTGAATCATAGATCGGGAATTGCGGTACGCCGGATTCCCTTTTTCTCGTATTGAACATACTATCTATTACACACAGGGGGTTTTGTGTTGATCGAAGAGACACAAGCACAAGTGGCTGAGAGTTCGGCTGCCTTAAAAGATGTAAGACGAGAGATCGGCAAAGCAGTGATCGGTCAGGATGCTATCATCAGCCGGCTTTTGATCGCTATTCTGGCGGATGGACATGTGTTGATCGA
Organism: uncultured Candidatus Cloacimonadota bacterium; assembly: GCA_964501025.1. Lineage (GTDB taxonomy): Bacteria > Cloacimonadota > Cloacimonadia > Cloacimonadales > Cloacimonadaceae > UBA5456. The sequence goes on along the minus strand of CAZCRD010000051.1, from coordinate 25,405 downwards.
AGGTGTTCCCGGGCTGGCAAAGACCCTCATCGTCAGCAGCCTGGCCCGCAGCCTTCAGGCCAGTTTTGCCCGCATTCAGTTTACTCCGGATCTACTACCGGCAGATATCACGGGCACCCTGATCTTCAATCAGAAGACCGCAGAGTTTTCACCCAAGAAGGGACCGATATTTGCCAATTTCATTCTCGCTGATGAGATCAATCGGGCACCATCGAAGGTGCAATCTGCTTTGCTGGAAGCCATGCAAGAGCGTCAAGTCACCATCGGTGATACCAGTGAAGCTCTGCCCAATCCCTTCTTTGTGATGGCCACCCAAAATCCGATCGAGCAAGAAGGAACCTATCCCTTGCCGGAAGCTCAGGTGGATCGTTTTATGATGAAGCTCATCATCCGCTATCCCTCGCTGGAAGAAGAGCGTAAGATCATGGCCTTGATGGTGGATCCCAAGCCCATCACGATCATGCCAGTGCTGACGCCTGAGAAGATCAACGCCATGCGACAGGTCATGCATAGCGTGTATATGGAGGATAAACTCACCGATTACATCCTGGATCTGGTGCTGGCAACCCGCCATCCGGAGCGCTATCCCCGGCTGAGTGCGCTGTCCCCGCTGATCAATTTTGGTGCCTCCCCTCGAGCCAGCATCAATCTGGCCCGGGCGGCCAAAGCTCATGCTTATCTACAGGGAAGAGCCTATGTGATCCCGGATGATATCAAAGCCATCGGTAGAGATGTGCTCAGACACCGGATCGTGCTCTCCTATGAAGCTGAAGCCGAGGAGATCCAGAGCGAAGAAATCATCGGCCGCATTCTGGATCAGATCGAGGTTCCTTAAGTTCAGGGAGAGATAGACGTGCATCTGGTAAGCACTGCTGATCTGCTGAAGAAGATCCGCCGACTGGAGATTTCCACCAAAAACATCGTCAATGACATCTTTTGTGGAGAGTATCATTCCAGCTTTCGCGGACAGGGACTGGAATTCAGTGAAGTGCGTGAATATCAGCCCGGTGACAACTATCGGGATATAGACTGGAATGTATCGGCCCGCCTGGGACTGCCTTTTATCAAGAAATACCGCGAGACCAGGGAACTGAACGTGGTCTTCATCGTGGATATCAGCGGTTCACAGTTTTGTGGCACTTCCTATGCCCTGAAAAAAGAAAGAATAGCAGAGATAGTGGCTACTCTGGCTTTTTCAGCCGTGGCCAATGGGGATCGCTGCTCTCTGATCATGTATTCGGATGTCCTGGAAAAGTATCTGCCCCCGCGCAAGGGTCGCAATCGAGCACTGGAAATCCTGCGGGAGATTCTCTATCATGAACCACACAGCGGGCTTACCTCTCTTTCTGGAGCTTGTGAATATGCCGGTAAAATCTTGAAAAAACGCGCCATAGTCTTTTTGCTCTCGGATTTTCTGGATCAGGATTATGACAAACCCATGGCCATCCTGGCCAAAAAGCATGATCTCATTGCCATGCAGGTATTGGATGACAGCGAATTGGCTTTGCCCAAAGCCGGGATCCTGCACTTTGTGGATCCCGAAACCGGCCGCGATGCTTACATCAATACATCTGATCCCAAGCTGAGAAGCTCTTACCAGGCTCATATCGATCTGCAACAGCAAAAACTTACCAGCAAACTCCGAGCCATGGGTTGTGATCACATGCTCTTCACAAATTCGGATTCTTTTGTGCGGGTGCTGAGACAGTTCTTTGCCTTGCGCACCAAAAGGAGACAGCGATGAAAAAGCAAGTATTGCTCTGGCTTATCGTGGCGGGCATCAGCTTGCTGCCGGCAGAAGTGATCCAAAGCCTGGTGGGCGCCGATAGTCTGAGCTTGGGAACTCCTTTCAGTCTGGTGATCAAGACTGACTTTCCTCTTGCCGAGGTCGTGGTTCCGGACAGCCTCACTTCCTTTCGGGTGAACGATACTGATATTAAGCTGGATCAGCAAGGCAGCGTGGCCGAGCTCAAGATCATCCCCCTCAGAGTAGGAGCGCTATCGTTTCCCAAGCTGGAGCTCAAGGCCAGGGGCTTGTTGCGCAGTGGTGGACATACAGACGGCTTCAGGGTCTTTGTGCTGTCCACACGCGCCGAAGCGGATACCTTGCTCAGAGACATCAAGCCTCCGCTGCGCTATCGCTGGGAACCTCCCTTCTGGCTGTATCTCTCTGTTGTTATCGGCAGTCTGGTGCTGGCCACCCTGCTCATCATCATGGCTTTGCGCAAAAGAGCGCCGCGCAAGACACCAGAAAAGCCCATCATTGTTCCAGCTCCCAAGCTGATCCCTCCTTACAAGACAGCTTTGGACAAGCTGAGCAAGCTGGAAAGCAGCGGTCTGGCTGAAAGGGATGTGCTGGCTTATCACTATGAGCTATCGATGATCTTAAGAGAGTTTTTGGAGCACACTTATCACTTTAGTGCCATCGAGATGACCATGTCTGAGATAGCTGATAGCCTGAATGTCTTGCGTCCGGAGCAGAGCGTGGAGTTTTTGGACATTCTGCGTTACTGTGATCTGGTCAAGTTTGCCAAGCTCGAGCCCAGTGCAGAGCGGATCCAATTGCAGACGCAGGCTTTGCGTCTCGCACTGATGCAATATGCCCAGAGGATCGATGCTTAGATTTGCCCAAGCCCTGTATCTCTTTCTGCTGCTGCTCATTCCGGTGTATCTGTATGTGGAATTGAGCAGGAAAAAGGCGAGTCGGCTGGCGATCCCCACGAGTAGATTGCAATTGCTTTTGCAGCTTTCGGGAAAGCGGTATTGGGCATATCTTTATCCTGCCTTGAGATCGCTAATCCTGCTGTGTCTTATTCTCGCTCTTGCCCGTCCCCAGTGGGGCACAGCGACGCGGGATTATCGCAAAAAGGGAGTGGATATCGCCATTGCTCTGGATGTGAGTGGCTCCATGCTGGCGCTGGATTTCTTGCCTCAAAACCGTTTGGGTGCGGCCGTCAAGGTGGCCAAAGACTTCGTGTCCGGTCGTCCCAATGATCGCTTTGCTTTAGTAGCCTTTTCCGAATATGCAATCACCACCAGCCCGCTTACCTATGATCATGCTGCAGTGATGCTGGCACTGGATCATCTGGAAGTGAATATGGAAGCCAGTGGCACTGCTGTGGGCATGGGTCTGGCCAAAGCAATTGCCCGTCTCAAGGATAGCGAAGCCCAATCCCGCATTGTGATTCTGATCACCGATGGGGTCAACAACACTGGGGAGATAGATCCCCTTTCCGCAGCCCGGATGGCGGCGGCTTTGGGGATCAAGGTATATCCCATAGGTGTAGGCAGTGGTGGCATGGTGCCTTTTCCTTATGCGGATCCCTTTTTTGGCACGCGCAACATCCCTACCTTGATTGAGCTGGATATGCAGACCCTGGATCAGATTGCCGAAATCACTGGCACCACAAAGGCCTCCATGGCCAAGGATGCCAATCAATTACGTGAGATCATGAAAGAACTGGATGCCCTGGAGCGTACTGAGGTTAGCTCAAAGATCAACTATCAATGGGATGAGCGCTTTGCGTTCTTGCTGTGGTTTGCTCTGCTTTTGATCGGGCTGGAGATCATCTTGAAAAGCTTTTTGTTGCCGATATTGCCGGAGTAATGCATGAATCTGTATAGTGCACAAAACCTCTTGCTTCTGCTTCTGCTGCCGGTGTTTATCTGGCTGATCTCACTGAGCGGGAAGCGTCTGAAATCCCGCTTTTCTCAATATGCGGATCAGGCTTTTATGTCTGTCTATATCGGCAAGCGCTCGCCTTTTTACAGTGGAATGAAGCTCGCTCTTCTGGTGATGGTTTTTGCTTTGGTCGTGATCGCTGTGGCCAGACCTCAATGGGATTACCGGGAGCGCGAGCTTAGCTCTTTTGGGATGGATATTATCTTTGCCATCGATGTCTCCCGCAGCATGGAGGCCACCGATATTCAGCCGGATCGTCTTACCCGCTCCATCCTTCAGGTCTCGGCCTTTGTCGATCAGCTCAAATCAGACCGATTGGGCGTGATCTCTTTTGCTGGCGCTGCCACGGTGGAGTGTCCTTTGACCGATGACCATGAAGCGGTCAAAATGGTGCTCAGCAGCTTGAGTGTGGATTCCGCTGCCCGGGCTGGAACGGACATTGGTCGTGCCCTGAATCTCGCCCAAAGCGCTTTCCAGGCAGGCCCCGGATCGGGAGTATTGATCCTGATCTCCGATGGTGAAGATCTTTCTGAGGGTTCCATTGCCAAAGCCCAAGATCTGCATAGTGACGGGGTGCGGATCTACACCATGGGAGTAGGTTCACCAGAGGGTGCCAGGATTCGCAATCCTTTCACCGGTGAAGAGCGCATCAGCAGATTGGATGTAAAGACCTTGCAGCGCATTGCTCAGGTGGGAGGAGGAGAGTTTTTTCGCATCACTCCCTCCGCAGCAGAGATCCAGCTCTTGCTCTCGCGCATCTATCAAAGTGAAAAGCGGCAAAGCGATATCCGCATTATCAATCTCTACAAAGAGCAGTATCACATCTTCGTCCTTGTGGCCCTGCTAATCCTGATCCTGGAAAGCATGATCCTTCCTTTGAAAAGGGTAAACAGGAGAGCGGCAAAATGACCAGGATACAAAAGATATTGCTGCTGGCACTGATTCTACTTATCGTCCTGGTGGGGCTGGACTTGCTGTTGCGTCCGCGGAGTTTTTTCAATAGCCTGGGCAGTCAGCTGTTCCGGCTCAAACGCTTTGAGAGTGCAGAAAAGCTCTATGAACGCAATCATGACGAAGAGGATACAGTGGCATCCGGCAATCTGGCCAAATCTCGATACAAAAACCAGGATCTGGAAGCCGCTGCCGCTGCGGCTGATGAAGCTCTGGATAACAGTCCTGATTCTGCAGATTTGTATTACGATCGTGGCAATATCGCCTATCAGCAGGAGGATTATCAAGCGGCGGTGGAAAACTATGAGCAGGCCCTGCTTCTGGATCCCAGGGATGAAGACACCAAAGCCAATCTGGAGCTGGCTCTAAAAAAGCTGGAGGAAAACCCTCCGCAGCCCGAGCCTGAACCAAAGCCTGAGACCCAGGAAGAACGTGATGAAGAGGAAGTGCGCAATATCCTGGAAGCTTTGGACAATCTGGAAGCCAGAGAACGAAAGCAGCAACGCGATCAGACTCCTCCCAAGACCGAAAACTGGTGGTAAGATGAAAAGATATTTCCTTTTGAGCCTGATGCTCTTGCCGATATTGCTGATGGCAGTGAGTGTGACAGCCTCGGTAAACAAAACTGAGCTGAGCCTGGCAGAACGGCTTCAATACACGATCCAGATCAAAAGTGACTCTGCCATCAAGGTGTCCGAACCTTCGCCTCCGGTGATAGAGCTCTTTACTTTTATGAATATGACCAGCTCTGCGCGCAGCTCCACCACCATGAGTGGGCTACGGGTCCAAACCGAGCATCTGAAGTCCTATACCTATTACTATATTCCTCAGCGGGAAGGAACTGCCACGATTCCACCACAAAACATACAGATTGGTAACAAAGTTTACAGTACCCGGAAGCTCACAGTTACAGTAGTCAAGTCTGTGGCACAAGCTCCAGCACAGGGCAGCCAGCCTTTGCAGCCTGGTTTTGATTTTGAGGATCCAGACCTGCCCTGGTCTGCCAATCGCATAGCCGGATCCACTCTCATTCTTGCTTTCCCACAGCGGCAAAAAGTCTACAAGGGTCAACCGGCAGTGGTTTCATACTATCTTTACACAGATCAGATGGTGCGCTCCTTCAATCTCGATGACGAAAAGGACTTTCCGGGCTATGGCAAGAGTATCTATGAGCAACCCAAAATCTTGGAATATGAGACAGTAACGCATCAGGGCAAGCGTTTTCAGCGGGCTTTGATCAAACGGCTAATGCTCTTGCCCAATGAAACTGGTGAATTGCAAGCACCGCTGGTACAGGGCAGGGCGCGGATCTATGAATTTGGCTATTTGAACCAGACTGTGCGCTCCAATGCGGCCTGGCTGGAAGTACTGCCTTTGCCCAAAGATGGGGTGCCGGCAGATTTTTCCGGAGCGGTGGGCAGCTTTGAGGTCTCAGAAACCCTCAGCGCAACAGAGATAAGTCTGGGAGAAGCCATCACCTTCAGTTTGAGAATTGCCGGGCAGGGGAATTTCAACCAGTTTGGACATCCCCAATTTTCCCAAAGCAGTGCACAGATCTCGGCTCCGATGGCCATAGATCGGCTAAATGCCGGAGTCGAAGGCAGCCGCACCCTATATTATACCATTATCCCCTCAGAAAAAGGTACTTATATCCTGCCGAAATTGAGCTTTAGCTGGTATGATACCGAGAGGGGTGCATATCGCAATTTTGAGAGCAAGGCGCATGAGATTCAAGTGAAGAGTGCCAATGTAATCAGCTATTTTTCCTCGCTTTTGGATGCCGGCAAACCGCAGACCTTGAGGCCGATGCTTTCCCGCAATTCCTATCCCGATTTTCGCAATATGCTTACCAGCATCTGGTATTGGCTGGTAGTAGCCATCACCTTGGTGGCAACTGCCTTTTCCGCATATCTGGCCTGGCACAAAGCTGAAAAGCGCACAAATCCAGTACTCTACGCTCAAAAGAATGCAGATAAGCTGCTCAAGAAATACCTCCATCAAGCTTCTACAGCGGTAAAAGATCTATCCCCAGACTTTTACGCTTTGGCTGAGACAGGGCTTATGCACTATTTGAGTGAGAAATATGGAGTATCAAACCGCCTGTCTACCGACGAAAAGATCGCCAAACTTCAGGATAAAAACATCCCGAAAGAGCTGTTGCAAGATACCGAACGCTTTGTCGAGATCTGTAACCGCCAACGCTTTAGCCCCGAAAAGAAGGAAGCCACGCAGCTACTGGAAGATTACCGCTTACTTAGAAGCATCGTAACTGCCTATAGCAAAACAGGGAGTGTGAAATGAGAAAGCTACATATCGTCCTGATCTGTGCCCTGCTGTCCTGCAGCATATTGGCAGGCAGTGAATATGATCGCCTCAAGGCCCTGGAAAGCAGTGGTGTGCAAAACGCCGATCTCTATTACAATCTGGGGGTTACCTACTGGCAGACCGGTCAAAGTGGCATGGCAAACCTGTATTTCCTCAAGGCTCTGAATCTAAACTCTGCCCACAATCTGGCTAAAGAGAATCTGGACTACGTGATAGCTCTGTCTGAAGATCGGGATCTGTATCCCCAGCCTCTGTTTCTGGTACGGGTATTTTTTGAGGTTTACGACTATCTAAATCTCAACCGCATCGCTATTCTGAGCTTGATCCTATTGATATTTAGCGCCATTAGCCTGAGTTGGTTGATGCACCATGATCCGGACAAGGAGCGAGGCTTGCCGAGCCTGATTTTTGGTATCTGCCTGGTCCTATTCTTGATCTCGGCAGTATTGCTGGGGGTAAAAAGCTATCGCATGGTATACAATTCCAAAGCAGTAGTCATCTCCGCCACAGCAGAACTCAGAGCAGAACCGGATGCTGCAGCAAAACGGGTGGCGTTGATCCATGAAGCCCTTATCCTCATTGTGGAAGAGGAAAGATCAGAGTGGTGCCTGGTACGCACTCCGGATGGCAATAGCGGCTGGATCCCCACAGCCGCTCTAAGGAAAGTAGTAGATCCCTAACACCGCGGGAGTCCCTTGTGGCCACAGACAGTGCTTCCCAGAAGATTCAACTGTCTTTCTTCATATCAGGCTATGCAGTCATCGAAGCAGGATCGCAAAGACCTGACAAACCCCACCCGGGGTGACGCATAATATGAATGTCTCAAGGTAAAATTGGTTTTGATTCTAAACTGGATTCCGGATAGCCTCCACAAGTCTCCGCTCTGCTCCGACTTGTTCCGGCTTCCGGAAAGACGGAGAAGGGGAGGGCAGATCAGGATGAGGTATCCATATTGCAGGTCTTACTGCCCAGATCACACGAGAGGATGAGGTATCCATATTGCAGGTCTTACTGTCCAGATCACAGGACAGGATAATGTATCCATATTACAGGTCTTACTGCCCAGATCACAGGACAGGATAAGGTGTCCACCATGCTATAGCTCAGGATAAGGTATCTATCCTGTTCAGATCTCGTGCCGGTTAAGATAACGTGTCTTCCCTCTCAGCATTACTTGACCATTGCGCCACCAATACGCCTCGCAGGCGCAATGCTGAAGCTATGGTATTGGGAGAGAGGGGACAATGAATAGAAAAGCAAAGGTGGAGCCGAAACTCCACCAATATTATATGTTTAGATGTTTGCTATGCTGTATCACTCAAAGTCTTCAAAGTCCTCAAGATTTCCTTCGATGCTGTCGATCATAAAGCGGGCAGATTCATGCAGATCCCCTTCAGGGAAGCGGGTCAGGAAGTTTTTGAATAGCTGCAGTGCCAGATCTTCATCTTTGAGCTCTTCTGCCACGAGGAAGGCTTTCATGAAATAAGCTTTGTAGTCATCCACGCCATTGTCAAAATTCTCTACGATTTGATCGTAAAAGACGATAGCATCTTTGAAATTGCGATTTCGGGCGGCGCTATCGGCGTAGTCAAAGAGTTCTTCCGAGCTGAGGTTGAGGCGGATCCGTTCCGGATATTTCTTCAGATTGAACTCGACAAAGAGCTCTTCAGCCACCTTTTCTTGCTGGCCTTTTTCTTTTTCCTGTTTGATCGCATTCAGTATCTGCGGTTCCACTTCCACTTGAGGTTGATAGGATATTGGCGTTTCAGAGAGGGTGCGGAAGAATACGATATCACCGTTTTTGGTAGTAAACACAGGGGAAAGGTAGCCTACGGGGTTTTCCCAGATCCGTTTGGAAAACTCCGCATCCTGAGCCAGGCCGGTAACGATGCCATTATCATACTGATTTTCATAGATTGACTTCTCTGGCTTGGTTGAGTATTTGTCCACCAGTTTCTGCATGTCTTTCTCTTTACCTTTTTTGTGGGCAGATTTGAACTTGCGCCAGGCTTTGTTGGCAGTTTTCTGATCATCAAAGAACAACACCTGGATGCTGCGGTGGGCGGGTTTGGCATATTTTTCTTTGTCCAGTTCATAACGCTGGGCAATTTCATCATTACTGACTTCGATGTTTTCCAGGACCAGGATTTCAAAGGCGCGCCGCAGGATGATATTGTGCCGCATGAGCTGATAGTCTTCGCTATCCATAAAATAAAGTTCGTAGTTTTGAGCCTTTGCCTCTATGTGAAACAGATCCTGGATCAGGAGTTGATCGATGAAAGCTTTGGCTCCCTCACCCTTCAAGTAGAAAACCTGTTCTTGGGGGCTAAGCTTATCATAGGCCATGAACACGTCTTCAATGGTGTAGATCAGCTCTTCATGAGGAGAATGCACGACTACGTTGTACATAATATCGCGGTTATTGTCTTTGGCTTTGAGATCAATGCTTGAGACGATGTTCTCGTGGATCTGGACCTCGTATTTTTGTTTGAGAGTTTCGCGGATTTCTTCGAGCCTCTCGCGTTCGATGATGGGGCGGATGCGTTGTTCGATCTCGGGGCGTACTTCCAGATATTCCTTCTGGCGCCCTTCTACGCGATCCACAACGCGAAATATATGCCAGCCCATTTCGGTCTGATATGGGCCATTGACTGCTTCGGGATCCACACTGCTTTGGCTGATGAGTTCTTCGAGCTCAGCATCATTTCCGACTCCCGGGATATTGCCATTGAGGCGGATATTTTTGATCTTGCCTTTAAGACCACGAGCGTAAGTATTTTGGTTGTATTCATCGGACACCTGAGCAAAATTAGCGCCGTTCTGGAGTTCTGCGATAGCATCCAGTGCGTCCTGCTCAGTGGCGGTTTGAATGTATTCGATGGTGATACTTGGATTCATGTAAAAGAGCTTGAGGTTTTCAGCGTAGTAATCCTGCATATCTTCTTCAGTGATTTCCACTTCATCAACCACATTACGTTTGTAATATTCCTGGAGATAAAAACGTCTTTCCAGATCATCCAGACGCTCGGTAACTTCGGGAGTTTTGTCGAGGCCAAGTTGCTTGGCTTTTTGGTAAAAAACTTCTTCGGTACAGATGATGTCCAACACCTGCAATTGCCCATCAATGGTCTGAAACCGCCCCTGATGAGCTGGTGGAATTTTGGAAATCTTGTTTTGAAGATCAGAGCGGAGGATCTGGCCACCGTCGTATTCAGCCAGGATATCGCGTTCTTCCAGTAGATTTGCATTGCTCACAGCCTGGGGGCCTTCTTCAGTGGCAAACACCAAGCCAGCGATTAACAGCATCAAGCTGATAGATAAGAGTTTGGATACTGATATTGACATTATATACTCCTTGTATTAGCTTTGAGATAAATACTAAAGGTGACAAAAAGTGAAGTTTAGCTAATGCGTCAAGGCTTTTATCCCCGCAAGGGCTGAAAGCTGGAGAAAAGATTCAGCGCACATCAATCTCTTCAGGAGCTTGTTCCATTCATCCAATACTCAGTTGCAATCAAGCATAGTATAATTAGAGGCTAACAAAATCCGGCGTTTTTCTGCTTGACGGTTTTGGGGGAGCACAATAAACTGCACGGACGTGGAGGAAACATATCCACAAGCTTGCACATTTGGGACAAAGAACCTTAAGCCACTGCCAAGTTTTAGCTTACTTGTGACATATTGAAGGTGAAGTGATGAGATATTAGCGGCACCAGGGAGAGAAAAGCTACTGATGCCGGTATATTTCATCAGCTTTTGGCACACATCGTGCATACAAGACTGGTATAAGAAAAAAGATCCCCCAGGAGGATAAAAAAATGCTCAGAAAACTGAAAAACCAAAAGGGTTTTACCCTGATCGAAGTGTTGGTGGTAGTTATCATCGTCGCCATCCTGGCAGCGATTGCAGTACCACGTTATCTGCGTTATGTGGAAAAATCCCGTAGCACAGAAGCTCAAACTGCTATTGCCACCATTCGCAAAGCTTATGACATCTACATGCAGACCAACGGCTCTACCGATGGTTTCTCCCTCGAACAGGCTCAAAAAGAAGCCAGCTTGGGCGAGAGTACACGGAAGAACTGGAAGTTTGAAGTTGTAGGAAGTCCCCCTAATAAGTATATCGCAACCTCCACTCAAGAATTCGCCGGCGGCGAAGGAAAGCAGGTGTGGTATGATGTACCGGAAGCCAAATACCATGGTTATGGCATCGACACCTGGACCAATCCTGAGTCCGGAGGAATGGAGACCGACTAATTAAGGGAGGACGGTACTTTGACAATCCATGAACTATTACGCTTTACCGCAGAAGCGGGAGCGTCTGATCTTCATGTTGCTGTCGGCGCGCACCCGATGGTGCGCGTCAATGGTAAGATGAAAAAGCTCAACCTTCCGGTTCTTTCGCTGGAGGAAGTAGAGAATCTCATCTATGGTGTGATGAATGAAGTGCAGCAGGAAATGTTTCGTAAAAATCTGGAGATTGACTTTTCTACAAAGTTATCGAACGATGTGCGTTTCCGTGTCAATGCTTTTCATCAGATCAATGGTGTGTCGGCAGCTTTCCGTGTGATCCCCAATGAGATCAAAAGTTACGACGAGCTGCGTCTGCCTGAGGTGCTCAAGCGCCTTACCCGAAAGGAAAAGGGACTCATCCTGGTAACAGGACCCACCGGAAGCGGAAAATCCACTACTTTGGCTACGATGATCGATAGTATAAACGATCACCGCTATTGCCATATTATTACTGTGGAAGATCCCATTGAATTTGTACATAGTAGTAAAAACAGCCTCATCAACCAGCGCGAGCTGGGCCACGACACCTGGAGCTTTACAGCGGCGCTGCGTAGCGCCTTGCGTGAAGATCCGGATGTGATCCTGGTAGGTGAGATGCGCGACCTGGAGACGGTGTCACTTGCGTTGACAGCCGCAGAGACCGGACACCTGGTGTTTGCGACCCTGCACACCGGAAGTTGTACCAAATCCATCGACCGCATAATAGATATGTTTCCCAAAGAGCAGCAGCAACAAGTCCGCTCGATGCTTTCCGAATCTCTGGAAGCAGTGATATCACAGACTCTGCTGCCTACTAAAGATGGTAAGAGCCGCGTGCCGGCGGTCGAGATTATGCTGGCAAACGCTGCAGTCCGAAACCTGATCCGCGAAGAAAAGACCTATCAGATTCCGTCCATCATTCAAGCTTCTACCAAAGAAGGAATGCAGACCAGAGACCAGTCTCTGTATAATCTGGTGATGAACAATTACGTGGAGCGCACTATTGCCGAAGAAGTGGCCGAAAATCCAAAACTCTTCGCAAGCGGTGCCGGTTTCTAAAGGAATGGTTTAAGATGACACCCCGCTTTTTGGACAACGACACCTACCTGCTCACTAATGAGCGGGGGGTCACCCTCTTAGAGGTTTTGGTCTCTGCATTAGTGCTGGCAGTACTGGTTATCAGCATCTACATCGGCATTCAGTATGCTGAAAAACAAAGCGTGCTGAACAACCGACAAAGAGCTGCCACGCTTTTGGCCACAGGAGAATTGGACCGACAATACTTTTACAACAAGTATAATGCCAATCAAAACGATCTGGAATTCATGCCCTATGGCAATCAAGAAGTGACCATAGACGTATTGGAGAGTGGCGCACAACTGACCGGTTTGCAGAGCGTAAGCACCCGACGCGCCTCGGAGTTTAGTGGCGCACAACAGTATCCTTATACTGAGGTCATCACCAGAGTGGAATGGATAGACCCGGCCTCTGGCGAAACGCAATATATCGAGATGCGTGAAGACTATTATGTAAGGGCGGGGAACTAAGTTATGCTGCGTGTTTTGAAACGAAACGATGGCATTACCCTGATTGAGCTAATCACCGTATTGGTGATCTCGACTGTGCTCATCATGGTGTCTGCCGTGGGTGTAAGCGTATTTTACAAACGTTACAAAGTGATTTCCGACTATATTGCTTTGCAGAGCGATGCCATGGCCTGTCTGCAAACCATTCGCAACGGTTATGGTTTTAACCGGGGAGAAGAGTTTTATGGGGTAGCCAATGCCCGGCAGCTCACGATCATCGGGATTGCGAATTCCTGGGGCGGGGGTAGCGGAATCCGCATTTTGCCTCCGGCCGCCAAAGATTATCAAAAAAACGACTGGGTAGAGTTTTACCTGGAAAACGGTGTAATCCGCATGAATTACGTGTACAATGGCGTACAGGTGGATACTCCACAATATATCTTCCCTTCCCGTGAAATGATGGACAAGATTCAGGTGACCCGCTTTGCGGTGAGCGATGCCAATATCAGCGGCAGCATATTGCCTCTGGATAGTTTCGGTCCTGAACACATCCCTACCTTGTTAAAGGTGGAGCTGGATGCCCGCGTCAAGATCCGTGAAGGAATACATCCCGCACCGGATGAATACAAAACTATCAGCTATAGTACTTATATGGTAAAGAAATAATGATCTGTACTGCGCAAGCAAGGGAGAGATTATGAGCAAGATTTTAACAAATCAGAGCGGTAACATAGCCATCGCTATGCTACTTGCTGTTATTGGCCTCATGAGTGGGGTCAGTATGGCGGGGCTGGCTTTGAAGGATAGCAAGAGCTTCCTTTGGGAGTTTGAGAGTATCCAGGGCTTGCACGTTTTGCGTGCCGAAGCTTACCGCGGTCAGGCTATTCTGGAACAAAATAGCGATATGGCCGGTGTGTACTACACTCCGGTGCGTAGCATTCCCGTAAGCGGCAGCCATGTAAAACGGACTTTTACCTCGCAGAGCAAAATCTATAAGGAAAAAACAGAGCAGACGGAAAACGTGGAGATAGAAGGCACCGGCGCTACCGGCAGCTTGGGTGAAGGCCGCGAACACTACAAAATCGACTCTCTGGTCGAAGCCAAACAAGGAATCGGACAAGTAGCCTATTATGGAGCCAACAAATCTCAGGTCCGAAAATACTCTGAGCTGACCATTATCCAGACCAGCTTCTCAGAATTTATGTATTTTACAGACAACGACAGCAGCCCCAATAGCACCAACGTCTATTTCTATGGATACGACGTGGTCACCGGCAAGGTGCACAGCAATAGCGATATCCGCATCAAACAAGCTGGTGGCGGCAACAACGGCGGCTGGCCTACCTTCCTCAATCTGGTCACCACTGCCGGACATATTGTTTCAGAACCGGCAAACTATCCCCTGAATCAGGTTTTCCAGGGCGGATTGGTGGAAGAATATGAAGGCTACGAATTCCCCCCTCAGGCTAATGAGCTCAGAAACAAGGGACAGCCAATCGGTGAAGGTGAGGGTCACATCTATCTCATCGATGTGGATGGTGGCAGCTACGATCAATGGCATGGCATCATCAATGTGCCGCGTCGCGTGAGTAAGATCGTGTATGATGAATATCCCCCTCCGGGAGACTCTTTGTGGACGAACACCTTCACCGTGACCGATACGATCTGGAATTCATCTGGGGGTGGACCATCTTCCGGGAACTCCTTCTTTGTAAATGGTGAGCTCTGGATCAAGGGCAATTTTGCCGGATACCAGACTTGGGGTAGCTCCGGAAACATGAAATTGATCGGTGATATTAAGCTGAATGGAACCAGTATCCCGGAAGATCCGGTAGATAATTCCACCGATGTCGTGGGTTTGGTTTCCGAACAGTCCATCATCATCAATTATGGTTACAAAAATCCATCTGATTCATTGAGGATTCATCCCAATATGGGAGCCGACAACGAATTTACAAATCCCGCCGGAGGTGGCATCTCTATCTACGCGGCAATGTGTGCACTGGGAGATGGAGAAGGCAACGGTTTCAAGGACGGAGTCTTTACTTTCGAGTATCAGCACCCGCATCCTTCCACACCTGCTTTGAATGTGCAGATAAATTACCCGGATGGTACGCAGGAGATTGTGCTTTTTGATTGGATCGATATTCACCGTCGCCGCTATCCACCTACCCTTACACAGCCCTGGCCTACCCCAACTCATGGGCAGGAGCGGCTGGATTTGCCTTGGTACAACCCATTGTGGCCGGAAGCTCAACCTTATCTGGAACGTGGCACCATCAATATCTGGGGTGCAGTGGCCCAACGCAGGCGTGGCTTTGTACACCGCAGTCATAATGACTCGGAATACCCATCCAACAACGGCACATGGGATATCGAGGTTGACAAATGTGGACATCCCACAAATCCAGTGAATATCCTGGATCCGGTTTTTGGCAATATCGGCTTGCAATCCCGAGATTATCCCGGAGCAGCAGGTAGTGGTGTGGGCTACAAGAAAAACTACAACTACGATAATCGGCTTTTGGAAGTAACCCCGCTCTTGTATCCCAAGGTGAGACTGAAAGGCGGTAAGAACCCTATGAACCAGGGAGACTGGAACATTAAAAAGCCCCTTAGGTCTTTAGTATAGATAATATGTATGTGGAATAAAGAGGAAATATGAAGAAGAACAAAACCGTTCGATTCAAGGAGACAGTGGGGATCGATGTCGGAACCCACAGTGTAAAAATCGTACACCTCAAAAAGCTTCATGATGGCTTCAAGCTCTTGAACTACGAGGTGCGCCCTACAGTGCCTCAGGGGGTAGAGTACGTACTCAGTGATCTGCGAGCTGAGCGCTTTGCGCCAGTAATTGTGGAGATGCTGAAAACTCTGAGGATCTCACCCAAACACATTAAACACCTGGTTTCATCTATTGGTGGAGACAATACCAGCATCAAGCAAATCAAGACAATCTTTTTGCCTGATGATGAGCTTGAATCCGCCCTCTTCTTTGAAGCCAAAAAGCACATTCCGATCAGCGGAACGGACATGGTGCTGGATTATCAGGTTCTTTCTGTGGAGGAAAAAACCAACAACATGAACATCCTCCTGGCCGCTACTTCCAAAGATGTGCTCAATGATCACACAAACATTCTTTCCACTGCCGGATTGAGTCCCCATATCGTGGATATCGATTCCCTGGCGGTGGCGAATAGTTTTGCTTTGAATGCATTCGTGGAAGAAGGCGTCTATGTGCTGCTCAATCTGGGTGCACACAGAACCAATATGGTGATCTGGGGTCCTGATGCAAAGTTCTTTGCTCGTGATATCCCTTATGGTGGCTATCATTTTACCACCGATATCATGCGCAAACGCCAGCTGGAATGGGCCGAGGCTGAAGAGCACAAATTTGAACACGGTCTTTTGGATGATCCCAACAATCCCACTGTTCAGACCATCAGTATGCTGGATATCTCCGAAAAATCTACCGAAGATGCCATTGCGGAAGAGCTACGACGCTCTCTTCGTTTCTATGTAAAAGAAGCGGGAAATAGCGATTTTCGGAAGATCTACCTGATGGGCGGCACTGCCAAATTGAAAGGTCTGGCGGAATTTATCCAGGACAAAGTGAATGTTCCCACAGAGATGTTTGTACCATTTATCAATGTGGAAATGCCGGAAAAATTCCAAGACAAAAAGGATCCGCAACTTGCCCTTGCTATCGGCTTGGCAATGAGGATGGAATGAGGGGAGAGCGATGAGACACGACTTCTATTTCAAGATAAACCTAAATAAATACGGTGAACAGCGTCTCGAAAAAGAACGCGAGACCAAGACTTTTAGAAATGCCGTAATCATCTTTGCGATCTGCTTTATTGCAGTGTTGGCAGCCTGGTTTTATATCCTAAACAATACCAAAGGAAAGCTGGATGCCCGTAAACAGTATCTTGCTGAGATTCAGGAAGAACTCCAGCTCTATCGTACCAGCGGAGACTACCTGTCTTCAGATGATCTTGAACGTCTGGCGCGGACCTTCAACAACCGCATCTTCTGGGCGCGGAAAATGGTTGCCTTGGGCGAAGAGATCGATGATAAACTGGCGGTAAAGAAGTTTAACTATGCCAATGGAGTACTCACTCTAAACGGCATTACCGAAGTCGATGCCAAGGTCAAGGAGTTTGATTTGATTAACGACTTTATCCAACGTCTGAAATCAAATCCGGAAATATCCAACGACTTTCCTGAGATTAAAAGTGGACAGGTGATCAAACAAATCATCAAGGATACAGCTATCTTTGAATTTGTAATCGAGTGCTACACTCCGGAAGCTGTGGGAGGTAGAAGATGAGAGATAAATACTTAGCCTTCATCATCCTGATGCTGGTGGCAACGGTGGCTTTCATCATGCTTTCCGCAAACAGTTTGGACAAGAATCTGGGTGAGATCAGGCGTCTTGATGATCGCATCAAAACTACTCAGGAACAGCTGAATAGTGCTCGCATTATGGATCAGGAGCTCAGTCAGTTTGCCCGGATAATCGATAACAGCTTGACGCGCACTTCCCAATTCACTTTTGATGAGATCAACGACTTCAAAACCAAGATTGGAGAGATGGCGCATGAGCGCAAGATATCGATCAACAAGATGTCGGACACCAATAAATGGTCTTTGCCCAATCTTGCCGAAACCACCTTCAATCTGGAGCTGGAAGCAACCTTCATCCAGATTGGTCAGTTTATCTCTGACCTTGAGTCGCAGGATAACATCATCAAGATCCAGACCCTGGATATCAGCCCGGCGCAAGTGACTGAAGATGAAGAAGTGGGACCCAATACTCCTTCACGCTATCGCGTGCTGCTCGAGCTTTCAATCTTTAAAGTGAGAAAGGAGGCCTAAAGATGCAAGCAAGATTTGTAAAAGACCTCGCTATCGCCCTTATTGTGATTCTGCTGGGGATCCTGGTAGTTCGCCTGGTTTTCGTGGATCGCCGTGTAGCCGAGATTCCGGAAAGCTCGGTGCATATCCAGGAATCTGTGACCGACACCCTGATGAGCAGGATTCGTACGATTGAAAGCTCTATCCAGGACCGCAAGATGTTTGCCTTCAACGCCCGCAAAGATCCTTTGCGTCAGGGAAACATCATCAAGGACAATCTTGATCGTCTGAAAGAATTTCAAGAGATGGTACGCAATACCTTCCGCCTGGCCACGACTGCGATCGATGAATATGGCAATAAGATAGCCTATATCGAATACCAGGATGCGCTACACGAAGCCCGTGTGGGCGAAATGGTGGCTGGACGCAAGATACTGGAAATTAATGATAAAAGCATCCGCTATTCAATTGGCGGAAAAAACTATACTGCAAACCTGATGCCCAGACCAGTGATGGAGGAAGAAGACCCTTATCTCAGAGCTGGTATCAGTGGTAATTGGTAGAATATATTATAACAGTGGGAGTAAATATGAAACACATGCTTTCAAGTAAGCAATATCTGTGCATGATCCTGGTCTTGGTGTTTGCCATCTCAGCGCTTGTCGCTCAGGTAAACCCGATGACCACCAAGGTTACTTTTAATGCTGATGACGCCACCCTGTCTTCAGTGTTAAATGCCCTGTCCAGACTTTCGGGAACCAATATTGTATTGGCGATCGAGCAAAGCGGTGACAGAGATGAACGTGACGAAAAACGCGTGACCATCAACATTAGTGATGTACCCATCGAAACAGCAGTGTCTTTGGTGGCACGCTCTACAGGTCTTTCATACCGTGTAGTATCTGGAAACACCTTCGTAGTGGGACAGAAGCAAAACATCATGGAAGAAGTAGGAGAGCGCAGCAATATCTTATACCTGAACAATCTTGACGCCGTCAAAGTGGCTGATGCTCTACAGAGTACCGGTGCAAACATTGTGCCGGTGGAAGGTCAAAACGCCATCATGGTCTATGCCAATCAGGAGACTTTTGATCGGATCAGCACTCTGGTGCAGGGTATGGATGTGGAGCAAAAACAGATCGAGATCAGGGTTCGCCTCATCGAGATCAACATCAGTGATTCCAAAAAAGCGGGAATCGACTGGAGTCGGCTCAATCACCTTACTACCATCATTGCTGAAGATCCGGTAAATGCTGATGGAGCTGGTTTGCCCTTTAATTATACAGATCAAACCGGTTATCTGCCTCACGGTGATCCCACCGAGTTTGAGCGCCTTCCGGAAGATCAGTATTTCCAGAGAATCAATGGCTTTAACGATCTGGGACATTTTAGTCGCCAGCTTACTGCGTTTGACATCACCATCGATTGGCTTCTGGAAAACAACGCTGCCAAGCTGCTGACCGACACCCGCGTTACAGCACTTAATGGTGAAGAAGCCACTTTGCACATCGGTGAAGTGATCCCATTTGTGGTGATAGACAATGAAAAGCAGGTTCAGGTAGAACGTGAAGAAGTGGGAATCATCCTGGCCGTAACTCCTACTGTAAATAAGGACGGAAACATCACTGCCAAGATCGCTCCCGAAGTATCTTCGGTTACCGATCTGGTGGGCGGTTATGTGCCTCGTACCAAGGTGCGTCGTGTAGCTTCCACCGTCACCGTGCCCAATGAACACAAGATCATCGTGGGCGGACTGCTCAATTCTTCCATCTCCCAAAAGACCAACAAAGTCCCATTCTTGGGAGATTTGCCCTTTATCGGCAGAGTGTTCCAGCACCGCTATGAATTGATAGAAAATACAGACCTGATCATGGAGATCACTCCCAGATTGGTTTCTATGACAGAGCAAAGCCCTGAGCCTATTGTCGATGAAAGGCTTACCCGCACTCTCATCGAATATGAAGGCGAGGAGGAATAATGAAGAAATTCAATTCCCTTATCCCAATCTTAACTATGATCGCGATCATCCTGGTCAGCCTCTCGGCTTCCTGTGATAAGCGCAATCCACCTCCAATTGTTCCGGCTCCACCGGAACCAACTCCGCTGGATGATGTCAGGATTATCCACAAGATTGCTGCCAATCCGGATACCATCTACTCGGACAACAATATTACCTATTCAAACGTCAGTGTCGAGATTCGAGATGGTGAAGGTTTTGGCGTTCCCGGACAGATCGTGCAGTTCAAAGCTGCTCCCATCGGTCGTGTGCTCACCAATGTCGCTACCGATAGCACTGGTGTAGCCACCACAGTATTCTGGGATGATGGACAATTCGGAACTGCGACCGTGACTGCAATTGTGCGTAACTACCATGATTCCATAGCAGATTCACTGGTCTCGGCAGATACCCTTGAGACCACGATTGTGGTGGAAGAACCACCACCCATCGCGGATGTTACTCTGCATTTTGACAACCTGCAGGATCCTTTCCCCATGAAGGTCGCTCAGACCGTTCCGGTGCATGCCACAGCCTTGAATGAAAACACCGAGATTGTGCCTGATGGAACTCTGATCACTTTTGAATGTATCAAAGGGAAATTTGTCGATCAAGCCGATAATGACCTGGGCAAAGTGGTACACCAGCCCACATACAACGGTAGAGCTTCTGTCTTCTACAATTCGGGAACCTCAGCAACCACAAATCCGGAAAGTATGCCGGAGACTGTAATTGCCCGGATTGGTGACATCATGGACAGCCGTGGCATTATGATTCGTCCCGGCACTCCTTTTGGAATCGAGATTCGCAGCCTGGTAAGCGTGGATGGAGAGGAAGTAGAAGCCGATACCTCCCACGTGGGTAGCACCAATCAGATCTTTATGGAAAGCTCTCTGGTGGATCTGTACAACAACACAGTCCAAGATAAAAATGTAAAATTTACTACAGATCTTGGTACTTTCCTCAATACTACCCAATCCGTGAATATCCAGACCGATGAATATGGCGTTGCCCGTGTTCGTTTTACCCCCGGCCTCTTTGCCGGTGCAGCGACTATCTCGGCTTCGGCTCTGAACGATACCCTGCAGACTCAATTGATCTTCACCATTACTTCGGATGATATCCACTCGATGGATTTCACTCAGCAAGATCCGATCAAACTCAACGTTGCCAATACCGGCGGTACCCAATCTGCGGTACTGCGAGTAAAGCTGCGTGATATCAATGGCAACCTGATCGATGAACCGCAACAAGTATATTTTAAGATCATGAATTCCGCTGCAACCCTGCCGGAAGGTGCTAATCTGAACAACGAAGCGCCCACGGATTCGGTGATGGTAACCTCCAATGGTGGCGAGGCTCAGATCTCGGTAAATGCTGGCATTGAATCCGGCGTGCTGACGATTCGAGCTTCCTGCACTACCGAATCAGGTAGATGGATTCGGGCTACCAAGCCTAATATCATCATTCAGGCCGGACCTCCACATACCATTGTTCCCTTTATCAGTGGATTCAATACCGGCACCAATCTGGGTGGTGGTGTGTGGCGCGTAGTAGCCGGCGCACACGTTCGTGATCGCTGGCAGAATCCGGTTCAAGACAACACCGTGGTTTGGTTTTCGGTCTATGGGCAAGGAGCAAATCCCGGGTATCAGCCTTATACTGCAGCGCAGATTGTATCCGACGGCACAGTCGGAAACGTCAGCGTAAACGGTGATTCGCTCTCTGGTGTAGCATATACCACTATCACCTACAACGGAGTAATGACCAATGAAGTGATCACCATTTATGCCAGATCAGGAGACGAAACTGGTGGAGCAGTTGATATGTATTCGGAAGTGACCTTACCGCTGAATGATCCACGTTTTGAGATCCAGGTGATTCCTCAAATCGTGAATTTCGGGAACGAAGCGCCTCCTGCCACCAAGACCGCCGATATCACGATGACTCTAACCGATGGTCAGGGATTGGATATTACTGGCTCTGAGATTCTCTTGCTTTGTACCAGGGGTGAGATAATCTTACATCCGGATCACTATTTCCCGTCCAATCCAAATTACGACCAGTTACCGCCAAACTATGCTGATATCGCCGATCCGGAACGGGTCACAACCTACGAAAGTCAGGCCTGGGGCAGAATCCAGGTCTATCTGGGTGAATTCCCCTATGGTGACGGCATGACGAATACGCCCAGTACCACAGACGTCGGTATTACGGGACGGCTCATGGGTACAAACGTACAGGCGACCACAAACTTGCTCGTCTATCGTTATCCCGAAGACCCCCCATTCTAAATAAAACATCATCAGGCGTAAGGGCTGGATAAGCCCTTACGCCTGTCATAAAAATGATAAGGAGCTCATATTTGAGACAAAAATTGCCTCTGGGCAAGACTAATTTTGCTTTAAAAAATAACACAGTAAGGATATAAACATGAGTTATAACCCTCAATTTGCCAGACTTGGCGAAGTCTTGGTACACGAAGGCTTTGTAAACGAAGACAAACTCAAAGAAGCTCTGATCAAACAGACCAATTTTGGTCTGAAGATCGGAGAAACCCTCATCAAGCTCGGTTATGTCACAGAAAGGCAATTGCTCAGCGCTCTGCAAAAGCAATTGGGTTATGACATCGTCAAAGAAAGCGAGCTGATGGATCTGGATCTCAATGTGGTGTCCCTGATCCCGGAACCTTTCGCTTTGGAAAACAGAGTGGTTGCCTTGCGCGAAGAAGGTGATGGCGTGGTGGTGGCTCTGGCGGATCCGGAAAATCTCACCGTGCTGGATAGCCTCAAAAAGCTTATCGGTAAAAACATCAAACCCGAGCTTATCGGCGACACCGTGTTGCATGATACCATCGAGAAGTATTACAAGAGCATTCGCACCACCTCGCAGGTGGAAGATGCCGTGGGCGGATTTGATTTTGTGGCTGTGGACGAAGATGAAAACGAGATTTCTATCTCCGCCGCCTCCAGTGCTGCTGATGCTCCGGTAGTGAAGCTCTTGAATCTGATTATCAACGAAGCTATCAAAGCCAATACCACAGATATCCACATTGAACCCTTGATGAAAAGCACGCGGGTTCGCTATCGTATCGATGGTGCCCTGCGGGAAGTGATGACTCCGCCGATCGGCATGCACCCCGGCCTGGTCTCCCTGGTCAAGGTGATGAGTAAGCTGAATATTGCCGAACGCCGCTTACCTCAGGATGGTCATATCTCGCTGAAAACCTCAGTCAAGAGCGTGGACGTCCGTGTCTCCATCACCCCCACCGTGCTCGGTGAAAAGGTCGTGATGCGTCTGCTGGACAAGGGTGATTTTGGCTTCAAACTCAGCACCCTCGGCTTTGAACCGGAAGACATGGTTATCTTCGATAAGATTATTCGTCGCCCATATGGCATCATCATCGTCTCCGGACCTACCGGAAGTGGTAAATCCACTTCCTTGCATGCAGCCCTAAAAGAGATTCAGGATATCGAAACCAATATCATCACGGTGGAAGACCCGGTGGAATATCGCCTGGAAGGTATCACCCAGATTGAGACCAAAGAACAGATCGGACTCACCTTTGGCTCCGCCCTCCGCTCAGTATTGCGTCAGGACCCGGATATCGTGCTCATTGGTGAGATTCGTGACGAAGAAACTGCTGATATTGCGATCAAGTTTTCCCTCACCGGTCACCTGGTGTTTTCCACACTGCACGCCAACGATGCTCCTTCCACCGTTACCCGTTTGATCGATATCGGGATCAAGCCCTATCTCGTGGGCTCCTCACTTTCTCTGGTGATGGCACAGCGTCTCGTGCGTAAGATCTGTCCTTATTGCATTGCTGATTATGAGCCTACCGAACAGGAGCTGAGTGATGCTGGACTCAGCGAAGAAGACCTCAAGGATGCAAATTTCAAGATTGGAAAGGGCTGTGTGCATTGTGATAACACAGGCTTCTCCGGCCGTACCGGTATCTTTGAACTCCTCACCGTGGACAAAGAAATTCGCCAGTTGATCTACGATGGCGGAAATCAAGACCTCATTCGTGCTTCCGCACTCAAATCTGGAATGCGTACTTTGCATGATGCTGCTGTATCCAAAATGAAACGCGGTATCACCTCCATCCGCGAAGTCGTAAAAATGACTGTAGTAGAATAAGATAGATTAAGAAGGTAAACGTATATGCCAAATTTTGCCTACATTGTAAAGGACGCTAAAGGCGCCCGTGTAGAAGGCGTGATCAAGGCTGAAACCCTCGATATGGCAGTGGAAAAGCTCGCCAAAGAGGGCTCCACCATTATCTCGGTGAAAGCCGCCTCCGAAGGAGCGTTTAAGGGCAAACTCTCGCTCTTTGACAAGGTCATGCTCACCATCTACAAGATTCGCACTGGTGTTACCCTAAAAACCCTTGTGTTTTTCACCCGCCAGCTCTCTACCATGTTTTCCGCAGGTCTTACCATCGAAAAAGCTGTTACAGACCTGGAAAAAGAAGAGAAGAACAAGAAATTTGCCAAAGTATTGCGTAAGATCGGAGACGATATCCGCAAGGGATTCTCACTTTCTGAAGCCATGCAACAGCATCCCGGTGTGTTCAATCCGCTCTATGTAGCTCTGGTGCAAGCCGGTGAAGTATCCGGTACCCTGCATACAGTGCTGGATGAGCTTTCCGATTACCTGGAAAAGATCGAGGATACCCGGCGCAAGGTAACCAGCGCCATGGCTTACCCCGTTTTTATCCTGATCTTCCTGATCGGCGTGATCTGGGGTATGTTCTATTTCATCATTCCCATGTTTGCTGAAGTGTATGCAGATTTCAATGCTACCCTGCCTGCCCCCACGGTACTGGCCATCAATATCTCAAACTTCATAGTGAACAATCTGCTATTGGCGATTCTGATCTTCGTATTGGCCATTGTAGCACTGTTTCTGGTCTATCTTACCGATCGTGGACGATATGTGATGGATAGTCTCAAATTGCGCATTCCAGTGGTGGGAGGCGTGGTTACAAACTCGATTATGAGCAAGTTTTCACGCACTTTCAGCATCCTGATGGCAGCCGGTGTGCCGATCATGGACACCATGGAGCTTACCGAAAACGTAGTCCAAAATGCGGTAGTCGAAGGTGCAGTGCGCCGAGCCAGAGTGCTGGTAAAAGAAGGCTATGGCGTGGCTAATGCCTTCCGTAGAACCGGAGAATTTCCGCCCACCCTCTTGCAGATGCTGGCCACCGGCGAAGAAACTGGTGATATGGACAAACTGCTGGGCAAAGCTGCGCAGTTTTATGAGAAACTCGTGGATAGCGTGATCGACCGCTTGACCTCATTGATCGAGCCCCTCTTGATCGTGCTGATGGCGTTGGTGGTGGGAACCATCATCATCGTGATCTACCTGCCGATCTTCGACCTCGGTGAAGCTATCTCGCAGGGATTCAATTAAAGCAATAATCCCTATTGTAAATGATATAACCCCGGTCTTTAGGCCGGGGTTTTTCTATGCACTTTAATCACAAGCATTTTGTAGCTGAGACTGCCAGAGTCCCAGTTGCATGACTGGATACAGTTGGGTAGCGGAGTCTTTCCGAAGCTCCGAGTGTTCCGTAACGGAGTATTTCCGAAGCTCCGAGTGTTCCGTAGCGGTTTTTTCCAAAGCTCCACGTATTCCCGGTGTCTGTCGCAGCATCGGAATGCTACGCTACGTAACGGAGTCTTTCCGAAGCTCCGAATGTTCCGCAGCGGAGTCTTTCCAAAGCTCCGAGTGTTCCGCAGCGGAGTCTTTCCACAGTTCCGATTACTCTGAACGAACAACCGAC
>CAZCRD010000050.1:0-11339 GCA_964501025.1 uncultured Candidatus Cloacimonadota bacterium | reverse complement strand
AGGCGATTTCAATGCCGATGGTTTTTGCGACGTGGCGGTTGGTGCACCCTGGTTTGCGACACAAAGTAGCGGTCACTTTGCAACTGGACGAGTCTACATTCTGGCCGGAAACGCCGATCTACATGAGACAACCGTTGCGAATCATGACGAGTTGCTCCCTGTTCCTGACCCCGATAAATGGCTGATAGAAGTCTATCCAAACCCATTAAGAGATCAGAAACACGGGTTAAACATAGCCTTCGAGGGCGTTGGGTATAAAGAAACTGGCAGTTATCAGCTTGATGTATATAACCTCAAAGGGCAGAAGCTGCTATCTCATAGTATCTCAATGGACACCCTGCAAGATGGCTGCCTAAACTTGGGGTTAGACTTCCTACCAAAGGGAATTCTCTTGTTATCAATATCGAAAGATAGTATTCAGATAAAATCAAAGAAGTTTACGAATTATTAAAGGAAAGACCGTTGAACAAATGACCCACTGAATTTGGTTGAGTGAATCTCCGAACTTTCACTCTGTTCCTGCCGATATCGTACTCAAAGCAGCTTAAGCAGTTGAAAATTGAGAAACACAGGAGATGATCAAGCAAATAGCTTAGTGAACCGGCACTCCCTGACGCTGTTTGAGATCTGCATAAAAGACCACCATGGCCGTGCTGTAATAAGGGGCTACATAGATCAGCGCGATCCCGAAAGTGATCATGCAGAGCAAAGCCCAGCCGATAAAACTGAGGCAGAGCTCAAAGAGCCGCCATTTGTGCCCATACATCATCTGTTTACTGGATTCTATTGCCTGGCTCTCAGAGAACTCCGGATGCTCCTTCATGATAAAAAAGGTCATACTGTATGACAGGCTGGCAATGATGCCGGGAACGATCAGCAGGAGACTCCAGAGAAATACATATAATCCGATCAAGAGACCGGCGACAAAGCTGCGCGAAAAATCCTGAAAACCGATGAAAAACATCTCCACATTGATCTTCTGATTATCCAGGACTTTTAGCAATACGTTTGCCAATCCCAATGTGAGTGGACCATACACCAACCAGGAGCCAAAGAAAAAGATCGATCCGGCAGCAGACATCATGATGCTGTAAATCAAGAGTACCAGCACCAGCATGCCCATTTGGGGGCTCATCAGCCTGCGTGCTTCAGCCCGAATCTGAAAACTATCCATAATAAACTCCCTTTTGCGGTCTTAGTTCCAAGGCCAGATACAAAAATGCCATAGCCAGGAAAAAGCCGAATATACTCATCACTAATGATGGAATCGCTACATACATCGACACCCTGAAGCCCAGCTCCAGATAGTGGATGAAACTACGCCCTGCGGCATAGATTTGATAAGCGGAGATAGCAAACCACAAGATGGCTATGAACCAGTATTCAAAGGTGGGCACGGCAAGCTTGGGATGCCCGGGATCTTTGTGATTTGCCAGCAAGCGAATGCCTGATACCAAAAAACTGGCAGAGACGATCAATGCCACCATGGCATAGACCATCATTTGCAAGGAAGGATCCGGCTCCATCATGGCGGAGTGTGTCTGCAAGAAGAAAGCAGCACCTGCCACACTGATCACGATGGCAATGATGTTCCAGAGCCGGCTGCCCCAAAAGCTGTAACGCAAAGGGCGATTGCGAAATTCAGCCTCATTAGCTTCAGCTTCGGTATCTGCCTCAAACTCAAAGTTATATCCGCGCTGACTAAGCTCTTCCATCAGCGCAGAATAGGACTCACTATCAGTTTCAGCTGCTTCAAACAGTTTTTTCAATTCGTCGTCTGAATAGTTGCTATAATCCGGATATTGTTCGTCTTCGTAATTCATTATCGTTCCTTATATTTGATAATGGCAAAATATTCAGAAGTGGTATTGCTGTCAAGCTCAGACTTGAGGGCATGGTTAAGAATGCGCTCAATTTCAAAGAGCCGACCCCGCAAATCTGACTGATCGCCAAGCAAAAATCCGGGTGGATCAGGATCAGTCTTTCTTCAAGTCATCAGTAAGCTTAGATTGCTTTTTATCCAATTTTGGGGGTCACGATATTCGGATTTAGATTGACACATATCTTTGAATTTCAAAGCATGATTTTAAGAGATAGATGGAGTAGACGATGTCCTTTGTACACTTACATAACCATACCCAATACAGCTTGTTAGACGGAGCTTGCCGGGTGGATCGGATGATAAAACGAGCCAAAGAGCTGCAGATGCCAGCGGTGGCGATCACTGATCACGGCAATCTCTTTGGTGTGATAGATTTTTACAATACGGCAAAAAAAGCCGGAATCAAGCCCATAATCGGCATCGAAGCCTATATTGTGAATGGCGATATTGAGTCTGAACTGAGCAAAAACGACACCCGCTACCACCTCGTGCTTTTGGCCAAGAATTACCAGGGCTACAAGAATCTGATGAAGCTATCCTCCCAGTCTTATATCAAAGGATTTTACTACAAACCCCGCATTTCCAAAAGTCTGCTGGAAGAATATAGTGAAGGCTTGATCTGCCTTTCTGCCTGCATCAAGGGTGAGATTCCCTCTCTGCTCTTGAGCGGACGCGATAAACAGGCCAAAGAAACCGTCCTGTGGTACAAGAAGCTCTTTGCGGAGCGCTACTATCTGGAGATCCAGAATCATGGGCTGGATCAGGAAAAGACCGTGATGCCCAAGATCATCGCTCTGGCCAGAGAATGCGACGTGCCCCTGGTGCTGACCAATGACTGTCACTATCTGCATCAGGAAGATCATGAGGCGCACGACATCCTGCTCTGCATCCAAACCGGCAAGCTGCTCAACGATCCTGGGCGCATGCGCTACAATACCACTCAGCTTTACTTTAAGACCCCTTCCGAGATGAAAGAGATCTTCCCTCAGGAACCAGAAGCCTATGCGAACACACTGAAGATCGCCGATAGCATTGATCTCGAATTGCGCTATGATAAATTCCTCTTGCCCGAAGTGGAGACACCGCCTGAGTACACCAATATGGGCGACTATCTCAAGCAGCTCTGCTATGATGCAGCAGCTCGCAAGTATCCAGACTTCAGCGCTGAGGTCAAAGACCGCATCGAATATGAACTGGGCGTGATCAAACGCATGGGATTTGAGGGCTATTTCCTGGTGGTGAAGGACATCATCGACAATGCCCGCAAACAGGATGTACCGGTGGGTCCGGGACGCGGTTCTGCTGCCGGCAGCATCATCGCCTATCTGCTGGATATCACCAAGATCGATCCCATCAAATATGGCTTGCTTTTCGAGCGCTTTCTAAATCCGGATCGCATCAGTATGCCGGATATTGACATCGACTTTTGCGCCCAGAACAGGGGCAAAGTGATCGATTACATAGTGCAAAAATTCAACCGGGAAAGCGTGACGCAGATCATTACCTTTGGCACCTTGGGCGCAAAGAGCGTGATCAAAGATGTGGCACGAGTATTATCCGTGCCCGCCTCTGAAGCCAACACCCTGACCAAGACTATGCCAGGCTTGGTAAAAAACCTGGAGGAAGCACAAAAGCAATTCCCCGAATTCAACAGCCTGATCAATCATAATGAACTATACCAAAGCATCTTGAAACACTCCATCGTGCTGGAAGGTTTGATCCGGCAGACCGGGATTCATGCCGCCGGAGTGGTGATCGCTCCCGGAGATCTCACTGATTATGTCCCACTGGCCTGCAGTGTGCAAAAAGATGGTGAAAAGGTGATCCTCGTGCAGTATGAAGGCAAGTGGCTGGACGAGCTTAAGATGCTCAAAATGGACATCTTGGGGCTCAAAACCTTAACCTTGATCAAAAAGACCATAGATCTGGTAAAACAGAGTCACGACATCGATATCGACATCGACAGCATTCCCCTGCATGACAAAAAGGTGTTTGCCCTGCTGGGCAAAGGCGAGACCGACGGAGTCTTCCAGTTTGAAAGTGACGGCATGCGCAAGTATCTGATCGAACTGAAACCCAATATGTTTGAAGACCTCATCGCCATGGTCGCCCTATACCGTCCCGGTCCCATGCAGTTTATCGATCGTTACATCGCCAGAAAACACGGCCGGGAAAAGGTAAAGTACGATCATCCCCTGGTCGAAAATGCCCTCAAGGAAACCTATGGCGTAACCATCTATCAGGAACAGGTGATGCAGATATCACGGGAATTGGGAGGCCTTACCGGGGGTGAAGCAGACACCTTGCGCAAAGCTATGGGCAAAAAGAAAACCGCCCTGATGATGAAGTTTCAAGAAAAGATAATCGCAGGAGCCTCTCAGAACAAAGTCCCCCCAGCCACGATTGATAAAATCTGGCAGGATTGGCTGAAATTCGCCGAATACGCCTTTAACAAAAGCCATGCTACCTGCTACGCCCTGGTCGCATATCAGACGGCATGGCTCAAAGCCCATTATCCAGTGGAGTTCATGGCAGCACTGCTATCTTTGGAGGATGATCCTTCCGATATCCCGATTTTGATCGAAGTATGCAAAAACATGGGCATCAATATCATCCCGCCCAATATCAATCGCAGTGACGCCGAATTTAGCGTGCATGGCTGTGATGTGCTATTTGGGCTGCGTGCCATCAAAAACCTGGGTGAATCAGCCATGCGTGCCATCATCGAAGACCGCGAACAAAATGGCATCTATAACAATATCTTCAATTTCTGTTCCCGCCTGGACAGCTCCTCGGTAAATAAGACTGTGCTGGAAAGCCTGATTGCTTCCGGAGCGATGGACGAGCTCGAAGGAACTCGGGCACAGAAATGGGCCGTAATCGAACAAGCGCTGGCACTTTCTTCCGGAGATCAGCGAGATCGCAAGCGGGGGCAGACCACTCTCTTTGATCTCATCTCTGAGGATGAGGAAACTGATTATTTCCCGCCTCTGCCCACGGTCGATGACTGGAGCTATCTATATCAGCTGGACCAGGAAAAAGCAGTATTGGGCTTCTATATGAGTGGGCATCCTTTGTTTGAATATCGCTCGCTGGTTCGTCAACTCTGCACGGCAAATTCAGTAAGTGGGAAGAGTAAAAGCGGCGAAATGACCTTGGTGGGAATTGTCTCAAATATTACCCGGAAAAAGGATTCCCGGGGCAATCCCATCGCCTTTGTCGAAATGGAAGATATGAGCGGCAAGTTTGAAGTTCCGCTATTTAACCGGGATTTTGCCAAGTATATCGAAAATCTGCAGATAGGTAAGGTGTATCTAATCTCGGGCAGCAAGAGCCAATACAACGGCAATGATGATGGCATACTGAGAATTCTGCCCAATGCCTTGATCCCATTTGTGGAGTTGCCACAAAAGTTGCAGGGATGTCTGAAGGTAAGTCTGCGCAATGCTCAGATCAAGAAGGGTCTTCTGGTGGAGATTGCCAACTGGACTAAGCGTAAACCCGGTAGATTCGCTCTGCAGGTGGAAGTGGAAGCCGCAGATCAAGAGAAGTATGTATTGGAAACCAAGAACGGCATTTTCCCGGACAACACGGTATTGGCCTGGCTGGAAAATCAAAACCTGGATTTTAAACTGGATTATCAGACCGATGCTACGTAACATCCTTATTCTCCTGTTCTTGAGCGGGCTGCTGATGCCACTGATGGCTCAGGAAGTAATGATCGAAAGCTATGAAAGCGGCATCGACATCTGGATCATTTTGCCCTACGATCTCTTTCATTTTGGCAATGATAAAGATAGTGCTGAATATCAGCTTTCCACTCAGATCGAGAACTCCCGTGGCGAGCAGGTAGCTGTGGCTGAAAGACAGCTGGTGCTGCCGCAAAGGAGCTGGTTGCAAGAAGCAGCAATCCCGATTTATCAAAAGCATAAACTCAGCCCCGGCAATTACACACTTAATATTAGCATGCGCAATCGTGAATTGGGAGACAAACAGAGATATAGCCGCAGATTTGGGGTAAGCTCTCAAGCCACCGAGATCGGTCAGGCCTATCTGATCGCAAACCGGGAAGGTTTTAGCTATATCCCCGGGACCATGGATATGGCACAGCTGGATAGTCTGAGCTTGCAGCAGAGCTTTGCCGTGGGCGCAGATTTGCTGAGTCTGAGCATCGATGGCCAGCGCCATGATTTTGAATATCCGCAAAGCCCCTTCGTGCTGGATCTCAAAACCATCGTCGAGCAAGACAGCATTGCTGAACTGAGCATTGCCATCACCGAGATGAATATCCGCTACAATCTGGAGCCCCTGCTGTATCAACCCTGGTTTTCTTTCAGTCTGCGCTACTCCTTGAAAGATCAACTGGATCAGCTGCGTTATATCGCCAGTCAAAACGAATGGCAGATACTCAGCAAGGTGCCCAAAGCCAAGTATCACGACGCCATCGAAAGCTTTTGGCAGGCCAATGATCCCACCTTGGGGACCTTGCGCAACGAAAACCGCGAACTGTTTAATCAAAGAGTGCTGCGTGCCGATGAAAGATATTCCATTCACAAGAGATTGCCAGGCTGGAAATCTGATCGAGGCCGGATCTACATCAAATTTGGAGAGCCGGATCAGATCACCAGTGACGCCTTCCCCATCGGTCGTCCTCCCAGCATCAGCTGGCACTATTTCAGGCTCAGCCGGGTCTTCGTTTTTGTCGATGAACGCGGCTACGGACAATACACTCTGAGGAACAAAGATGATGAATACATCGATTTTTAAGCTACTACTCTGCCTTTCCCTGTTTCTGGGAATGTCGCTGGGGGTGTCAGCCCAGGAAAAGCTCAACATGCATCTGGACTACAACCGTTTTCTGGATCATGAAGGAAATACCATCCTCTTGATAGACTATCAGATACCCTATAGAAGTCTGATCTTCCTGGCTCATAGCGGAGCATACTTTGCCGAAGTCGAGGTAGAGATCCAGATCGCCAATCAGGATTCGCTGATTTACGCACGCAATGTGACAGATAATATCGGCATCAGTAGCAAATATGACG
This sequence comes from uncultured Candidatus Cloacimonadota bacterium, assembly GCA_964501025.1. Lineage (GTDB taxonomy): Bacteria > Cloacimonadota > Cloacimonadia > Cloacimonadales > Cloacimonadaceae > UBA5456. The sequence continues at coordinate 4,412 of CAZCRD010000050.1, read as the reverse complement.
CTGCTTCAAACAATAAATCCTATCTGAACCGGATCACTCTCTTGATGAATGAGCCCTGGTATCAAGTCAGCTTTTCGGCTCAGGACTTGAATTCAGGATCGGTCTTTGACTGGGAGTTTGAAGTCCGCAGCCTGCCTCCGGATACCAGAATCAGTGATCTTGAGCTCAATGGCAGGGTCTATGCCGACAGCAGTGCAGTTCTGCAAAAATTCCGCCGCCAGCAGATGGTCTATGAACCGATACCATCCATCATTCTCAACCGAAGTTATCTTGAATTTGCACATTTGTATCTGGAATTGTACACCCCTGTGGAAGAACTGGGTAGATCTCAACTATTGATGCTGAGCCTGGAGCGGGATCAGGAATTGATCCTGGATGAATACATCGACACCACCCCAAATCAAAGCTCTGAGAGCATTGCCTTGAAGATTCCTCTCGCTGATCTGAAGGCGGGAAAATATCAAGGCTCCGTAAGCCTGCAAGCCGATGATACTCTGCAGAGTCGAAGCTTCGAATTTGTCCTCTCTGATGAAGCCGAAACCATGTATAGCCTTTTTCCGGATCCTGATGATGAATACACACTGATGCGCTATTTTATGGCCAGCCGCGCTCCCTCAAACTGGACAGCCATGAACGAAGAATCCAAACGCCAGCATATCAATAACTTCTGGAGAAGCATGGCGCTGAGCACCAGAATGGATGTCAATGACATTATGGACCTGGTGCACGAACGAATCGAATATGCCAATAAAAACTTCTCCTCTTTGAAACCAGGCTGGACAAGCGATATGGGCAGAATCTACATTAGAAATGGAGCTCCGGCTGATATCGAAAGCGGTACCACATCAGACGAAACCCGCTTTGTCCGCAAGGACTATCAGATCTGGAAGTACCAAAGTGGAAACAGACCAGTGTATGTCTTTATTGATCAGCAGATGAACAACAATTTCCGGCTAATCTATGTAACTAATGATGACATGGAGATCACCAATCCAGACTGGCTGAGATTCTTGGGAACAGATTTTGACGAAAGCCTGCTAAGAAACTGAGCTATAAGGTCTTTGCGGATTGGGTAGCGACCTGCCGCTGAATTCCGTACTTGAGTGCATTCGCACATTGGATATCTGCGATATTACCCTGTTCCCCAGCAGCATAGCGGAAGCACTGCGCCTGTGAGGCGCAATGGTGGCGCAGTGATGCCCTAATCCAGATAGGGCGGACACGTCATCCTGACGTATATCTCAGGGGCAGGAAGATGAATTGCCAAGAGCTGATAGCTTTGTCTTAGCAGTTGTTATCAAACACTGGCAGGAAGGCATCGACCAGATGCTTGATGCTGCAGCTATCATCCCGAGCACTGTAAAACACAATAATTACATCAAATCGTGTATTGTAGTTGTCAAACTGTGGATTTTGCTTACAATATACTTGTGCTACTCTGGTGATGTGTACCTGTTTTCGATAGGATACGTTTGCAATGGCACTTTCGATAGAGTGATAAGATCGGGTTTTTACTTCGACAAATATGAGTTGTTGATCTTTTTCCACGATCAAGTCGATTTCGCCTTGTTTGACGCGGAAGTTGCTGCAAATTAGCTTGTAGCCATTAGTTACAAGATATTTTGCGGCGAGCTTTTCTCCCAAACGGGCTAAATCTTGATTGGATCGTTTCAACATGCGACAAGAAAAAGCTTGACGGATTATTTGTCAACGATATTTAAGGAATCATGAATAGGAAGAAACACCGAAAGGTGGAGGGAAGTATGAAAAAAGTTATTTTAAGTGTAATCGTTGTCGTAGCGATGTTTGGACTTCTGGAAGCAGCGCCTTTCCAGACTCTGGGCATGTTGCGCACCCCGGATGCCTATGTTTTACCACATATGGCTGCCGAATTTATGTTAGTCGGATATTATCGAGACGTTGCAAAACCGGTTGAATATGATGGCCTTTCTCCTTATTTGATGGCTGGAGTAGGTATCCTGGACCGGGTGGAGCTTGGTCTTTTTGTTGGCGATAAGATTGAAGACGAACCGTTAATTTATTTCTTGAACATTAAAGCAAAGATTTTGCAGGAGACTCCGAAACTGCCGCAGCTATCGGTCGGTATCGACAACATCCTCTCGCCGATAGGCGAGACCAGTGTCCGAGAGCTGAACCCCGGTGATGATTTTTACGCTCATCCCGACAAAGCCGGATATGAGATCTACTCTCCCTATGCTGTAGCTTCCAAGCAAGCTGTGGTTTTGGGCATGCCCTGGATGTTTAATCTGGGCATCGGTGCGCATCGTTTCACTGGGCAGGTATCGCGTTCCAGAGTATGGAATGGCATGTTTGTCTCTGCAGAGATGTCCCCGGTTCGGGATTTGGCTATTCAGGGAGAATATGACGGTCATGAGTTCAATGCTGGCCTCAAGTATACTCTCAAAAACTGGGGATTCAGAGTTGGCGCTCAAGCTCTGGAAGACCTGGCCAAGGATAACGGCTATGAAGACAACCTCAGAGTCGCCTTTGGCATCTCCTATGTGATGGACAAATACGCTGAAGCAAAGCGTCGCCCGGATCTCAGCCTCTATGCCAAAGATGACCACATGGAAGATCCATCTGTGGTGGATCTTGGCACTGCCCCAGAAGAAACCGGCGTAGTAATTCCACCCACAGATACCAGTGCTCCTGAGGCTGACGTAGTGGTCGTGCCTCCCGCCGAAAGCGGAACCACTACCACTCCCAGCGGAGACGTGGCAACTACCACCCCTGCTACTACTATAGAGACTCCGGGACAAACCGGAACCGGTAGCAGCGCTTCTCAGGCGCAGCTTTCTCCTGAAGTTCGTGACTTGCTGGAAGAGCTGCGTGTCCTCAGAGCTGAGCGTGAAAAAGCCCAGAAATCTTTGGATGATCTGCGCGCTTGGATCGAGCAGCTGAAAAGTGAGAAGAACTAAAACGACCCAAGACACATAGTAGTGAATTTTAGGAATCATACTTCCTATTTGATTGAGTAGTGAGCCAGGGTGCTGATGCATCCTGGCCTCCTGCCAAAATATGAAACAGCGACTAATCATAAGAGAGTCTAAAGTGAGCGGGGTTATGAAAAAGTATTTATTTTTGGTTTTGCTCGTTGTCTTTTCGCTGGCTTGCGTATCTGATCTATTTGCCCAAACTGGTGATTCGGGGGAGCAATACACCATAGAGCAGCTTCAGGAAGAGATTCGCAACCAAAAAAGAGAGATCAGAGAGGCTGCCAAACTATTCCTGGTGGATGAATTGCCCACCATTATTGCGCTTGATCCTGAGCGGGCAACCGGAGAGCTGCAGATGTTTAGCAGCACTTTGAGTTCCCTGGGAGAAGACGAAGTCTCATATCTATTGGGACACATGTATGCAAGGGTTGGCGAAGATAACAAAGCCATTACGATTTTTGATTCACTCCTCGAAACTGAGCTCAATCCAGATGCCAGAAAGATGCTGAATCTTGTCTTGTATCGTAAACTGATAGAGATGCTTGAGGCCGGGGATCGGGGTCTGGCAAGGGAATTTTTGCAACACATTGTGTTTGAATATTACAATACCGGAGAGTATTTCCCTTCCTATCTATACCTGTATGCAGATATCAGCGCAGATAATAGCAACTATACGGATATCTTAAATCTGATCTACACCTACAATGATAACCGTCAAATAGTCCTGAATACTCTTCTGCCCGCCAAACAGCAGGTGCTCAATCGCCTAAGCAGTCTGGATCTGGTATCATATTACGACAATCCCACCCAAGCCAGCTTCAGCGCCCTGAATGCCACCATAGATCAGATCATGCAAGATCTTACTATGATCAATAATGAGATAATCGGAATGCAGGGAATGCTCTTTGTGGACGCTCTGGTGGAATCCCATGATTATGAAGTCTCCAGGCTGAATGAGCTCAAGACCATGCTGGCAGATTATGCCAATGCCAGAATTCGTATTCAAGAAGATATCCGTCCTGCTATGGCTCATATCGAAGCTGTCAAAGCAAATCTGGCTTTTTATGATCGGGTGTTACTGCTCTTTGATAACCACATGCAACAAAATTTCCAGCGCCTGAACAGTGAGGCCCTGGGGAATTCTGATGTCTATACTGCAGACCTGTATTTGGATCGTATCTATCAGATAGATCGCACCTTAGCGATTTACAATGAGATCCTGTCTTCCATAGATGAGCTGCTGGACAGCGGTGATTATCCTGAACACACACCGCGTCTGATGGAAGAACGCAACTGGGTGCTTCAAGAAAAAGCTGAAGCCGAGGTTTTGCGGCAGAAGTTTGCTGATGATTTGCGGTTGTCCGCATATGATGACCGGGAGATCATGCTGGAAATCCTGGATGAATATGATGCCCTGGTAGCCGATAAAGAGCTGCTGGCGGAAGCCACGGCAGA
>CAZCRD010000049.1:0-11491 GCA_964501025.1 uncultured Candidatus Cloacimonadota bacterium | reverse complement strand
TTCTGTAGCAAAAAGCCAAAGGAGTAGTTATGATCAATGAAAAACTGATCCCCTACCTGATCGATTCTATCAAGGAATTTTGGGATTTACCCGCGTTTACAGATTACCCTGGTACTGCCTTGAGTTATGCTGATGTAGGAAAGAGACTGATGTGGATGCACAAGCTCTATCGAAAATCCGGTATCAAAAAAGGTTCCAAGATCGCTTTAGCAGGGAAAAACTGCAGCAATTGGGCATCGGTCTGGATATCTACTGTATCTTATGGTGCTACCATTGTACCGGTTCTGGCAAATTTCTCAGTAGAGGATACTCAACACATCATCAATCACTCTGATGCTGAACTGCTTTTTATCTCCAAAGACAAGTATGACAGCATTGATACAGATCAATTGCGTAAAGTCCGTTACATCTTTTCTCTGGATGATTTTAGTTTACTGGAGGACCGGGTTGACAAAAAGAAGCAGCTGATCCCGTCTCTGGCAGACGATAATGAGATCCAGCAGTATGGCAAAGAGCAGATCTTAGCCAAGGATGTCTGTGACAACGAAGATATCGCTGCTATCATCTATACCAGCGGGACCACAGGCTTTTCCAAAGGTGTGATGCTACCTCACCGTAGTCTGCTGGCAAATCTCATCGTAGCCCGGGAGAATCTGCTCTTTGAAGTGGGCGCCAAAGTGTTGGCATTTTTGCCTCTGGCTCATGCTTACGCCTGCAGTTTTGACCTCCTCTATCCCTTCACCAGAGGAAATCACATCAACTTCCTGGAGCGCATTCCCGCACCCAAACTCCTGCTCGCAGCAATGGCTGATCTCAAGCCTCAGGTGGTCTTGACCGTTCCGCTTTTGATCGAGAAGATCTATAAAAAGCAATTGCAGCCGATCATCGAAAGCACCAAGATGCAGATTTTGACAAAAATCCCGGTGCTGAACAAAGTAATCTACCAGAAGATCCACGACAAATTGAAGACAGCTTTTGGGGGCAATGTACGCGAACTCATCACTGGCGGAGCACCGATGAATGCAGAAGTGGAAGAGTTTATGAAGAAAATCCGCTTCCCCTTCACCATTGGTTATGGCATGACCGAATGCGGTCCCTTGATAGCTTATGCAAATTGGCAGGATCACCGCTTTGCCTCCAGTGGTAAACAGGTAAGATTTCTCAGCATAGAGATCAATTCTCCTGATCCCGAGAATGTTCCCGGAGAGTTTATCATCAAAGGCGAACAGGTCTTTAAGGGATATTACAAGTTTGATGAAGCCACCAAGGAAGTTTTGCGTGATGGCAAGCTCTATACCGGGGATATCGGCACCATGGATAAAGACGGCTTTGTCTATATCCGCGGACGCAGTAAAAACGTGATCCTGGGTCCTAGCGGCGAAAACATCTACCCCGAACAGGTGGAGCAAAAGCTAAACAACATGCAATATGTGGGTGAAGCTTTGGTATTGGAGCGCGAGCGCCAGCTACACGCCATGATCTATCCTGATTTTGAGGCTTTGGATGCCGATCGGATTCCGGAGAGCCAGATTCCCAAGCTCATGGAAGATAACCGCCAGGCAGTCAACGCTATCCTGGCAGATTTTTCCCGCATTGTTAAAATGCATGTCGTGAGTGAGCCCTTCCAAAAGACGCCCACCCAAAAAATCAAGAGATACCTGTATAGCTAAGCCCCTGCAGATGAATGAATATAACAGATAATTCCGGGCAACAGAGATATTTTGCCGTCGTAGCCGGAGGCTTGGAGAAGCATGCCAAAGCAGAATTGACAGACTTTGGCGTGGAGATTTTCAAAGAGATCCCCCGCGGATTGGGCTTTATGGCATCTCCAAAGCAGCTATACCGCATTTTATATTCTGCCAGACTCATCCAGCGGGTATTGATTGCTCTGTTGAAGTTTGATTGTCATAGCAACAAATACCTCTATCAACAAGCTATGAAAAACATCAACTGGCCTGAACTGTTCACAGCGGACATGAGCTTTGGCATCCTCTGCAATGTGAGCGATTCATTTGCTCATCATTCTCTGTATAGCAGCCAGATCCTCAAGGACGCCATCTGCGATAGATTTCGCGAGCACTGTGGTAAGCGGCCAGATTATACGAACCAGAATCCCGATATCGTGTTCAATCTGCATATTCACAAAAATCGGGCTACGATCTCCCTGGATATATTGGGGATCAGTATGCACAAACGTGGCTATCGCAAGAGCAGTGTGGAAGCTCCCCTGCAGGAAACCCTGGCTGCCGCCATCATCAAGCTCTCCGGGTGGCAGGGTGAGACAACGCTATGGGATCCCCTATGCGGCAGCGGCACCATCCTCGCCGAAGCTGCCATGCACTATTGCCGCGTGCCCGCCGGATATCTGAGAGATAATCGACGGGCGCAGCTTTTGCCGGGCTTTGACCCACAGCTTTGGGCGCAGGTAGGAGATGAAGAGAATGCCCAGATAAGAGCTCTACCTCCCGGCTTGATCCAGGGATCAGATATCAATCCAGCAGCGATCAGCGCTGCCGGGGACAACCTGCGGCTTTTGCCCGGGGGACAGAACATCGGACTTGAGTGCTTGAGATTTGAGCAGGCAAAGGCGGGCTTTTCCGGAACCATCATCACCAATCCCCCCTATGGAGTGAGGCTGGAATCTCAGCAAGATGTGAGCAAGCTCTACAATGCCCTGGGGGATTTTCTCAAGCAAAAATGCAAGGCCAGCACCGCTTATATCCTCTGCGGGAGCAAGGATCTGGTAAAAGCCATCAGACTTCGCGCCCACTGGAGCAAAGCGCTGAAAAACGCTGATTTGGATACACGCCTGGCCAAGATCGTAATCCGCTAAAGTTATTAATAAAAGAGATTAGATATACTTAATCCAACATCCATAAAGGAGACAAGAATGAAAAGATCAATGCTAACAGCAGCTTTTACACTCCTGCTGATCCTGCTCACTTCCTGTTCATCATCAAAGGATCAGATCAGGATCCTCACTGAGGACTATCCGCCCTTGAGTTTTATGGCAGAGGGCGAGGTTACCGGATATGGCACAGATGTGGTCAATGCCATCCAGGCAGAACTCGGCACAGACTATCCCATCTCTCTGCAAAGCTGGGACACTGCCTATACCACAGCCCTGACCGAGGCTAATGTGCTGCTATATACTATCGATAAAACACCCGAGCGCGAGGCCAGATTTCACTTTATCGGACCCTTGGGCTCCAATGTGGCAAGTTTTTACACCTATAGTAACAATGAGATCACGATTGCAGATCTTGCAGCTGCCAAAGCCGTGGACAAGATCGCTACCACCACAAATTGGTTTACCGAACAGCATCTCATCGAACTGGGCTTTGAAAATCTGGAAAGCATGAGTGATCCCTTGCAGACCATCCGACTATTGGTAGACAAAAAGGCAGATCTGGCAGTATTTACCGATATCACTCTGCCAAATCTGCTGGCAGAAGCTGAGATAGATCCTCAATCACTAAAACCTGTAATGGAGCTTATGTCCACAGATTACTACATTGCCCTGTCCCTGGATACGCCCTCAGAAACTGTAGAGCAATGGCAGCAAGCCTTTGAAGAAGTGAAAAACAAAGGTGTGCTGAAAGAGCTGCGCACAAAGTGGTTTGATCTTCAGTAGTCACTTGTATTGATGGCAAACTTCCTCCTGCTCATTACAGCTGCGCTCTGGGGTCTTGCCTTTGTGGCCCAACGCAAGGGCATGGAGAGTCTGGACGCATTTACTTTCAATGCCATCCGCTTTGCTCTGGGCGCAATCTTTGTCCGCTTTGCCCTTTACCGGAGCTTTGCCAAACGGGCAGACATCATCCGTTTGCCTGGCATTGTCCTCTTTGTAGCTGCCACTTTTCAGCAGATTGGCCTCATCTATACCAGTGCCGGATCAGCTGGATTTATCACCGGACTATATGTAATCTTCGTGCCATTGATCGGGATCTTTCGAGGGCAAAGACTATCTCGCAGAGTATTGTATGGCATCCTGCTGGCGGTCTTGGGTTTGTATCTGATCAATCGTTTTGAAAGCCTTCAGATGTCTCTGGGCAATCTGCTTGTGCTGATCTCGGCAGTGTTTTTTGCCTGGCATGTGCAGATCGTGGATAAGTATAGCAAGCTCTATCCCACCGGGATGCTGGCCTTTGACCAGTTTGGAGTGTGTGCGCTGCTGTCTTTCATTTTTGCCGGGTTTTGGCGGATCTTTATGCATCCCTTTGACACCATTTCCGCAGCGTATCTGCAAAACATTGGCATAGCTCTAATCCCGATTTTGTATGGAGGACTGATCAGCGTGGGCATCGCTTACACCCTGCAAATCAAAGCACAGCGAGAGGCAGAACCAGCTCCAGCTGCGGTGATCATGTGCCTGGAAGGAGTTTTTGCTATGATCGGCGGCTATCTGATCTTGAGCGAAAACATCACTTTGAGGAGTATTCTGGGTGCGGCAATGCTCCTGATTGCAATGCTTCTGGTTAGTATTCCCAAAAAAGTTATTGACAGAAAATGCCCTGTAGATTTGAGTGCGCAGACATAGTTTTGAAAACACAGATTAAGGATATATAAATGCTTTTGTACACAATAGCCCTATTTGTTCATGCGATTATCTGCGTCGTCCTGGTGCTGGTAATCCTCGCTCAGACCTCCAAAGGCGGTCTGGATGCCAATCTTGGTGGCGCCGCAATGAATGTCTTCGGCGGCAGTGGTGCTTCCCATCTTTTGAAGAAATGGACACAGATTCTGGCGGTTATCTTTGCCGCTTCCTGTATCTTACTGGCCTTTCTGGTCAAAGATCTGCGTGGTGGATCAACGCTCAGCGACGTGCAGCAACGGCAGAGTCAGATCCCTGATGCTGAAGCTCAAGCCGAACCCGCTGAATCCGCTCCCATCCAGATTCCGGCTGAGCCTGCTCAGAGCGAATAATTGAACTTTTTTGCAGAAGTGGTGGAACTGGCAGACACGCAAGACTAAGGATCTTGTGCCTGTAACGGGTGTGCGGGTTCGAGTCCCGCCTTCTGCACCAATTTCAAGCCTCCCTCGGGAGGCTTTCTTTTTGCCTCAAAAGCCACTCTCTGGACGGAACAAAACCCTTGTGGGCAATAAAAAGCCGGGCATACACCCGGCGTTACATTATCGGTTCAAGCTGTTCTGTTCAGCTCAGAGCTTCACATCAAGGGCATCCAGCAGAGCTTTTTGGGTATCCGGCTTTTCTTTCAGATCACTCTCGGACAGGAAGTCTTTACGTTGCTGGAATCTATCTTTGAGCAGTTCTTTGTAGTCTTCGAGATTGTCCCGTTTAGCAGGGTCATAGCGATCGTAGTAGCCCGGCAATATCTTCTCAATCGACTCCCGGGTCGGGATCATGGCATTGGGCAAAGCATCCCAGTCTTCCCACTCGATCTGATCGGTAAGAATCGCGGTCTGCAGAGTTAGAGAAGTCTTGAGTGGGATGGCTTCCAATTCCGAATCCGATGCTTTCCAATAGCCGCGGGAATTGAAGCAATAGCATTCTGCTCCACTATCCACCACGTTGAGAAAGGCTTCCACATCACGATATAGTTCATAGACACGGAAGGGATTGGCAAAGGGTTCAAAGACCAGCTTTTTGAGATCTTCCTCAGTGACGTTTTCGGCTCGATTACGTTGGGTCATCAGTGCTGCACCCATTGCCACGGCCAGATGTTTGTCCTTGAACTTTAGAATGGGCGGCAGGACACTGTCTTTCATCAACCAGCACAAGGCTTTGGGGAAAGCGCAGCGGTTCACATATTTACCCAAAAGGCTGCGATCCAGCAGAGCCCGGCCATTTTGATTACGCAGATCCTGCCCCACCGGAATGCGTTTGCCATTCAGATTGAGCACGGCATGATTCATCAGAGCCAGGCAATATTTCCAATCCGGATGATCTGTAGGGCGGGAATCAGTTTTATCAAAGAGCGTAGGTTCCCAGGCACGGCAGACCTTGTTTTCCAGATCAATCTGGAAGGCATCGTCGTGTAGCACTACTTTGGAGAAACCTTCAGGGAGTGTGCCGGCATTGTCGTGGGAATTTGTGTGGCTGGATTTGCCGGTGCCGGAGAGTCCATAGAAGGCGATGGAGCGTTTGCCAAACTTGTGATATCCTTGGTCTGCGCAACTGCCAAAATCAATCTCTTTGATTCCGCCATGACAGGCAGCCATGCCAATTCGGATGCCCGAAGTCCAGGCCATGGTGAGGGTTCCCTTCTTGCGTTCGCCAAAGTAGCGCATGCCCAGATTCACCATGACATTGTGTTTTTCATCCACCAGGGCAAGCTGCGGAGCGCCAACGTTGTTGTAGAATGGATCATCGCAGGTCCATTCGTTGAAACCAATGATGATGACATCCTGGATCGGGAGTTTGGCACTGGCTTCGTATGCTTCCTTGATTGAATCCAGGGGAGTAAAATTTACCAGCCAGTTGAACATATTCGCTGCATCGGTTTCGGTGGTGATAAAGGTGGCTTTGATCATCAGATCCTGATCCATGCCCAAGACCGCCTCGCCTTTGATCAGCGGATAGTGTTGCATCTGCCACACAGCTTCGCGAAAGTCTCCTTCCAGCTTGTTCTTTTTGATGGCATCCAAGCGGTGATAGAAGCGTCTGGCCTTGGCTGTCCGCCCCAGGATTTTGCCATGACAATCATCGAGCACCATGGCATCTTCGGGGAGCTTGTGGAGTTTGACAAATTCCGGATACATGGGGATATCCGTGATGGTGATACCGGGCTGTTTCTTTGCCATTTCATAGGCTTCCCGAATATCGACTTTGCGCACCAGATGATTGTTCATGAGTGTCTCGGCTATGGCGCGGATTGGAGACATCGCTTTGAGATCGCTGTAATACTCAGCACTACTCTTGCTTGCCATTATTCCTCCATCTATGGCTATATTTTTTTGGTATCAGAGATCAGGTGATTGGCACATAAAAACCAATCGCTATCCTGTCAAGGATAGTTTTAGATTATTCCCAGTTCTTTGCCAATGCTACGGAATTTTTCCAGAGCCATGTCCAATTGCGCCCTGGTATGTGTAGCCATAAAGGAACAGCGGATCAAACAGCCGTTGGGTGGCACTGCAGGAGGCACCACAGGGTTGATGAAGACACCTTCTTCACCGAGGCGAGCCCACATCTTGAAGGCATGCATCATATCCCCCACATGCAGGGGGATCACGGGTGTGCAGCTGGTGCCGGTATTGAAGCCCATTGCTTTGAATTCGCTCATCATGTGATCGGTATTTTCCCAGAGTCTGGCAATGCGCTCGGGCTCTTCTTCCATGATTTTGATGGCAGCCAGGACACTGGCGGTGGAAGCAGGCGGCAAAGATGCACTGAAGATCAAGGCCCGGGATTTGTGCTTGAGATAGTGGATCAGAGCTTCGTCCGCAGCGATAAATCCCCCCACGGAAGCCAGAGACTTGCTAAAAGTTCCCATGATGAGGTCCGACTCTTTGGTGAGCCCAAAATGAGCAGCTGCTCCAGCTCCTTTTTCGCCCAACACGCCCAGGGAATGCGCTTCATCCACCATCAGATTTGCCTTATACTTTGCCGCAAGCTTGGCAATCTCGGGCAGATTCGCAATGTCACCTTCCATCGAAAAGATGCCATCCACCACGATCAAGGCAGATTTCCCCTCAATCTTCTGCAGACAGCGTTCCAGCGATGTCATATCGTTGTGATTGTAGCGTAGCATAGTGCCATCAGACATACGGCAGCCATCGATGATGGAGGCATGGTCATATTTATCGGTTACAATATATTCGCTTTTATTTACCATCGCAGAGATACAGCCTACATTTGCCTGATATCCGGTGGGATATGCCAGAGCAGCTTCTTTGCCCACCAATCTGGCCAATTCTGCTTCCAGCTCCAGATGCAAATCCAGCGTGCCATTCAAGAATCTCGATCCCGCACAACCGCTGCCATATTTCTTCATGGCTTCGATGCCGGCTTCTTTGACCTTGGGATGTGTGGTGAGTCCCAGATAGCTGTTCGAGCCCATCATCAGCATCTTTTGGCCATTGCAAATCACTTCCGTATCCTGTTCCGAACTTATCTCGCGAAAATATGGGTAATAGCCCATTGCTATCGCCTTGCGGGCATCGGTAAAATTGTAACACTTATCTAATATGCTCATTGAAACCTCTTTATATGATTCGATATTCTTTTAGATTTTTGCATAACACACTCACCAGAGTGTAGATCAGAAAGACCAGTGGAACCGAGATCAGCATCCACAATATCCCGCCGTACCAGCCTCCCGCCAATACGGTCAAAAGCACCAGTAGCGGGTGCATGTTTATGGTGGTGCCGATCACGACCGGATAGACGATGTTGTTGTCCACTACCTGCACCAGATACATGGCCAGAGCAGCATAGACCATCGCCAGAAAACTACCTCCTTCAAAGAGCACCGATAGCACCGCCAGTGATCCACCAAGGAAAGGACCAAAATATGGTATGATATTGGCTACACCAGCCGTGATTCCGATCAGGATGGGGTTACTCACCCCCACGATGCTCAAGGCGGTGGAAGACATCAGGCTCACTGCAATCACCTCAAACAGCATGGCTCTTAGATAGGTGCCCACAGTGGTATTGATCTTTTCCATGATGATGATGCTAAGCTCAAAATAGCGGTTCGAGCTCAGCCTCAGCAGAGATTTGCGGATGGTATGCTTGTCTTTGAGCAAGAAAAAACTGATCAGAGGAATCATGCCGACAAAGGAAACAGCTCCGATGATTGTGGAATAATTATCCACCAAAAACTTCGGCAGTCTCGCCATAAAGTCTGTGGCATTGTCCAGGATAGTGGAAAACTGCATACCCAGATCCAGACCCGGGATCTTGCCATCCAGATCTAAGGCGAAATCATGCAAGCCGCTCAAAAATGGGATCTTGAGCAGTAAATCCGAGCTCATCTCCTCATTGTGACTCAAAATAGAGATCAGATTATTGGCTTGAATCAGAAGATCCGGAATCAGCCTTGTGGTAAACCAGGCAATGAGACCGCCCACACTAAGGTATACCAGCAATACGCTCAGCCAGCGCGGAATTCGTCTGTGTTCAAGCTGGTTTACAGCCGGATCAAGGATATGGCTAAAGACCCAGGCGGCAATGAGATAGTGAAAGATCCAGCGATAAAAGAACAGGGCAGCAATCAGAATAGCTCCCAAAAGCACATAGAAAGTGATCCTGGCCCAATTCATTGCTCTTTCTCACCAGCCTGTTCAAAGATTAGATCACAAAAATCTCTACAAACAGCGTGCAAGATCTTCAATCCGCAACGTGGTCTGGCCTGGATATATTCCAGCAAATCTGTGCGGGATATCGCGTCCACCTCCACTTCGGTCTTGGCGATTGCAGTGCTGCTGCGGTTCTGAGCGTGGTACATGTCCAATATCCCCAGATGCTGAGTTTTGCCGATGATCTTTTCTTCCTTACCATGATAGATCCCTTGCAATAAAATCTCTCCAGAACGAACGAAATAAATCACTTCCAGCGGATATCCGGCCTCAAAGATCACTTCACCGCTCTTAAATTTTCTTTGGTGCATGCGCTCATCCAATAGGAAAAGATCATAAGAACTGAGTTCCTTAAAAATGGAATATACTCGAAACCTCAGATAAAGCTGTGGTTTACTAAAGACGGATTTTATCCAATGCCAAATCTTAATCATGATAATCCTCACTTTGCCTTCTTGACCATTGGGACAAAAGCGCAGGGACAATCCTTGCGGATAATCAATTCATCCTTTTTGCGCTGGATGATATGCAGGATCTGGGCGATGCCAGCCCCAACCGGAACCACCATGATCCCCCCATCTGCCAATTGCTCACATAGCCGGGAAGGTATCTCCTCAGCGGCGGCTGAAACGATGATTTTGTCGAATACCTTGTAGGCGGGATATGCCTTTTGCCAGCCGTCCCAACCGTCGCCAATGCGAAAATGGATGTTTTTAAAGCCGGCGCTTTTGAGGATCTTCTGCGCTTTCAAAGACAGGAAATCCAGCAGCTCCACCGTGCACACTTCTTTTACGATGCTGGCCAGCAAGGCTGTCTGATATCCGCTACCGGTGCCAATCTCCAGCACCAGGTCTTGCGGACGCAGCTTGAGTTTACTCATCATCAAGGCGATCATCAGTGGCTGGGATATGGTCTGCCTCCCAGTGATCGGTAAAGGTTGATTGCGATATGCATACTCCTGATATTCAGGCAGGACATAGTATTCACGGGGGATTTTTTCAAACACAGCTAACACATCGGGATCCGCAATACCCCGCTGGCTGAGTTCCTCCACCAACATCTTCCGCTGATCTTCAAAGCGCATAAGGAATCTATAGCTCCAAAAGTTCTTTGGCTTCGATCCAACTCAACAGTGGAGGATAGGCGTCTGCTTTGGTAAGCTCAAAACCCAACGGGGTGATTGAGATATAGCCGGCGTTCACAGCTTCGGAATCTGTGCCGCTCTCAAAATCCCATTCGGGCTGATTTCCTCCCACTCGGTAGCTAAAGGAAGAGTCGGTTTCATCTTTGATGGTAACAAAATTGTAATACCTGCGGTGTCCGGTCTTGGTGAGCCGAATACCCTTTACTGCCTCATACTCGATATTGGGGAAATTGATGTTCATGACCTGATTGGCCTTGGCCAGCTCATAAACCCCCTCGTGCATCAGCTTCATAAACCAGCGGGTGGCAGATTCGAATTTTTGCTCCTGGTAGGCATTGATCGAAAGCGCTATCGCTTTGTGACCAAACATTGATGCCTCCAGGGCTGCTGCCACTGTACCAGAATATAATACATCTTCGCCCATATTTTGTCCTGCATTGATGCCGGAAATCACCAGGTCGATCTCCCCTTTCACGATCTTTTGCAAGGCGATCACCACACAATCCACGGGCGTGCCACTGATTGCCCATTCTTCTGGGGCTATCATCTGCGCCTGAATGTCTTTGCGAAGGGTGATGGAATGTGAAGCAGCCGAACGTTCGCTATCCGGAGCCACCAGGATAATCTGGTGTCCCGCTTGAATCAAAGCCTTTTGCAGTGTGCGAATTCCAGGAGCAGCAATGCCATCATCATTTACCAATAGGATTCTCAAGTCTCTTTTCTCCTTAAAATATTTGATCTGGGAAAACAATGATCAGAACAACAAAAGCTACCACAATCAGGATGGTCAAGGCAAAGAACCAATACTCCCGGATAAAGCGATACAGCGTCCGATGACCCTTTTTCTTGCGATATCGACCAGTCTTCTTTTGAGGAATCAGCCGCCGGGTAACCGGGACCCTGGTGTTTTTTGCTCCCCGCAAGGATCTTTGCGCCTGAGTCAGCCATTTTACATGGGATCTCTCATCCAGATATGGTCTATAGCCCAAAGACAGATAATGCTCTATCCGGGCTGGACTATATCCTTCAACTTCATCTGGTTCAAGCTCTTTTACTATTTTTGTCTTCTTTCTTGTCATG
>CAZCRD010000048.1:0-35039 GCA_964501025.1 uncultured Candidatus Cloacimonadota bacterium | reverse complement strand
GCATACCATTTGCCCGTCCCCCAAAACTCCATTCCCCACTTCAATAGCCACCCTAAGCTTGACGAGGTACAAAGAGCAATCTGTGAAACATTTGCTGAGCTGCGGCATCACCAGCCAAAAAGTCGAAATCAAGGAACAGAAATTGCTCTGGTTAAGGGATGAAATGAAAACTTTATGAGGTGTTTGATGCTGAAACTATTACCAAAACTTATCGCAGTGATCTGCCTGATTTCCTTGCTATACTCTTGTGAACGCAAGCAGCAATCTTCCTATACCGACTATCTGAAGGATGTGACGGATTACGCTTTTGAGCTGCAGCGCTGCAGTTTTGACGATTTGCTCAAGAATGGGCACAGTCTGTATAATAGCATAAATAACACACCCACGGATTCCAACGGAGTGTATCTCTTTGAGTATCAGGGTGAGCACTATTACCATCCGGTAAAGCTGTGCTACATGAGTCTGGAGGCGATGAACGACTATGACCTTACGGATGACGAGATCTATCTCGAGCATGCGATTACGACCATGGAAGCCTTGCGGGAACACGCAGTGCGGCATGAGGACAAGCTCTATTTTCCCTATCAATTTGCTTTTGACGATGGTGGATCGCACATCTATACACCGCCGTGGTTTTCCGGCATGGCGCAGGGCACTGCACTCTCGGCATATAGCCGCATCTATCACTTCACCCAAGACGAGCATTTCACAGCGGTGGCGGATTCGATTTTGAGGACCTTTATCGATTTTGAGAGCGAATACTCGGGAGTAGAAGTATGTGAACCGGACACCCTTTTTGGAGCGGGAGATTATTATTGGGTGGACGAATATCCTCAGGGTCCCAAGCGCTTTGTACTCAATGGCTCAATCATCGGGGCTATGGGGCTTTATGATCACTGGTGGGTCTGGGGCGATGATCTTTCGCGTCAGCTTTTTAGCTATGAGCTGAGCACCGTCAAAGACAAAGTATCGCTCTATCGAGTGCCGAAAGAGATGAGTCTATACGATCTGTATTACCGCAATCAGTTTGAGAATTATCATCTGGTGCACCGGCAATTGCTGCACAAATGCACTCTGGTGACCGGGGATCCATATTTCAGCATGATGGCAGATCTGATGTATGAGGATTACCACTAAGCAGAATATCGCTTAGGAAGGCAGGTTCGGGCTTGCGTTCAGCCAGGAAAAGGAGCAGCTTTTTCCGGATTTTTGTTTGAAGATCAGCTCGCTCAGCTCTTCTGCGATGCTTTCTTTGGGGGAGTGTTCCACGATGATCACGGCGTTTTCATGGAGCATATCTGAGGCAAAGATGCTCTTTAGGGTAGGATTGATCAGGTTTTTATCGTAAGGCGGATCCAGGAAGATGATATCGTATCTGGCAGTGCAGCCCTTGAGATAGCTGTGGACTTTTTTGCGATAGATATGGCACTGATCCTCACAGCCGATAAGCTTGACATTGCTTAGGAGAGTGGCGATGGCCGGGCTGGCAAACTCCACAAAATCCACCCAGACGGCGCCTCGCGATAGAGCTTCCATGCCAAAAGCACCGGTGCCAGCAAAGAGATCCAGCACCCGTTTTCCGGCAAAATCCTGATAGCTGGCAAAGATCATCTCGCGGTTGTAATCGCTGGTGGGTCTGGTGCTTTTTCCAGGCACGGAATAGAGCTTACGCTTCTTATGAATGCCGGCGATGATGCGGATCATGTGCTTTTGCCGAATCTGCGTCCCAGACCGGGAACCTTGATTTCCAATTGTACGGGTTTGGGGTCAAATTTGGGGCAGCCAAGCACCTGCACCTGTGGCGCTTGCTTACAGGAACGCAAGCATTTCTCACAAATGCTATTGTAGACAGGGCGCGATTTGGCCATACTCAGGATTGGGGGTTTTGCATATCCACAAAGAGGCTGACCAGATCCGAGAGGTGTATCTCGCTAAGCAACTGGCTTTTGTCATAACGGGAGAGAATGGCGAGCAGGAGGTCTTTGATGGTGAGTTCTGCAAAGCACTCCGCTGAGTTGATGAGATTGAGCTGAGCCTGTCTTTCGATCTCTTCCAGGACCTCAGAGAGTGCATCGAGTTCGGATTCATCAGCCAGGATATCGTCTTCATCAAAGAGGATCTCGCTCTCCTGGATGCCTTCTCCCAGCTTTTCCATGGCACGGTACATGTTGTCAAAGCCCTGATGGCTGAGGATTTTGAGGTAAGCCAGCTCTTCGGGGGTAAAGAGTTTTTCGATTCGGGGATCATAATTGTTTGAAGGATCATTCAAAATGCGGGCGTGCAAGGCCTCGATCTTCTCCCTGAGGGCAGGGGAAGCATCATTTTGAGCGATAAGCTCGTAGGTAGCCAGAGCATCAAAAAATTGGTTTTGCTCTTCAAATAGCTTTGCCAGCGTGACGGTTGGAGTCCAGTTTGATCCATAAGTCTTCATATTGTTACTCCCGAAATCTTAGAATTCTAAGGACAATAAACGGCAGTGGCATTTTGTGTCAATAGCTTTGTTTGGGGATGGCTCAAATCCTGATTCGAGCAAGGTTTTTCTGTAGAGTTTTCACTCCGATGCCTTTTACTTTGAGCAGATCTTCCGCGCTGTCAAAAGCTCCCTGGGCATTGCGAAAATCGATGATGGCCTGAGCTTTCACGGGACCAATGCCGGACAGGCTGCAGAGTTCCTGAAGTCCCGCAGTATTTATATTTACCAGAGCTGGTCCGGAAGCTTTTGGGGAGCTCCCGGCAGGCTGGGAAGGGGAGAGCTCCACCGCCAGGGAATCGCCAAAAATGAGTAAATCCGGGTAAAAGCGTTGGTAGAGCTTGGTCCCAATTCCGGATACCTTGAGCAGATCGTTTACATTTTGAAAAGGATGTTGCTCCCGGTAGTTCAAGATGTCCTGAGCCCGTTTGGCGCCGATGCCGGAGATTGCCATCAATTCTTCTTTGCTGGCGCTGCGGATATCGATTTGCAGGGGCTGATCTTCTTCGAGAGCTACCAGGAGGCTATCGGAGAGGGTGGAATCGGAAGCCCGGGCTTGAAATCCCGCCAGCTGTAAAGCCGAGCCCAAGATCAAGAAGCCGGCGATAAACAACAAAATACGCTGTTCATCGGGGGTGAAGATAGCACTAAAGGGATTTTTCATAATGCCTCGCGGGGAACCACAAAGACCGCCTCTGCTTCGGCATAGATAGCGTTGTGATCATAAAGTTTGGCCGCAGTAGCGATGGTTCTGGTTTTGGCTTGGACGATCCAGCCTTTGAGCAAGATCTTGTGTTGTGGGGGCAAGGCTTTGCGAAAGCTAACGCAGAGTTTGGCCGTTACCGCAGTTTTACCTTTGTGCAGCACCGCTTTGGCCATCACTTCGTCCAAAAGGGTGCTGAGCATACCGCCATGGATCACTCCCGGATAGCCTTCAAACAGCTCGCTGAGGCAGACTTCTGCTGCGACAGCACCGGCTTCATCATAGAAAAAATCTATCTTCAGCCCGATCGGATTTGCCTTGCCACAGACAAAGCAATTATCATATACTTTGCTCATGCTTGAGTGCACCTTGCCTTGGTTATTGGTGATCGATATAGTGTTTGATATCCTCAAGTTCTTGTTCAAATCCCGCTTTACCCATCAGGGCATAAGTGGCGATTTTGCCGGCTTCCACCCCGGGTTGATCCAGGGGATTGATTTGCAGCAATTTTCCGGTAAAGACGGTCTGAATCTGATACATCATGATGGCTGCGCCGAGGTTTTCGGCGTTGATTTCGGAAAAGACAAGATTGGCGTTGGGACGGCCGGCTTTGCACAAAGCGATTTCGGTGGCGAGGCGTTCGGCATTGAGCAATTCGGAGAGTTTTTTGCCGCCCAGATAGCTTACTTCCTCACGTTCGGGGTGGATATTTGGGATCACATAGTCATGCTGGAAGTTTTGCACGCTGAGGAAGGTGATTACTTTGTCATTGGGACCTTCGGTATAGAGCTGGATCTGGGAGTGTTGATCTGTGGTTCCCAAGGCTTTTACGGGGGTTTGTCCCACGTAGATTTCGCGACCACTGAGGTCATAGCGTTTGCCCAGGCTTTCTGCCCAGAGCTGACGGTACCAATCGGCAAAATCATATAAGGCATTGCTATAAGGCATCATCACGCTGATGTTTTTGCCTTCGCGCATATACAGGAAGTGCATCAAGCCGTTGAGCAGCGGAGGGTTTTGCATGATGTCGGTGAGCTCGCTTTGTTCTCGCATCTGAGCGGCACCTTTGAGCAAAGCTTTGATGTCGATTCCGGCAAAGGCGGAAGAGAGCAGACCTACATCGGTGAGCACAGAGAATCTGCCGCCGACGTTGTCCGGCACCACAAAGGATGGGAAGCCCTGATCTTTGACCACCTGCCGGAGGAAGCCCTTTTCCTTGTCTGTAGTAATGACCATGCGCTGATGGTAATCTTGGGGGAATTTCTTTTTCAGGATATCCAGAAGGATCATGTAGCCAGACATGGTTTCGGCAGTGGTGCCGCTTTTGGTGATCACATTGAAGATGGTCTTTTCCAGCTCGATCTCTTGCAAGATCTCGTGCAGGAATACCGGATCCACGTTGTCATAGACATAGATGCGTTTATCCAGATTGGCCTCGGTCTTGAGAGCGTTGTACAAGGCTTTGTTGCCCAAGGCACTGCCTCCAATGCCCAAAACCACCATGTTTTCAAAGGCCGGATTCAGAGACTGCACAAAATCTGTGATAGGAGAAACATCCTGTTCCGGTAAGGCATAAAAGCCCAGGATATCGGCCTTACGATCTTCATCAATCTGGGCTCGGGCGACTTTTACTTTTTCAGCAAAATCGACCAGGCGGGAGGCCGGAATCGCGGTTTTCAGATATGGGTTTACCAATAAGTTTCGATAATGAAAATGGATCATCAATAGCTCCCTTTTTCAGCATAATAGGGTTTTAGTGTGCGATATACCAATTCATCCACTTTGGGTAAAGAAGTGGAAAAATCAAAGTTTTTTACGATCATCTGCAGCTTGGCATCACAGTTTCGGATTACAGATTTCACTTCATAATAGGCAGCGGCATTTACGCTGAGCTCAGAGATTCCCATCCCGATCAGCAGTGGCACATATTCTTTGATCGAGGCCATTTCGCCACAGATCGAGACCGG
The DNA here is from genome assembly GCA_964501025.1 of uncultured Candidatus Cloacimonadota bacterium. Lineage (GTDB taxonomy): Bacteria > Cloacimonadota > Cloacimonadia > Cloacimonadales > Cloacimonadaceae > UBA5456. The sequence goes on along the minus strand of CAZCRD010000048.1, from coordinate 29,899 downwards.
AGTATCGTGTTTGGCGGCATTGCTTACCGTGGCCCGGATCAATTTGAGCACTGCAGGATGATGCTGGATAAAATATCGGCTCACCGTTTCATTGTTCCGATCCACAGCCAGAGTATACTGCACCAGATCATTGGTGCCGATGGAAAGAAAATCACATTCTCGGGCCAGAGCGTCTGAGCTCAGGGCTGCAGAAGGAATCTCGATCATTGTTCCCACCGGGATTTCCCAATTATAGTCCGCGTGCTCGGCATAGAGTTCATCAGCGCAGGATTTGAAAATGCGCCTGGCTTCCAGAAAGTCGTCCACATCGATGATCATGGGAAACATGACGCGGATCTTGCCATGCACGGCGGCGCGTAAAATGGCACGGAGCTGAGGGCGCAAAATCTCGGGATGGGCGAGGGAAAAGCGGATGCCTCTGTTACCCAAATTGGGGTTTTCTTCAGGTTCTGCCGGGATCAGATGGGAGAGCTTATCACCTCCCATATCAAAGGTGCGAATGGTGAGTGGCTTGGGTGCGATCTTTGCCGCCATTTCACTATAGAGCTGATATTGCTCTTCTTCGGAAGGCAAGCGCGGCTGTGAGATGAAGAGGAATTCGGTGCGAAACAGACCTACGCCTCTGCTATCTAATTGCGCTACTTTTCCGATCTCTTCAGGCAGACCGAGGTTGAGGCAGAGGTCGATGAGTTGGCCGGATTTGGTCTGACATTCAGTGTCTTTGAGCTTGAGCTGTTTTTGCCAGATGAGCTCCTGAATCTGCAGTTTTTGAGCATAAAACTCCAAGGCCTCGTCATCAGGATTGAGGATCACTTCACCGGATTCGCCGTCAACCACCAGGTAGTCGCCATCCCGAATCTGCTCTTTAAGATCTTTGATATTTGCCACACAGGCAATGCCTAAAGCCCGGCTCAGGATCGCAGCGTGGGAAGTGATGCTGCATGCTTCTGAGATATATGCACATACGCCCTGCTTGCTGAGCAGCGAAATCTCACTGGGATTGATCTCGGAAAAGAGCGGGATTGTTTCTGGTCCCAAGCTTGCAAAGGGATTGTGTTCGTGGCTCAACACCTTGTGCAGCAAACGCAGGCGCACATCGGCAAAATCAGCCGCCCGTTGGGCAAACATCTCATTTTCCATGCTGAGAAAAAAGGCAATAGCTTGTTCGAAGCTGAGGTGAATTGCTTTGGCTACATTATGCAGCTCGTCGTTGATGGCTGCAGAAATCTGCTGTTTGAGCTCAGGATCCGCCAGGATATCCAGGTGCGTGCTGAGAATCTCCTTTTCGCTGTCGCTAATATCTTGCTGGGTCAGATAGCGGTTCAATTCCTCGCGGCTGTCATTTAGGGCCTGGAAAAATCTGGCACTTTCTGCTTCGCGTTCTTGCTCTGTGATCGAATGCGGGGGAATCTCGGGATGGCTGCTCTGGACGTGAGTAGCTTTTCCCAGAGCCAGTCCTTTGGCGATTCCGCTTCCTTTGAGGATCTGCATGTTATTCTCCAAAACCTTCTCTGATCATCTCTGAAATCTCGTTGATCAGATACTCTTCATCCACGCCGTCTGCGATCAATTCGATGGTGCTGCCACATTCTGCAGCCAGCATCATCACGCCCATAATGCTCTTGCCATTGACGGTGGTGCCATCTTTTTCGATCTGAAACTCACTGCGAAACTTGGTGGCAGCACGCACCATTAGAGCAGAAGGACGCGCGTGTAAGCCCAGTTTATTCGTTACTTTCACTTTCTTGCGCGTCATCTTCGATCTTCTTTTGCATGGTCTTCTTGCGGATTTCGTCATGAACTTTGCGGTTGAAGTCTTCGGCTGCGTCATAACCGACCCCTTTGAGGATCATGTTCATCGCTGCCACTTCCACGATTACCGAGACATTCTTGCCCGGAGATACCGGCAAATAGATGATCGGAATCTTTACGCCCAGGTGCTCGGCATAGCTATCGGCCAGCCCAATGCGCTCATAATCCATATTCTCCTGCCAGGGCATGAGCTCCATCTGCATGGCGATGGTCTTGTTACGGCGAGTGCGTTCGATGCCAAACATGCGTTCCACATTCACAAAGCCCACCCCGCGAATCTCCATGAAATGACCAAATTCACGGCCGGGTTTGCCTACCAATTGATCATCCAGATAGCGCAAAGTGATGAGGTCGTCACCCACCAGAGAGTGGCCCCGGTGCACCAGATCGAGAGCACATTCGCTCTTGCCGATACCGCTTTTTCCAGTGAGCAGAATGCCCTGACCAAAGACATCCACCAGGGTGGCGTGAATGGTCTTTTCCAGCGCAAAAATATCCTGTAGGTAGCGGCTAAGGTGCTGGATCAGATTGATGGTCGAGAGCCGGCTGGAGAGCATGGCGATATTCAGGTCGTTTGCCAGATACTCGATCACCGGAGGCATGGTCAGTCCCTTGGAGATGATGATGCAGGGGATATCCATCTTGAGCATATTGCGGATGCGGGAGACCAGATCTTCTTCTTTGAGAGATTGCAGATAGCGCACTTCGGTCTCGCCAAAGACCTGGATTCGCTCGGCAGAAAACACTTCCAGATATCCGGCAAGAGCCAGCCCGGGCCTGTTTACATGCGGTGAATTGATCTTTTTGGAGAGCGTCTCCGGTTCGGTTACCAATGATAGGGCGAGATCCTTCTTTTTGGCATCAAAGAAGTCCCGTACGGTAATTTCCTTCATAATATCCTTTTTTGCCTTCTGCCCCCCACACTGATATGCAGGGGGCAAAAGACCATCTTATCACCAAGCTGGAAGCACTGAGCTACCAGCTTTTATCCCAAGCGGTGATGCTTTATGGTTCAAAGAGCTTAAAGTTTTCGTGGTCTTTCTTTACCAGCACATTGATGCGGTCGGTTTCGATATTTCTGAAGATCAGGAAGTCTTCTTTCACTTCGTCCATTTTTTCTATAGCTTCGTGGATATCCAGGGGTTCGGTTACCACGCGTTTGGTTTTGATGGTTTTACGCAGACGTTCAGCGTGATTTACCATGATATCGGAGGCACGGGAGTAATTGTCAAATTGCTCTTTCAGGGCGCGCTTCTGATGGTCGGTAACCCGGTCCTTAAGCTTCTTGATCTGTGATTCCATCTTATCCAAAGCGTTGTCGATGGAAAGGTACATATCCATCTCCTCTGCTTGGGATTGCAGACCAAATTTGCCGGCATGCAAGGATAGCTCGCAGATATTGCGGCTGTTTTCCAAAGCCAGCGTCACGTGAATGGTGATGATTTGGTCGAAGTACTTCTTCAGTTTCAGACAAGAGCTTTCCACATAGTCCCGGATTGCCTTGGTGAGTTCGAAATGACGGGCTGTAATCGTGATTTGCATTGTAATCCTCCTGTTAAATTTTGTGAATGGAGCGGTCGCGCAGATCTTCCAGGGATTCCATGATAGCTTCGGAGAGTGTGGGATGGGCAAATACAATATCCTCTACCGAATCTGCTGTCATATTGTTTGAGATCATGATGGCACCCTGAGCGATGAGCTCGGTTGCCGAGGGTCCCATAATGTGCATTCCCACCAGGATGCCGTTATCCTTGCGGGCAATGCTCTTGACAAAACCTTGGGTGGCGGACATGGCCATGGCCTTGCCGTTGGCAGCAAAGGGGAATTTCCCGACAATGATCTCGCCATATCTATCCTTAGCTTCAGCTTCTGTGAGCCCGACAGAGCCGATTTCTGGATTAGTAAAGGTACAGCGGGGGATGTTTTCATAGATCAAGGCCTGTGCAGATGAAGGACGCTTCAGGATTTGGGAGGCGATATCTTCCACCGCCAAAAGTCCCTGCTTGCTGGCAGTGTGCGCCAGCAGCAGCCTGGCTGTCACGTCGCCGATGGCATAGATTCCCTCTGCTGAGCTCTGCATCTTGTCATTGATGGTGATGGCTCCCCGCTGGGTGGTCAGCTCAAAACCCTCGGTCTGGATCTCAAACTGAGGAGCTCTGCCTACGGAGAGCAGCACTTTCCCGGCCAAGATCTCATTGCCGTTGGAGAGCTGCAGGAGCATCTCGTCATCAGCTTTCTTGATGTTCTCGACTCCGGCATTGGTGATGATCTTGATGCCGGCTTTTTTGAGGGCAAGAGCCAGACGTTTGGAGATCTCCTCATCTTCCAGAGCGATCAATCTGGGCAGAAATTCGATAATCGTCACCTGCACGCCAAAGCTGGCAAAGATAGAGGCAAATTCGCAACCGATCACTCCTCCGCCCACAATAGCCAGGCTTTGGGGCAGCTTCTCCATCTGCAGGATGCCAGTGGAGCTCATGATGTCTTTTTCATCGATGGTGATACCGGGCAGGCTTTTTGCCGTACTTCCGGTGCCAATGATGAGATAGCGGGCAAGGTGGCTGGTGCCATCTGCAGTTTGCACTTCATAGCCCTCGTCTTTTTTGCGGATAAGGGTAGCAGCTTGATGGATCACTTCTATTTTGCGTTTGCGATACAGATATTCGATCCCGCCCACGAGTTGTTCCACGATCTTGTTTTTGCGTTGCCAGATCTTGGCATAATCCGGCTGGAGGTCGAGCCGAGGCAGGCCGAAGCTTTCTGCTTCATTGATTTCGCGGATTAGTTCCGCACTTTTTACCAAAGTCTTGGTGGGGATGCAACCCCAATTCAGACACACTCCACCGAGCCGGTCTTTTTCGATCACCGCGGTGGATATTCCATATTGATTGAGTCGGATTGCGGCTTCATAGCCTCCGGGGCCGCCTCCGATTACCAGTACCTGATACTGCTTCATTTATCCTCTAATTCTTCTTAGTCTGCTATTTAGGATGCCCATCTCATCGCGATATTTGGCGATGATCCGGCGTGAGATATTGAGTCCTTCGGTTTTGAGCAATTCCACCAAATCCTGATCCGACAGCGGCTTGTTCTTATCCTCAGCTTCGATCAGCCGGATGATGCAGCCTTTGGCTTTTTGGCGGGAGATGTTTTCATAGTTATCATCGCGTCCGGCAGTGGAAGTAAAAAAGTCTTTGAAGGCAAAGATACCGTATGGGGTCTCGGCATACTTGTGTTTTACCACGCGGCTGATAGTGGATTCGCTTTTGCTCAGATCCTGGGCAATGGCGCTATAAGTGAGGGGCAGCATAATGCCGCTGCCATTGTAAAAGAAATCGTGCTGATGCTTGATGATGGAGAGCGAAACCTGCTCCAGGGTGCGCATCCGCATAAAGATGGATTTGATCAGAAATTTTGCGCTATTCACGCGTTCCCGCACAAATGAGATGGTCTCCCGGTCAAAGTAACCCCGATTGATCATCTTGCGATAGCGGGGACTGATGATGATATTGGGCGTGATATGATCGTTGATAATCACCACATATTCTCCATCCACCAGTTTTAGGGTGACATCGGGATACACATAGGCTGCGCTGTTGTTGAGGATCCTCAGTCCCGGTTTGGGATCGAGCTTGGAAATCTGTTCCCGGTAGGCGAGGATGGTATCTTCTGAGACGTTGAAATGCGAGGCTATCTTTTGATAGCGGCGGTGGATCAGGTTGTCAAATTGGTCGCAGACCATACCGCAGATGATGGGATTTTCCCGCTGCTCATCGCTGAGTTGGGCCTTGAGGCATTCCGAGATATCGCGGGCAGTAATGCCTTGCGGGCTTAGATGCAATACAATCTCATGCAGCTCTTCACAGCGTCTGCGGCAAATGCCATAGCGGGAGGCTAATTGCCAAAGCTCAAAGCCTGGTGCCAAAAACCCATACACATTGCAGCTATCTACCAATTCAGTGATAAAGTCTATCTCAGCTTCGGGCAGATTGAGCGGATATAGCTGTTCCAGGAAGGTCTCTTTGGTATTGCCTTCATAACGGATCAGGGATTCGCTTTTATCCATTTCGCTTTCCCCCCGATACGATTCATTGCCGGAGTGATATTCATTCCATTGATCCAGGATATCAGTCAGCTGTCGGGCTTCGGCCACGGTCTTGGATACTTCTTCTTCGCTATCCACATCCTCGAGGGCGGTGCTGCTTTCTGCAGAGTTTTGATCCAGGGAATTGTCCTGTGGATCATCATCGTCCTTTTCTTCGCGCAGCTCCAGCAGGGGGTTTTCCTGAAGTTCTTGCCGGATATAGCTTTCCAGCTCGAGAATGGGCAGAGCCAGCATCTTCAGAGATTGCAGCATCTTGGGCTTGAGCGCAAGCTCCTGCTTTTGTTTGAGAGAAATGTGCTGATTCATCGTGCTCATAATCTTTGCTCAAAAGGGCTCATGCTGAACCTTTCTCCTAAATATAGTCGTTTGGCATTCTCATCGTTGATCAGTTCCATCGAGTTTCCGGCGACGATGATCTTGCCTTCATAAATAATATAAGCCCGGTTTACGATTTTCAAAGTCTCAATTACATTATGGTCTGTGATCATCACTCCGATGTTTTTGCCACGCAGTTTTTCGATGATATCCTGGATATCCGCCACTGCGATGGGATCCACTCCGGCAAAAGGTTCATCCATAAAGATAAAGGTGGGATTGGTCACCAAGGCCCGGGTGATCTCCAGTTTACGCCGCTCTCCTCCGGAGAGGGTATAGGCCTTTTGTTTGGCGAGTTTGCTGAGGTGGAGCTCTTCCAGAGCTTGTTCCAGCCTGTGTTTCTGCTCTTTGCGAGAAATCTTGAGAGTTTCCAGAATTGCCAACACGTTGTCTTCCACGCTCAATTTGGCAAAGATCGAGGGAGCTTGAGCCAAATAGCCCATCCCCATGCGGGCACGTTTGTACATCGCTTTTTTGGTGATATCAATGCCGTTCAGATACACTTTTCCGCGATTGGGCTTGGTCAGACCAATTATCATATAAAAGGTTGTAGTTTTCCCAGCTCCGTTTGGTCCCAATATCCCCACGACCTCGCCCTGATTTATTTCCAGGCTGAGATCGTTTACCACGGTTCGCTTGCCGTATATCTTTACGAGATTCTGCGCTGTGATCTTATGCAATTCCATAGATGATAGTCTAAGTATAGACAGCCTTTCTGTCAAGAGTCATTCTCAAATTTGTAAGTGCCTTTGATGCGTCCGCCCATATCCATCAGCTTTAGCTTGTTGTCATAGTCAAACTTAGCCTTGAGCCGATCACCGGTGGCGCGGTTAATAAAAAAATCCTTGCCTTCGTCTTCTTCCTGCACAAAATAGTATGAGACCTCGGCATCGGCGCTAAAATCCACGATTCGTTCGTTGGCAAAATTCAGCTCGATATTCTTTGCCCGCACCCAGTTTTTGCGCTCTTGATTTTCCTCTTGGGCAAAATGTACCACACAGCTATCCACCAGGCTGATGCGCCGAAGCTCCCGCTGTTCAAAAAAGAGGTGAAACTCTCGCGCCCTGGCGGTGGCAAAGGCGTTTTCAAAGCTCGGTTCACCGATGAACACGGCTTTTTCCTCATTGGCAAAGTAGATCAAAAAGTCGCTGCTGGCATGGTAGTCCCGGCTATCGGTATGCACGTTGAAGGTGGCGATGAGTTTGCGCTCATCATCAAAAAATTCCATCTTATCTGCGCTTACATAGAGCGTGTCTGTGGTTCCGGCCCAGACCTCTGGTTCTTCGATCAAATAGGCATAGCCAGAGCCGCGATCCCAAAAACCATAGCCGCATTGGGCATAGCCGTTTTCCTCTTCATCATAAGCTTTCACCCGGCTCCAGGCGGTGAAGGTGTCTTTGCCCTGATCATAAATGGCATGATCCCCTTCCATCCAGCGCGTAAAACCGCTTTGAGTGCGCTGCGTAAAGCGTACCCTGCCGCCCAGATTGAGCACTTCAGGGATGCGGTAATAAGCCAGAGAATCTGCCACCAGATGCAGGGAATCGTTTTCCACCACCACATTGCCACTGAGTCTGGCGATCTTCTGGGCATCCAGGATCACAGCCCGGTTACCCCTAAACTCTGTGTCACCATAGAAAAAGTGGACATTGCCATTCAGCTGCAGGATCTGCCCGCTTTCCAGATTATTCATATACAGCTTGTCGGCGTGGATCAGCCTGAAGCGTTGGTTATCCTCAGCTTGAGCGCAGATCAGAGCTGCCAGCATCAGCAGCAGGCTACCAAGTAAAATCTTCTTCATCAAAATAGCCTTCAGCGCTTACCACATCCATCTCGGCAAAACTGAGCCGGGTATTGGTGCGCAAGCTGTTGCCGCGCAAGACATCTCCAGCTCGGGTCAGGGTTAGCTTAGTGGGTACCGTAATCTCATCCAGATTGCGTTCCCACACCATTTTCTGAGTTTTGATCTCCCCTTCCTTGTTCGAAAATACGGCATTGCCATTGGCAAAGATGATGTTTCGGGCATCATCCACGATGGTGGTATCGGCTTTGATTACCGCACTTATCTCACCCTCGCGATCGAAGGAAGTAAGGGTCACATCATAGCCATACATAATGCGACGATCGGTAAAGCGTTCCATCCGGGCTGCTTCGATGATGTAATCCAGGCGTTCATCCCGATATTCCACCACTCTTACCTGCCTGGCGTTTTCTTCCGGGATGCCTTGCTCCATCACCATAGTGTCTTGCTGCAAGTCGTCCCGGACGCAGGCAGCTGCCAGCAGCGAGACCAGCATGAGCAAGAGGCAGAGATGTCTGAAAATCAAAGCATTGCTCCCTTAAGTCACACTGTCCAGATATGCAGTAATGGCGCGTTCATAGACTCCCTTTTTGAGCAAGATAAAATCGATCAATTCCCGCACCGCACCGCGTCCGCCACTGCGCTCTGTCACCATATCTGCCACTTTGTGAATCTCGGGATGAGCATTGTGGGGCGCCACGGAAAGTGCTGCCCGGCGCATGCAGGGTACATCATTCCAATCATCACCCATGTAGATCACGTTGTCAAATTCCAGATTCAGCTCTTTGAGCATCTCGTTCACACAATCCAATTTATGCGCTATACCCTGATGCAAATATGGAATCTTGAGATCATGGCAACGCTGAGCCAGAGCCTCAGATTTGCGCCCACTCACCACCGCAACCGGCAGCTCGATGTGCCGCAAGAGCATCATTCCCATGCCGTCACTGGCATCAAAGCATTTGAAGTCCTGTCCCTGGTTGCCATAGATGATGCGCCCGTCGGTCAGCACTCCGTCACAATCCAGGATCAAGAGCTTGATCATCTCCCAGCTTACCGAGCGTTTATTTGGTTTTACCAGATAATTTGCCATTGTTAGCTCTCCCTTAGCTCATAGATGCGTTTGCAACTCTGCAGCAGCTCTTCCATCTGGTTCAGAGGCAACATGGTGGCAGCATCGCTTTTGGCTTCTTGCGGACGGGGATGGCATTCGATAAATAGCCCTTTCACCTTGCCCGTAGCAAGGGCTGCTTTGGCCATTAGGGGAGCAAATTCCGGATTGCCTCCGGTCTCTGTGCCGCTGGAAGGTCTTTGCAAAGAGTGTGTCAGATCATAGACCACCGGATAGCCCAGCTCCGCCATGATCGCGAAACTGCGAAAGTCCACCACCAGATTGTGATAACCAAAGCAGCTACCACGCTCGGTCAACAGCAGCTGATCATTGCCCATTTCACTGGCTTTGGTGCTGGCAGCCCGCATATCCTGTGGAGCCATGAATTGTCCCTTTTTGATGTTTACGATCCTGCCCGTCTCTGCCGCAGCCCGGATCAGATCTGTCTGCCGGCTCAAGAATGCTGGTATCTGCAGGATATCACAGACTTCGGCGGCAGCAGCTACCTCACCCACTTCATGCACATCGGTGAGGAGGGGCAGTCCAAACTCCTTGCCGATGTGTCGCAAAAGAGACAGTCCTGCTTCCAGCCCCGGACCACTATAGGAATTTCCGCTGCTGCGATTTGCCTTTTTGTATGAAGATTTGAAGATGAGCGGCAGCTCAAGACGCCCGCACAACTGCTTGAGGTATTCTGCAGTATTTAGCATGGTGCTTTCATCTTCGATCACGCAGGGTCCTGCGATCACAAAGAACTGCTCTGAGTGGATCAGCTTTGTGTATAGTGACATGGACCTTCCTAAACGAGTTTTCTGATCTGTTCCCAGCTTGCTGTTTTGGTATTGAGGCCAAAATGCCCATAAGCTGCAGTGGGAAGATAGATCGCTTTACTAAGTCCAAGGTATTCGATGATTCCCTTTACTGTCAAGTCAAATTCTTTGTGCACGATGTCTTCGATCCTGGAATCCGGAATCTTACCGCTGTTAAAAGTCTCCACCATCAGCGAAACGGGATATTCGTCGCCGATCACAAAGCTAAACTGGATCAGACATTCATCAGCCAGTCCGCTGCCTACCACACTTTTGGCAATGTGCCGTGCCATATAGGCGGCACTGCGATCCACCTTGGTGGCATCTTTGCCGGAGAAAGCGCCTCCGCCATGCTGCGCCCAGCCGCCATAGGTATCCACGATGATCTTGCGTCCAGTGAGTCCGGTATCGGCAGCAGGTCCGCCATCATGCCAGCGTCCCAGAGGATTGATCAAGATCTTCAGGCGGTTCGCATCAAAATTTACCTCATTCTCCATTTCTGCGATGGTGGGGTGTACCACACGGTCGATGATCTGCTGTTTGAGCTCGGTAAATTCCAGCTCGCAAATGGCCTGATGATGAGTCGAAATCACCAGATTTTCCAGCTCCCGCGGCTTGCGCCCCTGATAGCGAAAGCTCACCTGACTCTTGGCATCCGGCAACAGGCAGGGGATGCTGCCACTTTTACGGGCAGTGGCGAGATTGATCAAAAGCTGATGCGCCATCTCGATCGGAATCGGCATCAGCGAGCGCGTCTGATTGCAGGCATAACCAAACATCAAGCCCTGATCTCCGGCACCTTGATTCCGGGCGAGATCACCTTCCTGCTCGTGCAGGTAGTTTTGGATCTCGCAATTGTAGTCAAAGCCTTTGCCAGGATTGCTGTAGCCGATCTCTTTGATCACTTCCCGCACGATGGGATCCACCGCGATTGCCTGGCTGGAAGTTACTTCGCCACTGAGAATGATCCTATCCTGGGTGGCAAGGGTTTCGCAAGCCACGCGACTGCGGGGTTCCTGCCTCAGATAAGCATCCAATATGGCATCCGAGATCTGATCGCAGACCTTATCCGGGTGCCCTTCAGATACGGATTCGGAAGTGAAGATATAGCCGTTCTTTTTACCTGCCTGTCTGGCATGTAATGCTGTCATCTATGTGTCTCCTTTTGTTCAATTCACCTTTGTTCCCAGCTCCTGTCTGACAAAGCCTGGTTGCTGCCAAAAAAAAAGCCGGCTGCTAAAGCCGGCACCAAAAATCTCTACCGCACTTTAGCACATTTGTAGCGCGGAGCAAAGAGCAAATTACCGCGTATTGTATCCCAGACAAAAGCTCTTTGAGCTTCCGCCACATCTGTATGATGAAAAGGCGATTTGTCTCTGATATGCACTACGGCCACATTGACAAATCGCCGTAAATTCTGGTACATCTTCGGGGATTCGAACCCCGGACCCACTGATTAAGAGTCAGTTGCTCTGCCAGCTGAGCTAAAGATGCACACGATGAAAGTCAACTTATTTTGATTCCACTTTGTGTCAAGCCCATTTTTTTGGTGGGTGGGACTCAGATGGCTCTCAAAAAAACGTACCAATAGTACCTCGCAGCTCCGTTGCGTTTTTTTCAGTAACCTGCAGCTCTGTATCGTGTTTTTCCCAAAAAACGTTCCTGGAGAAACGAGTTACTGTGAAAAAACGTTCCCGGAGAAACGAGTTACTGTGAAAAAACGTACCCAATAGTACCTCGCAGCTCCGTTGCGTTTTTTTCAGTAACCTGCATCTCTGTAGCGTGTTTTTCCCAAAAAACGTTCCAGGAGAAACGAGTTACTGTGAAAAACGTTCCAAGAGAAACGAGTTACTGTGAAAAAACGTTCCGGAGAAACGAGTTACTGTGCGCACCGGAGCTTTGGAAAGACTCCGATACCTAAAAACAAAGCTGTGACCTACTCTTCCCCCTGTGCAATACGGTATCAATGCGGCACCAATACGGGTCTGACCCGTATTGGTAGCGTAGTGCTAAAGGGCAACAGCCATGTAACTACAAGCCAAAAAGAGCTGCTCTGCGGCAGAGAAGCTCGGTGAGACGAGCTTTGAGGCATAGTAACACAGCAGATATTAAGCTGCACTGGGCCGCACATATTAGTTTTGAGCAGGTATTTGAATTGGTGGCAAGCAAAATGGGAATAAGTGTTCTATAAAGGTGACACAAAATGCATGAAATTATCGCAAACAAGACATCGTTAACCTGGGCAAAGATAGGCAAAAATGGAGGGCCAAAGAAAAATATAGCCGTTGTAAATATATGTAAATCAGTTATATAGAACATTGCCATCAGCCTTGCATTAAACTTTTATGAGCTTTGGCACAGAGCTTGCGACTTATAGCTGGCATGTGTCGCAGTGACACAAACTATAGAGTGAAACCCAAAAGAAAAAAATAAACCCAAAAGGAGAATATCATGGGAACTCAACAAATTCTACTCATCGTACTCAGCGTAATCATCGTCGGTGCCGCAATCGCCGTCGGTATCCAAATGTTTAATAATCAATCTTATACTGCTAACAAGACGGCTATCGCCGCAGACGCACAGAGCTATGCCTCACAGATCGTGCAGTATTACAAAACTCCAATTTCTCAGGGTGGAGCCGGATCTCCTACTGCTGCTATGACTGCAGATGATATCGGAAACTTCATCGGTTGGGGTGGTGAAAGCTTGATTGGTGAAAATGAGAATGGCGACTATGCAATTACCGTTATTGATGGAAACGAAGTTATTGTTTTTGCCCTTGGTAAAGAACAAAAAGGTGCCGAAAATCCCGCCTCTTTGACTCAAATTGAATTACCTGCCGGAAACATCACAGCTTGGTTGGTTGATGCAGAAATGGGAGATGGAGAAGATGTTACTGACCTTGTAATTGGTGACTTTGATTCTTACGATCCTGTTAATGTGGTAGAATAACAACCATTTAATTCACTTCAGGTGAATTCAGCTAAGATTATAAGGACCGGCTTGCCGGTCCTTGTTTACTTTCTCAAGATTGTGGTTAATTAGTTGTATTCATAGGCATTCCAAACGCAGTGCTTGCTTCGGATCTATGACAAACGACTAAATTGAAAACTACATTGTCTATGTGATAGTGAAATTCTCTATTTCCTAGCTACAGCGCTACAGCTTATTGCAGGATAATAATACTTGACGGATTTGTCTCTTGCTTTTTTGTATATTCACCTAATTAAAACTAGTGTAAAAAAGGGGGTCCCCAATGGGAACACAACAGATTCTGCTCATAGTATTGAGCGTGATTATCGTGGGAGCGGCAGTAGCAGTAGGCATTGATATGTTTAACCGTCAGGATTATACCAGCAACAGGTCTTCAGCGGCCTCGGATGTACAGATTTTCCTGACCCAGGTACTCCAGTATTACAAGATGCCCGAATCTCTGGGTGGCATGAGTAGTGATCTCGACAATGTGGACGGTAATGACAATACGGGGAAGGCCAATACTATCGCCAAGTACATCGGCTGGGGCGATGATCATCCCATGGAGAATGACAATGGTACATATTATATTCAGATTCCCGAGGGAGTGGATGAAATCGTCTACATAAAAGCCATTTGCCGGGCCGAGTTAAACGACAAACGGGCAACCGTACATGGCAGGATTACCTTCCCGGAAGGCAAGATCGAAGCCAGAGTCGGGGAGATCGACGCCACCGAGATCGTTGGCGATATAGTGGCAGAGGATTATGAGTTTGACAATTTCACGGGTGGCGAATGATTAAGCTGCATTGATTTGTCTTATTAATGGCCCCTGATTGATTTTGGGGGCTTTTTTTGTTTGGGGCTTAGAAAGTGGAAGAGGCTGAGGGAGTTCTGGAAGAAGCGGCATATCGCCGCTTGTGCGGCTCATCCGGAGCCGCTCAGGCTGTTGACAAAGTCCGTGGATTTTGCTTAGATTACGATATGAAGATAATCCCAAGCTCTCATAATATTGGATTCATTATGATACGCAACACTTCTATCATGAGATAAGTCCCAGCGGGACCGTATTTTAGATAGACTTTATCTTAAGCTAAAACTGATTCGAGTCCTGTCGGGACGACATATTCTAAACTGACCAGACAAAAAGATGTTATGCCGTCCCTACAGGACTCGATTAATATATATAATAATGCATTAGCTATCAAAAATGCCATCCCTGCGGGATTCAGTAATCAATGACGCAGATGTATGACTCTTGTGATTATGCACTTTGTCAACAGTCTGAGCCTTGAATGGGGCGATATAAATCCAGATAATAATCTGGCTTGCAGCGGTTTGTGCCGGAGGCTAAAGCCCACCGGAAATCATCTTAAGTACAAAACTCGAACCGCACAAAACACGGCAGCTAAAGCAGCCGCCTATCATCTTGCTTGCGCGACTCATCTTGAGCCGCTTCTTTAATTCGCATACCATCCTGCGGGTTTATGGACTCCGCATGTAGAAATCCTGCAACAAAGATCACTTTAATTCGCATACCATCCTGCGGGTTTATGGACTGGATTCCGGATCAAGTCCGGAATGAAGGGAGGGAGATATCCTTGCGGGATTAGGAATTCATATCCTGCATTCCGTATCCTGCACACATGACAGTCGCAGCCTGGAAATGCCAGTGAAGGGCACATTACCACAACCCCATAACCCATAACGCATAACGCATAACCCATAACGCATAACGCATAACGCATAACCCAAAACACCTAAGTCACGCTTTACCAGCCTCAAAGAATCATACAATCTGCGTAATCTGCGTGCCAAAAAACCTCAGCTCAGCATAGCCCCATGTAGTCCCCTGTCTTCATACACAAAAAAAAGCTTGACCGATAAGGGCCTCAAGCATAGCTTGCCTGAAGGTACAAAAGTAGTTATGGGAGAATAAATGACCAAAGAGTATCGCTTCAAGGGAGTGAGTCCGGAAGGCAAGCTGGTGCAAGGCACCTTTATGGCCGATAGTGCCAAAGCCGCCAAGCAGCAATTGGCTAAGGTGGAGCTGCGTTACAAGCTGCGGATTCAGTCTTTTGAGAAGAAGCGGGATTGGCTGTATAAGGTGTTTGTGGCAGGCAAAAAACCCGCGAGCGGGCGCCAGTCGGCATATTCCAAAGAGGAAGTTGCCAATGCTTTGCGCAAGATGGGCTACACCAATTTCAAGATATCTCCGGTGCTATTTGATCTACCTTCCAAGCCCGCACTGCCGGATATCATGATGTTTATCAAGCTCTCTGCCACCATGCTGCGGGATAAGATGAGTTTTGGCAAGATATTGGAGATGCTGGCAGAAGAGCAGCCCAACCGTGGATTTCGGGATGCCCTGCAGCAGATCGAGAGTCAGCTCAAGGCTGGAGCGGAAGGGCGTGAAGTCTTTATGCGTTTTGAGCATATCTTTGGCAAGTTTCCCGCCTATATGCTGGGCTTGGCCACCCGCAGCGGTAATATGGCGGAGGTGTTTGACGCCACGGCAAAGTTTATCGAGCGTGATATGGAGATCAAAAAGAACATTAAGAAGGCATTGATCTCGCCGATGTTTGCGCTCCTGGCTACTTTTGGTGCAGTTATCTACTATATTGTGGACATCTTTCCTTCCACAGCGCAGCTCTTTTTAAAATACGACATGCCTCTGCCTCCGCTCACGCAAAAGACGCTGGGAGCCAGTGACTGGTTAGGTGTTTATTGGTGGGCATTGCTCTTGGCGATCGCAGTGCCGATCTTTGTCATCTGGCGCTGGTGGAGCACGCCCAAAGGTAAGGTTTGGCGGGATAAACGCATTGTAAATCTACCCATTGTGGGGCACTTGATCCACAAATCCTCGATCGAGATCTATTTTAGGGTATTTGGCACGATCTATGGTGGTGCCGGTGACAATATTGAGACCATCAAAACTGCGGCAGAAGCCTGCCGCAATGCCTGGATGGAAGAGCGCATCAAACAGATAACGATCCCGCTGATGCTCAAGGAAGGTCTGGGCTTTGTGGAGGCGATGACTGCAGCTGAAGTCTTTACCAGGACAGCACTCACCAGGTTGCGCACCGGACAGGAAACCGGTAACATCCTGCAATCCACCAAGCAGATCGCCACTTTTTATGAAGCTGAAACCACCTATAAGATGAATAACTTAATCGAGTATATTCAGACTCTCGTGGGCTTGGTGATTGCGATCGCGATTACCTTCCTGACGGTTGTTTCGGCAGAAATCGCCACGATTTCTCCGCCGACATTTTAATGAGGATAGGATAGCAAGATGTTAAGCAGCAAATTTGCCCAATACCTGGTTCAAAAGGAATATTTTGACGAGGAAACCATGCAAAAGGCCGAGGCCAAGATGAAGGAATATGGAGGCACTTCGGCCGGAGCTTTGGCGCGGGTATTGGAGATCGAATTTGGGGCACAGCACGATATGCTCTATGAGGCTCTGGCCATCTATTACGCATTTCCGGTGTTCAAAAAGAGTATCGAAGAGATTTCGGATCACCAGCTCGAAGCCTGCAAAAAAGTATTGGATAGCATGCGTCGGGATAGCGATGAAGATTTTAAGCGTAGATTGCTGTTCAACAAGATCCTGCCTTTTGGCTTTCACCAGAAAAAAACCCATAGCGATATCCTCAAGGTTCTGACCTCTGATCCCACCAACAAAGTGATCCAGGAGATTACCACGCGTACCCAGTTCAAACGCCTGGAAATCTATTGGGCTCCACAAAAGACTATCGAAGATATCATCGAGCGTGTGGCTCCTCAAAAGAACGAATTTTTGCAGCTTTTGGAAGAAGCCGGTGAGGTGTTGGGTGAGATCCAGGAGAATGAGCAAAATGTCCTGGACGAGCAGGAGCTGGATGAAGAGATCAATAAGAGCCTGTTGGTCAATCTCTTTGAAGGATGCTTGATCGAAGCTGTGCGCAGAGATGCCAGCGACATTCACATCATCCCTCATGGTAAAACTGCAGTGGATATATTCTTCCGGATGGATGGGAAATTGCAGCTGTGGCTGAGGCAGGAAAATACTCCGCCGGAAGCGCTGACTGCAGTGGTAAAAGATCGCTCCACCGGAGTGGATCGCTTTGAGCGGGATACGGCTCAGGATGGCTTTGCCCAAAGAGTGGTGGATGAGCATCTGATCCGCTACCGGATCTCGATTTTGCCCATCGTGTCCCAGGAATTTGATCGTCGCTTTGAAAGCGTGGTGATCCGCGTGATCGACGACCGTAAGGTAATCACAGACTTTCGCAAGCTCGGTTTTCAAAAGCAAGCCGAACAGGAATTTCTCAAATCCATCAATACTTCCAAGGGTATCGTGATCGTCACCGGCCCCACCGGTAGTGGCAAATCCACTACTTTGATGGCAGCACTGCATCATGTGATCAATCCTGGCGTGAATGTGCTCACCTGTGAGGACCCGGTGGAATATGTGATCAAGGGTGCCAGACAGCTAAAAATCGGGCACAAAATGAGTTTTGATCAGGCGATTCGCTCGATTCTCAGGCACGATCCGGACATCGTGATGGTGGGTGAGATTCGGGATCAGATCACTGCGGAAACTGCGGTGAAGCTGGCTAATACAGGTCACCTCACCTTTAGCACGCTGCACACCAATGATGCGCCATCAGCCATCACCCGTTTGTACAAAATGGGCATTGAGACCTTCCTGCTGGCCTATTCGATCAATATCATCATCGCCCAGCGTCTGGTGCGCAAGCTCTGCGTTCATTGTCGCAGACCGCTATCCCAAGAGAGCTGGGAAGCCGCAAAGCAGATCGGCGTTACTCAGGAAGAGCTGGAAGCAGGAAAGATCTTTGAACCCGTGGGTTGCCCCAAATGCCACAATGGCTACAAAGGCCGGGTAAACGTAGCCGAGGCCCTGTATTTCTATCCCGAAATCAAGGCAGAAATCATAAAATCTGTAAGTGATATCGATGAAGATCGCATTCGCAAGATCGCCGAAAGCAAAGGGATGCTCTCCATGCGGGATAGTGGCCTGGATCGGATGCGGGAAGGGCTTACCGATCTCACCGAAGTACTGTATGTGACGGCGGAGGAATGATATGAACATGATGGAAATGGTGCTGGCACTTTTTGCCGTGGTGTTTTTTACCTCAATCGCGGCAAATTACAACCGCCAGCTGCTGGACCAAAATGAGTATGTTATCAATGCCACATTGCATGTGCAAGCGACTCAGCTCTGCCACTCGGTATTAGACGAAGTGGATGCCAAGCTGTTTAGTAAAAGCATTAGCTATGATGGCATCATCGCAGCATACGATGGTGAGACCCGGAATATCGATCTAAACTTCCCGGGCGATAGTTATGATATTAGTATTGAGGCTGTGTACTGCGATTCATTGGGAACTGAATTAGCCGAGGACGACAGTCTCGCCATAAACCGTTTAGTAAGAGTAGAAGCAAGCACTCCCGGGCTGAGAGTTCCGGTGACTTTGCAACGCCTCTATACAAAAATCCACTATTACAATTAGATGAATATCTTAATAGATCTCATAGGTGCAGCGATCATCGGCAGTGTGCTGATTTTGATGATGATTACTTTTCAGTTTCAGCTCTACGAGACCTCTGATCGTCTGCTATACACCATGAATATGACCGATCACATGGAAATGACAGCTACCCGACTCAACAATATCATAGCTCTGGCCGGAGCCGGGATCGACCCGGGTGATACTGTGGTGCATGCTGATGAAGATTCACTGGTATTTATGACTTACTGGGATTTTTTGACCGAGACCAAGGACGAAAGCCCAAACAAGCTGAGCATCAAACTCGCAGCAGCGCCAAATCCTTTTGGTACCCAGGTTTTGATAGCACAAAACGATGAGGTCTTGCAGGATTTGGGAAACATCTTTTGGGTAAATGAGCTCAAATTTCGCTATTACGACATCGATGACAACCTCACCACCGAAGAGGATGATGTGATGGCAGCAGAGCTGAGAGCATCTTTTTTTCGGGATGCTCCCCGCGGCGGCTCAAGAGATATTCAAACAAAGCTGCAATTCAAGTGTTTTTTTATGAACGCCTATATGCAGGTGGGAAATCCATCTTAGGAGGAAACCATGGGACGTGCAATGCTGATCGTAGTACTATTGATGGGCACCATCTATGCCGGGATCGTGAGCGGGCTTCAGAACCGGATTTTGTTTTTGCCGGAGATTGTGAGCAGAAACATCATCACCAAACAGGCAGAAAACGTATCTGATTATGCCTTGCGTCTGGCGATTCGGGATGGGAATTATCTGCGCAGTACGCAGATGGCTGAATATGATACCAGCTCCACCGTCTATACCTATACAGGACAAAATGAGTATGTGGTACAGGATTCGCGGATCGATAGCCTGACCTTCGTTTTTGAGAGCGCAACTGGATCCGGAGATGATCTGATCAAGCGTTATCTGGCGACCAGCTATGTGACCGGTGAATTGATGGGGCATACGATCGGCTATCAGGCCAAAGTAGCTTATGAACTCACTACAGCAGTGGATTTTGAAAACATTTACTATAACTACTATTCCATGGACGATGTTCCCTGGAAGGATTTGATCAATGATTCCAGCGAAAACGGGAACGATGCAGTCCGCGTGGGCAAAAACTTACTATCGCTTCCCCATGGGGTAAATGGTGGCCGCTATGCCTGCTTTGGCAAACGAGGCAGCAATGAAGCAACCTATATGTATTTCGAAGAGAGCCCTGTTTCCGTGGAGCAGACTTGTACCTTATCCACCTGGGCCAGAATAGCCAAGGGTCGGGATTATATGACTCTCTTGTGGCTACCGCCGGATATTACTGATCCGGATTATACCGGAGCCTATAGCGGGATGAACTTCTACCGCAGACCCACAGCAGCGATTATGTATGATAAGCCTAACATTGTGTTTATCGCAAACACGGTCGATGGCGAGCAATTGCAGATAAGCCATCCCATCCCAGTCAATTATGCGATCAACCAAATGCATAAGGACGATTGGTCGCATTACTCCATGACCTACGATAATGGCATTATGAAGGCCTATGTTGGCGGAATCCTGGTAGGAACCCAGACTGCGACAAACTATCCTGTGGATATGGTCCGAAACTACGGGTTTTACTTGGGTCGGGAGCATCTTGCCAGCGGCTTGACTAACAACTTTGAGGGGAACCTGGATGAGGTCGGCTTTAGCCCCTATGTACTCAGTACAGACAACCTCTTTGATTATTACAGATCAATATCTACACCTACCAAGATACTATATTTCAGGGATTAGAAAGCTATGAATATTGCAGCACTCGCACTCTCAAACCTGCTCACTGCAGCAGAATTTACCGCTTGGATTCTATTTGCTGTACTTGCGTTTCTGGCTGCTGTGTCGACCCTCTTTTATTGGCAGAAGTTTAAAGTTCAGAAGCAGCAGATATTGCTATTGCGGGATCAGATTGCCAAGTTTCAGGAAGAGCTATCCATGCTCCAGGAATTGGAAAATTTGGTACCTGAATTGAAGAAGATAGCACACTTGGATCACGATGTGAATACGCCTTTGTGCGTGATCACGATGTCTTTGGGACGAGCCAAGAAACTGGGACAGGAGGCGGCTGATGAAGCGCTGCTCAACAACGTAAATGATATAATGTCGGCAGTAAGCAAGATCGGAGAAATTATGCAGGCAGTTAGGGTCTTGAAGACCAGTTCATTGATCTCTTACAAAGGTCACAAGGCAGCAGAAACTAAGACAGGAAATACTTATGAGCACTAAGAAAATATTGGTAGTGGACGACGAGCAGAATATTCGGGATATATTCCAGACATTTCTGCAGGACATGGGATATACGGTCTTCACCGCAATCGATGGCATCGACGCTCTGGAGAAGATATCCAGAGAGAAATTTGATCTGTATATCGTAGATATCTATATGCCCCGGATGGGTGGGCTGGAATTGATCGCCCGCCTCAAGGAGCTGCAACCCTCGGCGGTGATCATCGTTACTACCGGATACTCCGGATTGGATGTGGATTTTCGCAGCATCCGCCAATCTGCCTTCATGTATCTGGCCAAACCCATTCAACCCGATGAATTGATCCGGGCAGTGGAGGCGGGTCTGGCTCAATCTACGGAGCATAAACCGGAAAAGATCAGCTTTGCGAGTGAGGATCATGCGGATACTGACAAGCAGCCGGAGATGTTGCTACTTAGAGGGTTTACTACAGATCAGGTCTTGCACTTCAAGAGCATGGGCACGATCAAGGATTACAAGGCCGGAGACCATATCCCCATGGATAAGGAAGATGGCTCGATGATCTTTGTCGAACGCGGCTATGTGAATGTATTTTACAATACAGATCTGGTGGATAGCCTCAAGGAGGGGGATGTCTGGGGCGAAGAGAGCTTTGTGAATCCAGGCTCTATGTTTACTACCCTGAGAGCACATAGCAATGTCTCAATCCGGCATTTTCCGCGCAAACGCCTGATCGAATTCTTTACCTACAATGAAAAGGGACTTACGGATCGCTATATGATCAACATGATCCAGTGCATGCATGTAAAATGGCGTCGCAGCATTGTGAGACTTGGGCTTTCCAGCCGAATCACCCCAACCGACGATATCAGGTAGGGAATGTGCTATGAGATTAAGCTTTTCCGAAGCTCTGAGCAGGGAGATTCCGGATAATTATCAGGGCGTAGAACGCTGTGAGATTATCAGCCAATGGCTCACCCACCATGCCGAACGTGAAGCCGAATGCAAAGACATCCTCAAATACATCCTGCACAAAGCTCGTGAGTTGGGCGCTTCGGACGTTGATCTGGGTGCTCCGGGCTGCAGTGGCAAGATCTGGATGCGCGTCTATGGCAGCAAAAATCCGGTGGAGGATCTGGGAGAATTTTCTCTGGTGGATACCAATGCTATCATCATATCCTGGCTGTCACCCACGCAAAGACAGCGGCTCTTCATGCAAAAGAGCCTGGATTTTCCGCTGGCCTTCGAGATTGAGGGTAAGGAAGTCAGATTTCGCGGCACCACCTTTTTTGACCGCAATTCTTTGGGCGCAAATTTCCGTAGCATCGATGACAGCCTCTTGCAGATGGAAGATCTGGGGATTCCTGAAATAGTGGCAAATCGCATGAATCTCAAGTATGAAAAGACCGGATTGGTGCTGATCACCGGCATCACTGGCAGTGGAAAATCCACCACTCTAAACGCCGTGATCGATATGAACAACCGGCTAAATTCGGCTCATATCGTATCCATAGATTCCCCCATCGAGTATGTGCATCACTCCAAAAAATGTCTGGTGCGCCATCGTGAAGTGGGAGTGGATGTGCTAAGCTTTGAACACGGCGCCATCGAAGCGCTAAGGCAGGATCCGGATATCATCGTGGTGGGTGAGATGCGTGATCCTCAGACCATCGCCACAGTATTGGAGATCACAGATAGTGGTCACAAGGCCTTTACCACCTTGCACACCAGTTCCGCAATCGATAGCGTGCATAGAATCGTGGCGGAATTTCCTCCTGACTCCCAAGAAAGGGTACGCAATCGTCTGGCCGATGTGCTCACAGTGTGCATGAGCCAAAAATTGGTTCCCACCACAGACGGTAAGCTTGCCCTCGCCAAAGAGATTCTGTGCGTGGATCACAGCGTGCAAGCTGCTATCCGCAACAAGAACATCGGGGAGATCTATCAGATGATGGTAGAAGGTAAGAAGACCGGCATGTGTACTTTGGAACAAGATTTGAAGTTGCTTTACCAGAAGGGAGCGATCAGTCAGCAGACCGCACTGAACTTTGCGAACAACAAAAAACGGATGCAGCAGCTCATGAGCATGCTCTAAACGAAAAAGGAAACACCATGAAGAAGACCCCCAAAGAGGCATTCGGCATATTCCAGGATGGCCAGATCATCCGGATGGTCCATCTTAGTAAAGACGGAGCCGATACCTATCTCTTGGGTATGGATAGTATCCAGCTGGAAAGGGATTGGTACAAGAGTGACGAGGCTACAGCCGGTAGTGCTGATGCAGATTTTATTCCCATAGATTCACAATACATGGATGCGGATGAATTGGATTTGAACGACATCTCCATGGATTCAGAGGCAGAAATTGCTCAGCCGCGCATGGAAGTGAGCCCCACCACCATGATGTTTTCCAAATTCCCCTTGCATCAAGGAGTGATAGCTCTCAATGTGCACGAAAATCACATCCTCAAAGACCAACCAGGATTGATCAAAAAGAAGGATCTGGCCCGCTTTCGGAAAAACAACCTGAGCCAGGCGCAGATTAAGGCAGGGCATTGGCATTCCTGCGTGATCGAGGAAGCCGGGCAGGGTCGTCACTGGCTTTACACCGGCCCCAATCTGCTCCTGGATGCGCTGATCAACTATAGCAAAGAAGCCAATACCCGGCTGTATTATCAATTGGCAGATGCCAACGACATCGCCTTGACGGATTATTACCGCTTTGTGCATGGTTCTGAGGCATCGGGTCTGTCTCTGCTGGTATATCTGGGACATGAGTATCGCAAGATCTTTGTCTTTGAGGATGGCAAGTGGGTCTCTACGTTACCTATTCACATCACGCAGCAATTTCCCGAAGCGGAAGTGATCTATTCCAAGCTGGCTTTAGCTTTGGATAGCGCACAATTGGGCGAACCCGAAAGCATAGTATTATCAGGAGACCTGGCAAATCGGCAATTGGTAGAATACATGACAGCGCAAAGCATGTCTACCAAGAGTTCCCTGCTGGATTTTCCCAATCTGATCGTGACCAATTCCGACAATGAAGAGTTCACTGCCCAGGCTCTGGCGCCTTATGGATTGGCCTTAGCGCTGGCCTACAAGGCCATGAATCATGAAGATCCCTCTTTCACCCAATGCACCTTTTTGCCAAATCGGATCATCGACAATCAGAAGGAACTGAGAGTAGTCTGGCATGGCTTTATCGTGCTCATTCTGGTCTTTGTATTGGTGCTGTATTCCACTATCCAATTTCAGAAAATCCACCAGCAGATCAGGCAGCAAGATCAACTCAAGACAGATTTGGATTTTACCCTGAACCGGCTGAGAGCAGAAAACGCTATCGTAGAACACCTTAATGCCGAGATAGCCAAATTTCAGCAAATTTCGAACATTGTGGGTGAGATATTGGAAGGGAAAAACCGCTGGACTGAGATGTTTGATATTCTCAATAGCACATTTGGCACCTATCGTCAAAGCTGGATTTCTAATCTCAGACAAAGTGGGGACCAGATCTCCATCACCGGCATCACCTCCGAGCGGGAATATGTGAGCAGATTGGCAGCAAGGCTTCCTCAAAGCGGCATTCGCCGGGTTACAAATTCCAAAATCCGGGATCAGGTGGTCTGGAATTTTGAGATCGATTTTGTTCTGCCTGAAGTGGATTGGATGGATATGATTGCCTCAGAATATTCGCCCCCTCCCCAGCCTGCCCGCAAGGCAAGTCCCACCCGGAGATCAGCTCCTCAGGTGGCGAGATCAAAAAGCCAGGAGACCAGTCAAGAAGCTCCACCACCGGCGCCCAAAAACTACAAATTTGGGATCTTGCCCCAGCTGGAAGATCAAAATACGCCGGGACCGATTACGGACGAGCTCAAACAAAATGCCGAATTGGCTAAACTCTATTCTACTTTTGTGAGCGCCATCAACAAGGGCAATATGCTGGAGTATCGTTTTATCGGCCACAGCCTGATCAATGGCTATCCCGAGAGTGAGCTTTTGCCCCTGGTGCGCTGGTGGCTGGCCTACCGCCTGTATCTGGATCGGGAGTTCAAGCTGGCAAATCAGATTCTTGAGCCAAACCTGAAGCATGCGGATTCCTATCATCCCTATAGTATGTTGATGCAGGCCAGATTGGACTATGCTACCCAAAACCGGCGCTTCACTCAGATCTACGAGAGTCTGATCGAGCAGTATCCGGATAGTGCAGCAAGCCGGCAAGCCAAGCTGGACTTGGCCAGGATCGAGAAGGAGGTGATCAGATGACAAACTCATCACGTAATACCTTAGTTTTGGCAAGTCTGCTGCTTCTCAGCGGTGTGTTTTCTTTCGGATTACTCAGAAGATCCAGCCAAAAGCTGGCGCAAAAGCAGGAGGTCACAAAAGACCTGCAAACTAAGATAGATGCCTTTGCCAAGCTGGTCGCCAATCGAGATTCGCTGCAAGCAGAATATGACAGGCAAGTGGCGATGGCCAGCCAGCAAAGCAAAGTAATCCTGAATCGGGATGATTCAGCTACCACTTATGATTATCTGCTTCGGGTGCTAAATTGGCTGGGTAATGACTTGATCTACGATTTTTCCCTTTCTGCCAAAGGTGCTGAGAAGTACAATGAGTATGTGATTTCCGGTCGCAGTGATTATATGGAATTGGTATATTTTACCAGGCTTTTGGAGCATCAACGTACGCTGCTGACCATCGAGGATCTCTCGATCGCGGCTGAATCTGCAGCCCATAGCGACACGGTGAGCTTTTCCATGGTCTTCCGTACTCATCATCGCGAAGATGGAGTGCCGCCGGGTGGGATTACTTACAAACCCATGAAAAAAGGAGTAAGCACGTATAGCTTATTCAGACCAAAATATACAGAAACGATGCCGGATCTGGAGGATGAATTGCCCCGGATCCTGGATATCGATAGCAGCAAACTGATTGCCATCAGCGAAGATCGTGCTTTTGTGCGGGATTCCAGAGGCATTATTCGCATCCTGGGCGTAGGAGACAAAGTACTGTGGGGCTATTTACACAGAATTGACCATAGAGAAGGCGCTGCCGTATTCAAACTCAATAAATACGGTTTTGAAGAAAATCAGATCATATATCTGAACAAGGAAAATTGAGGTTAGCCATGAATAAACAAGTAATTCTCATTGTCGTCCTAAGCCTGATGTTTTGCAATATGCTCTTTGCTCAAGCAGATACCGATAACAACAACGGGACTGTAAGCATGAGAGCAGATACTTATATCAATGCCGCCGCCCAAATCCTGGAACATTTTAGCATGGAAGAAAGCGGCAAAAAGCTCATAAATCTCTCTCAATACAATGGGAGCATCAATGTCCAGATCAGTGATATGAATTGGCGCAAAGCCCTGGAATTGATTGTGCTGCAAAATGCGCTGATGATCGAAGAGGGGATAGGCTACATCGCCATCAAAGATATCGATGAAGACCGGGCACTTGAACCTGAAGCGGTAGAGCAAGAGGTCGAGATCAATCCCGAAATGCTGGAACTGCAGAAAGAAGCACAAGTAAAACAGGTGCGCATCAAAGCTGTGGCTATGCTGGCAGATCGCAGTTATCTAAAAAGCCTTGGCATTGATTGGTCCACTGTCCTAAACGGCAAAGTAACAGTGAATGCCGGATTTTCCGGAGCTTCTCAGCTCACCTCACCCCTTACTCTATCAGGTTCTGGTACTACAGATATCGGAAGTAATAGCATTGACATCAATACTCTGATCAGAACCATTGAGTCCGATCAAAGAGGCAGTATTTTGGCAGAACCCAGCATCTTGGTGAGTAGCGGAAAGACCGGGCGCATTCAGGTGGGTCAGGATATCTCCATCAAGAGTGCCGATGAAGCTGGCAATACAATAGATACCTTTTTCTCCACCGGTATCATCATGACTGTGACGCCTACCATAGTGGAATTAGAAGGTGAAGATCTGATCATGATGGAGCTGGCAATCGAGCGTTCCAGCGGACAGCCTTCTGCGATCTCCACCGTGATCGCCAAAAGCTCTTCAGCCACGGAATTGATCCTTTACGATCAGGAAGAAGCAGTGATCGCCGGCCTCTTTGATACAGATGAAACCGTGGTTCGCAGTGGCGTTCCTATCCTCAAAGATCTCCCCTGGTGGGTGTTTGGCATTCGCTATCTCACCGGCTACGATTCCGTGGACAAAAAGGAGCGCGAACTCATCATTACCATCAAGGCTGAGATCATGGATACTGCCCTGGAACGTTTGCATCGGGCACGAAACCAGGAAAGTGCCGCTTTAGACTAATATCAAGGTAGGGTTTGGATGCGAATTACCAGCAGATTACTCATACTATTCATAGTAATCGCTGTCGTGTTTGGCGCGTTTTTCTTCATGTTTTACCACATCAAACATGAGGAGATGCGCGTTTATGGTGAAGCTGATCTCAGTCAGCGTAAGCTGACTATCGACAACATCTTCAAGATCCAAAGTGATGCCCAGATGAAGCAAACGGAGGATTACGCGATTTGGGATGAAACGGTAAACTATGTCAGAAATCCGGATCCCCAATGGGCAGAATCCCATCTCAGCAGCATCATTCCAAACTTTGGCTTTTCCCTGGTTCAGGTTTACGATGCCCGGGGAAATATAGTTTTCTCTGAAGCTGATCAAAATACTTCCGGGCTGGCATTGTTTGAGCTGGAACAAGGTGTGATCGATTCTCTGGCCAGCGCCAAAAGACTAAGCTTTTTCTCACGCTTTTATCATCACATCCTCTCCTGTACCATATCCAGCATCCATTATAGTCAGGATACAGAGCGTAGCGGCGCTGCAGAAGGCTATTTTCTGATCGCACAATCCTGGGATTATCCCTATCTGGCAAATCTCGCCAAAGCGTTGAATTACGATATCCGGATCAGCGATGAAGAGCCTGCCATGGATGATAATGTGGAGCAATACAATACCAGGATCATCCGCCCTTTGCAGGATCACGAGCGCAATACGGTGGCATGGCTGATCTTGTACAGTTCAAATCCCTTTCTGATCCAGCTGCGAAACTTGGGGAATCTCATCCTCTTTGGCACCATGGGCCTCATCTTTATCTTTTTGCTAATGCAATTTTTCCTGATCCAACAGTGGATCAGCACTCCCCTGAATGCAATCTCGCAGAGCTTGAAACAAAACGATCCCAGATTAATCAAGGACATGGAAAGTGGCAAGGGTGAGTTTTCCGAAGTAGCAAGATTGATCGAACGCTTCTTTGCCCAAAAAGTGGAATTACTCACAGAGATCGATGAACGTGTGAAAACAGAGATCAGATTGCGGGAATTGGAAGAACAGACCCGTAAGATCTTGCTCACCTCTCCGGAATCAATCATCGTAACTGAACTGGATGGCAGCATTATCGATGCCAACACGGAAACTCTGCGTTTGCTGCAGATATCGGACCGTGAGGCATTTTTGAAGTCTCAGCCCAAGATAAACTCCTGGGTTCGTAAAAAAGACCGTTCACTGATGGCCAAAATCATCGGTGATTTGGGCAAAGGCAGCTATGTCAAAAATCGTGAGATTCATCTGGAAAATGAGCAGGGATACGGCTTCCCGGGGCTGCTCAGTGCCTCTGTGATCCTGGACGACTACAATGCCCCCTGCAAGTTTATCTTTGTGACCAGAGATATCTCGGATATCAAAAACCTCGAGCAACAGCTCAGGCAATCTCAGAAAATGGAATCCATCGGTACTTTAGCCGGAGGTATTGCGCATGATTTTAATAATATCATTACCATTATCGCCGGATATGTAGCGCTGGCTACCGGCAAGATTCACGAACCCAAGAAAGCTGAACACGATCTGGATGCAGCACTGCAAGCTTGCCTCAGAGCAAAGAGCCTGATCGGCAAGATTCTCACTTTCAGCCGGCAGAGTGAACCGGATATGGAAGATCTCATTTTAGGCAATGTGATAGAAGAATCTCTGCCCATGATCAGAGCGCTATTACCCTCCAAGATCAAGATCCAGACAGAGCTCAATAGCTATAGCTATATCACGGCAGACAATACGGAGCTGCAACAAGTGCTGATCAATCTTGCCACCAATGCCTATCATGCCATGCGTCCGGATGGCGGCATCATCCACATCCAGCTCAATGAAGTGAGCGGGCAAGAATTAGCGGGGATCGAGCCCAATGCCATCCCGCGGGGTAGATACCTGCATCTTTCGGTTAGCGATACCGGCAGCGGCATTGCTCCGGAGATTATATCCCGGATCTTTGATCCTTATTTCAGCACAAAATCTTCCGGAGAAGGTACCGGACTGGGACTTTCCATCGTGCATGGCATCGTAACCGGATACAAGGGCTTTATCAATGTGCGCAGTGTGCTATCCGAAGGCACTTGCATCAATATCTACCTGCCGGTGAATGAGAATCCGCGAGCAAAGAGCACAAAGACGATGAGCATCGATGCCCCCTATATCCCGGCCAGATTGATGGTGGTAGATGATGAGCCTGCTCTGGCAGATATCTTCTGTGAGGCTTTGCAGGATGCTGGCTACACAGTGGAATCTTATACCGAGTCTTTGCAAGCTCTCAGAGTTTTTTGCAAAGACCCTGCATCCTATGATCTGGTCATTGCCGATATCAATATGCCCCAAATGGATGGCATCAAACTCGCCACCAAGATCACTGAGATCAAAAAGCTGCCGATTGTGCTTTATACTGGATTCCTGGATCTGCATCTGCAAAGCCGGGTGGAAAAAGCCGGAATCAAACATATTCTCAACAAACCCATCATGCCCGATGCCATGATCAAGGCCGTGCGTCAGATTATCTACGAAGAGCATGCTTGAATATCGCATCATCCCGAGTCCCTTGTGGGTGATACATCATAGCGAGGATGTGCAGCGAAGCAGAACCCCTCGAATCAACGGACACCCCCTCCATTTAGCCCTTAACGGGTGACACAATTCATCCCCTCCGCCTTATTTACCGATGTAAGAAAACTATCTCCTCTTCCCTTTATCGGGCTTACCAATATCAAATCACCTTCATCATTATCTGATTTTCCATTACTCATTGTTTCCCAATATCATAGCGGCAGCATTGCGCCTGCGAGGCGTATTGCTGCCGCAGTGCTGCTGCAATGCTGGGCGGGTTGGACTGTTGAATAACAAACAA
>CAZCRD010000047.1:0-5424 GCA_964501025.1 uncultured Candidatus Cloacimonadota bacterium | reverse complement strand
CCAGAGGCAGCCAGAAATCCGTGGGATCATTCTTGCTCAGCTTGGCGGGATTCCAATAGCTGGCTTCCACGCCATGCGCGCGGAGCATGTAGCTATCTGCATAAAAAATGGATTTTGCGCTTGGCGTAGCTACGAGTGAGCTCAAAACGAGGGCAAAACAGAGAATAGTAAGGAGCTTTTTCATCTTACATATCCTCCACTCTCAGGGTTGCGAGGATCTGCCCTTTGATCCAGATATAATCTTCAGGACCAGCATGAATTTCCACCAGGCCGTCGGATTCTTCAAAGTAAAACACCCACTTCAGAAAGATTTCTTCTGCGGTAAAAAGATCCAGCTCGGTTCTATTCAGACTCAAGGGTTCCAGCTCCTGCCAATCCGGACTCGATTGTGAAGAGCCGATAGTCATTTGTTTTACATAGCTGTATGTATCAGGGTCGTCAGGATTGATCTCCTCGTGATCAGCAAAATAGGCAAGAGCGGTTGCTCCGATCGGGATTGTGTTCAAAAACTGCAGTCCCAGACCTGCTTCCTGGATGTTGTTTTGGATGCGATCCCGGTTTTCTTCGCTGATACTAATCCTGGTGGGGTTTTTGATGGTAATGGGGTGATCATGCAGAGTAAAGCGGAAGGGCACAAACACGGTGTAATGAGTGGCAATGATATCTGTTTCCCGGATCGTGCCATAGCCAGATGCGGTATCAATGATGAATTTGGATTTGATGATTTCAATGGAATCCGGCATGATCTGCATGAGTTCGGTAATCCGGCTATCAAATTCCAGCGTCGTGGCATCTGTATCTGTGGCCGCCGCTATCCGGTAGTTGTTGCCATTGCCATCTACTATAGGGATGGTGACTACACTGTCTTCACGGGTAGCTTGGAACATACCCACAAATTCGCAGCTAAAACCCATCTCATTGTACACTTGAATCTGGATCGAGGCATCGTGTAAGGTGATGGTGTCATCGACATTGTTGGGATACTCGATATCGATGGCGGAGGCAGTGCCGTGAGCAGGGATCTCATAGTTATTTAGATAGCCTTGAAACACGCTGAAGCTGAGGGGGGTATTCATCTCAATGCTCAAGGCAGCCAGGGTCTCACCAGGAGGTAGCTCCGATGCGGTGGACAGCACCACAGTTAGTTCATCCAAAAGAGTATCGTTGTCCAGAATACCAAACTGGTATCCAATGAGACTAATAACTTGCCAGCCGGTGGGTTGGGTATAGTTTAGCTGAAGTGGAAGTCCATCCATTGAAGTGATATCGGGAATGCTAAGATTGATGTTCCACTCACCGGCATCGGGATGAACATCCGAAATCCGGATCCTGATCTGGCCTGTGGCCACTAAACCATAGGTGAGCCCCACGGGATTTTGATCGTCGGTAAAGGGAAGGGTTTGCTCTACCTCGATTCCCGAATACAAGGGAACATCGTTTTCGCTCACATTGGGATGCACGGTTATCTGCCCCAAGGCAGGAGTATCCATATCTCCCTCAGCGGTTAGATATAACAGATCGTTATCTCCGACAATGAGATGTACACTATCTGCCAAATCCGAAACGTAATAGCGCTCATTTATGAGTGGGATTTGCAGATCCACATCCCATATCGGTAGCGATGGTTTCTCGATCTGACACGCACTCAGCAATAAAAGGATGCCAAGTAAAATTGTGATGTTGCATTTCATAGCACTTCCTTCAATCAGCTTCTTATGGCCTGATTAACGTGATTGTTGATGCAAATTTCATGCCGCTTTTGGGAAAGATATTGGCAGGCATGCGCCTTTAACAACTGCCGCTCTTTGGCGTCTAAATGATTGATGCTGACAGGATTCAAGTCCAATCTCCGGATCAAGATCTCCTGCTGCACCAATTCGCCAAAAGCAGGGTGATAGGGACCTGCGATCACTTCCCGGGGATCCAGGTTTGAGGGTAAGCCATATTTGATGATGCGGATGCCGGCGCGATCACAGAGCTCAGCATAATCCGCACAGATCTTTACTGCTTCCGGGATGCTGAGTGCATGGTATTCTTTGCTGTGATACATCTTCGCCAGGGCGGTATCGCGGATCACAATCAGCGGATAAAGCCTCAGAAGATCCGGTCTTAGCTTCAGGAGCTGTCGCTGATTTTCGCTTAAGGTATATTGATCACTGCTGGGCAGACCGGGAATCAATTGCACGCCCAGGATAAAGCCAGCCTCCCGCACGGCATGTGCTGCTGCCAGAGCTTTTTCAGGGCTGTAATTGCGGCCACTACGCTTAAGGGGCACTTCACAAAAATCCTGTATGCCCAATTCTATGGTTTTCACTCGATACATTTTACACCGGGTCAAAACCTCAGCATTGATAAACAGGGGATGGGTAGATATCCGGATACTGCTGGATGCATCCAGAAGCGCATGAATCCTGTGCAGAAAAATCTCTTGCTGCTGCGGAGGCATGGCGGTGAAAGTGCCTCCATAAAAGGCTATTTCTTTGTTACGACCGGGATTTCTTTGAACAAAAGCTTGCACATCGCGCGCGGCCTGATCCAGATCAAAGCGCTTTGCTCCGGTGATCTTGCTCTGATCGCAATAGACACAGGTGCCGGGGCAAGCCTCATTGGGGATAAAGAGAGGATAGATCAGGCACTTATCTGATGTCTTCATAGCTTAATCGGCTTTGCTGATGTTCATGGGCCGAGCTATATAGCTGGTGTGCAAAAGCTGTTTTGTCTTTTTTCCATTGGGCTTACCCAGATATTCGGAATAGAGATTTTGGATGGAAGGATTGTTGTGAGATTCCCTATGCTCGCAAGTTTCGTCCTCTTTGTACAGTCCTTTTGCCCGGGCCTGGCGGATGCGGCTGGTGCTGCGATAGGGCTGTCCGCCACCACCCACACAACCTCCGGTGCAGGCCATCACTTCCACAAAGTGATAGGGAGCTTCCTTGCCGGCGGTTTTGGCATCCCGGATCTCATTCATGAGTTTGCTCACATTGCCCAGTCCGGAAGCTACGCCGATGCGGATTTCCTTGCCCAAAAGCTCGATTTTCCCTTTCTTGATCCCCTTACCTCCGCGCACAAAGGCGATCTTGGGATCGGGGAGCTCTGTGCCCGTTGCCAGATAGTATGCGGTTCTGAGTGCTGCTTCCATCACCCCTCCGGTGGCACCAAAGATCGTGCCGGCGCCGGAGTATTCGCCCAAAGGACTATCCGCTTCCGAGTCTTCCAGCTTGCTTAGATCAATGCCCCTGGTCTTGAGCATGCGAGCCAGCTCTCGTGTGGTAATGGTCAGATCCACATCTTTGTGTCCCGAAGCATACATGTCCTCCATGCGCTCTATCTCATATTTCTTTGCTGTACAAGGCATCACGGAGACCAGGAAGATCTTGTCAGGATCCAGATTCAGCTTTTGTGCCCAATAGGTTTTGACCATGGTGCCCACCATCTGATGCGGGCTTTTGGAAGAGGAGAAATGTGGGATCAGATCGCTGTGAAACTTCTCCAGAAAATCCACCCAGGAAGGGCAGCAAGTGGTGATCAAGGGGAATGCTTCCGGTTTATCTTTGAACACATGTACAAATTCGCTGGCTTCTTCCATGATCGTGAGATCCGCGCCGAAATTGGTATCAAAGACATATTGAAAGCCCAATTCCCGCAAGGCAGTATACATCTTGCCTTTGACGTTTGTGCCGGGCTTAAAGCCAAATTCCTCACCCAGAGCGACCCTTACCGCGGGAGCTTCCTGCGCCACCAGCACCAGATCGGGATCATCCAGGGCAGCCCACAGCGCATCAGAATCGTCGCATTCATAGATGGCTGCTACCGGACAATGTGCGCTGCACTGACCGCATTTTACGCATTCACTGCTCTCCAGGGGACGATCAAAGGTGGGGCCGACAAAGGTCTCAAAACCGCGATCACTGCTCTGCAGAGCATGAACGTCCTGAATCTCATTGCACACATAAGTACAACGCCCACAATTGATGCAATAGGAAGGATCCAGAGTGATGGAAGGCGAGGATTCATCGCGACCTTTGTATTTGCGCTTCACTTTTTTCAGGCTCATGTGCCGGATGGCAAGCTCCTGCGCCAAATCCTGCAATTCACAACGCCCGTTTTTGATGCATTCCGGACAGTTGTTAGGATGATTGGACAGAATGATCTCCACCGCTTCACGCCTGAGATCCAGTAGCTTTTTGCCGGTAGTCTTGATCTCCATGCCTTCTTCACACGGAGTGGAACATGCACGCACGGCGCGACCATTGATCTCCACCATACACACTCCGCAATTGCCAAAAGCAGGCAGATCTTCATGATAGCAAAGGTGGGGAACCGGAAATCCAGCCTTGGTGCAGGCATGTAACACTTTGGTGTTTTTCAATACCTGAGTGGCTTTACCATTGATATATACAGTGATCATATTTACTCCACAGGGACATTTCTTTACACTGATGCAATATGCATAAACGGCGATATTGTGTCAAGCTCGGCTTTTTTTTCAGCTGGGAAATCAGC
This sequence comes from uncultured Candidatus Cloacimonadota bacterium, assembly GCA_964501025.1. GTDB lineage: Bacteria > Cloacimonadota > Cloacimonadia > Cloacimonadales > Cloacimonadaceae > UBA5456. The sequence continues at coordinate 921 of CAZCRD010000047.1, read as the reverse complement.
TTTGCGATGAGGCAGCCATGCGTTTAGCTATCGGGATATCCTGCATCAAGGTATTGGCAGATTTTTGTGGTAAGTCCCAATAAGCAGGTTTAGCAGTCAGATTTCTTGGCCGGATTGACCTTGCAATTTTTTCCAATTTAGGCCGCCCTCATGGATGCGAATAGCTGTATCTTGAGGGGATTCTTCCATAAAATGGAAAGAGGGATTTCAGGCGTCCGGTCTTTCCGGCTTTGACCTCTGTTCGATATTTCTTATCTGCATGTTGCGAGGTGTCGAGGGGTTCCGGTGCACTACATCCCTTGCTATGTTCTGGTCTCCACAAAAAACTCAATCCTTTGTGTGCCAATCCACGCCACCCTAAATGCAGTTGGAACTCAATCACAAGTCAAGCTGATCTGTCCACATCTCATTATTCTTGCCCCTTAGCACTACGGGATCACTACGGGTCGCACGTGTATTGATAGTGTAATGGGAGAGTATTGCAGACAGGATGGGGGCGGCGTCTTCTATTCCACGGTGTATGATTGCCGTGACCAATTTGCCCGCAAGCTCTCATCAGGAATCTACTTAATCAGGGTTGAAGCGGGAGCACTCAAAGCCACTGCCAAACTTATCGATCGTGAAATGAGGCTGATACCATATTAAGGCTTTGTGAGGATATCCTGATTCGTAGCATCGGAATGCTAGATACGTTATTGCGATCAGTTCCATAAAATGGTTTCATGGATGGCTCAAAAACCACTTTCCCTCGATTTGCAGGTTTCGGTGAGCGAAGTCGCAGAATTCAGGGATTGTTTATGCTCTTAGAAATCCTGAAACCTACTCTTGGAACACCCTGTGAAGGAAAATTAACTTGACACAAACAACTGCTTGGAACTAACTTGCGTTAGCATCTAAATATCAAAGCTTCAAGATGCAAAG
>CAZCRD010000046.1:0-20922 GCA_964501025.1 uncultured Candidatus Cloacimonadota bacterium | reverse complement strand
GGCACCAGCCAGCCAAACAGCGCTACGATAGCACGTCCGAAGAGGATGTAAAAGGGATTTCCCGGAGGATGAGGCACACCCAATATGCTAATGCAGGTGGCATATTCTCCACTATCCCAAAAACTCATGGTGCGAGCTTGGGTAGAGATGTATAGCACCAGGGTAATGGCAAAGATGAGCCAGGCCAGCATCGCATTGTATTTTGGGGGGATGATAGCTTGCGGGCGTATCACAGAATCGTCCTTGCGCACTATCGGTTCTGGCTTCTGGTATTCTATTGGTTTTGCTTTGGTCAGACGTTTTTTGATATCTTGGTTCTTGGCCATAGAGTCTCCTGTTTAGTCCTTTAATCCGGTCTTGGCATAGCTGGCAATGATCTGTTTTTGGGCAAAGAAGAAGAGAATCAGGATCGGAACTATGCTAAAGGTGGAAGCCGCCATGAGCAGAGTGGTCTGAGTAGAAGCTTCCTGATTGAAATAACTCAGTCCTACTTGCAGCACTCTTAGTTCCGGCCGGTTGATCATCACCAAAGGCCACATAAAGCTATTCCAGCTACTGATCACAGAAAAGATCGAGGCGGTGGCAATAATCGGTTTGGAAAGCGGAATCACGATGCGCCACAACATGCCAAAGACAGAGCAGCCATCGATGGAGGCGGCATCAAAGAGTTCTTTGGGCAAGGCCTTGAAGTGCTGGCGGAACAAAAAGATGGTGAAAATATTTGCGGTCCAGGGAATGATCAGAGCGTTGTAGGTATCCAGCCAATTGAGCTTGTCCAAAAGCACATAAGACGAAATCATGTAGATCGGCTGCGGCACCATCATCATTGAGAGGAAGAGGTAAAAGAAAAAGTCCCTGCCGCGAAATTCCATTCGCGCAAAGGCATACGCCGATAGCAATCCGGTAATCAATATGCCGATCAGGCTCAAGAAACTCACATAGATAGTGTTGTAAAAATACAGAGCAAAAGGGACTTTCTTGAAAGCTTTGACGAAGTTTGAAAACTGGAAACTCGGCTTTTTGCGCACTGTCTCAATCTGTGAAGAAGGCACTTCAACGTATTCTTCTTTGATATCCAGATCTTCATCCAATATGTGGATCACGCTGGTGTCACCTTTTTCCATTACCAGCAGGATTCTTTCTTGCGTTTCTGCGGTTTTCCAGACATAGTATTCCTCTTTGGGGATAAAGAGCGCTTCCTGTTTGTTAAATTCAGATTGCGTCATCAATGCGGTCGAGAGCATCCAGACAAAGGGAACGATCATGGTGAGCCCAAAGATGATCAGGATCAGATAGGTGATAGTACTTCTCATTTTGTCCATTTTTATCCCCTTTAATAATTTACGTGTCTTTCCATTCTACGCTGGAAGATGGTCAAGGCCAGAATCAAGAGGAAGAGAGTGAGGGCAACTGCAGAAGCATAGCCCATTTCCAAAAGGTCAAAGCCTTTTTCATAGATGTAATACACGATAAGCTTGGTGGTATTGAGCGGTCCACCCTTGTCTGTCATCAGATAGATCTGGGCAAAGGTCTGGAAACTGACGATGGTAGTCATAATCAGCACATAAAAGGTGGTGGGTGAGATCAGGGGTACCGTGATATTCCAAAACTGTCGGGATTTGCTGGCGCCATCGATTTCGGCAGCCTCATAATACACCTTGGAGATGTTTTGCAAACCCGCCAGATAGATGATGGTGTTGTATCCCAGACCCTTCCAGACGGTCATGATGATGATGCCAAACAGCGCTTGCGAAGGCCCATGCAAAAAGCGGGGCAGACTGCTGATATTGATTCCCAGATCCTGAAACAACATCAAGAAGATACCCCGGGATTCTGAGAGCCAGGATTGGGGCGAGATTCCCACATAGCCCAAAAAGGTATTCATCAAGCCAGTCTGCTCGTTGAAGATTAGCTTCCAGACTATGGACACCGCCACCAGCGAGGTCACAAAGGGCATGAAATACACGATTCTGAACAGGCTCTTAAAGTATTTGATCCGATTTAGTAATACGGCAAAAAACAGGGAAAAGACAATCGAGGCAGGGACTTGAATGATCACCATCCAGAAAGTATTGCCCATGGATTGCCAAAACACAGGATCGTTGAACATCGTAATGTAATTTGTCAGTCCGATGAACTTTCCCGTTCCCTGCAAAGACCAATCATAAAAGGAAATGATGAAGCTCATCACGATCGGAACCAGCCGAAAGGCCCCCACAATCACCAAAGCAGGCAATAGATAAAGGTATGGGGAAATCTTCCATTTTGTTTTCATATCTCACCACCATTTTCATGCTCACCGGATTTGCGGTATGTGCGCCAGTCAATACCCAGTTTCGTGCATTTTTTGTAGAAGTTTTCGCGGGTAATATCTGCAAGCGCTGCTGCGCGCAGGATGTTCCCGCCGGTTTTGGCTAAAAGACTTTGGATATAGTGCTTGCTAAAAGCATCTTTGGCCTTTGCCCAGTTTACATTTCCGACATCAAACAGAGTCTCCTGATCCGAAGATGCACCAACTATGTTTTCGGGCAAATCCTCTGGTTGAATCACTTTGTTTTCCGCCAAAATCACAGCATGCTCCAAAGCATTACGCAATTCGCGGATATTCCCTTTCCATTCATAGTTCAAGAGCAAAGACATCACTCCGGGTGATATCTTCAGCTCTGTTTTGCTGTATTTCAGACAAAATTCTTGCACAAAAGAGCTGCTCAGGATCCTGATGTCATCTCTTCTTTCCCTCAGCGGCGGAATGTGCAAATTGATCACATTGAGGCGATAGTAGAGATCTTCACGAAAACTGCCTGCAGCCACCATGGCTTTGATATCCTTGTTTGTGGCAGCAATGATGCGCGTATCGCTGCTCAGGTCACTATCTCCGCCCACTGCACGAAACACCCCGCTTTCCAGGACTTTGAGCAACTTCACCTGAAAAGCCAGTGAGGTCTCGGTGATTTCATCCAAAAAGAGGGTTCCACCATTGGCTTCCTGAAAATAACCGATCTTATCCCGGTGGGCATCGGTGAAAGAGCCTTTTTTGTGGCCAAAGAGCAAGCTTTCCAGCAAAGTCTCTGTGAGGCTGCCGCAATTTACGGCAACGAATTTCTGCTGTCGGCGAGGACTATTGCGGTGAATCAATTCCGCAAAGACGGTCTTGCCCACCCCGGTTTCGCCGGTAATCAGTGCCAGAGTATCCAAAGCGGCTATCTTCTTGAGCTTTTGCATCAGAGTCTGGATCGGAGTACTATTACCGATGATGAGGTCGGTCTCCAGATCTTTGCGAATCATGGCGGTCAGACGTTTGTTCTCGGCAATCAGCCATTGTGCTTGCAGGGTTTTTTCCACCATGATATTGATCAAATCCAGATTTCGGATGGGTTTTTCGATAAACTCACCTGCGCCCAGTTTCATCGCTTGCACCGCAGTCTCGATCGAGGCTTGACCACTCACGGCGATCACAGCAGTATATGGATATTTGGTCGAGATTTCAGCGATCAAATCCAGCCCATTTTCTCCGGGCAAGACCAAATCCACCAATGCCAAATGGTACCTGGTGGCCTCCAGCTTTTGACTGGCTTCACGTAAACTGGTGACAGTAGTTACCTGATATTCATCCACCAATTGCGAACTGATCAGCTCCAGGCTTTCGACCGAGTCGTCCACGATCAAGATATTGTGCTTTTCTTTCACCTGATCAATCCCATGATAGCGTTTTCGGATGAATCCCACACAGTGATGATGGGGAAATTCTGATGGTCTATCAACTCACTCTCTGGTGGGGTGCATAGAAGCTCAATTTGTTGTTCAGTCAAGGTGATGTGGGGGATCAGATACAGGCAATACTGCTCATCCCTCTCACCCACTCCGGTTTTGATCTGCATATTTGCCGCATAGGAGCTTAGTTTCAACAGAATTGATTCGTACCACAGCCCCAAATACAGCGGAGCTATCTTCAGCGTCTTTGGCAGCACCAAATCTTTGCGCTCAAAAGCAATGTGGTGTTTGAGCGGAAGATTGTGTTGCAAAAAAACCAGCTCTCGATCCAGCCAGTCATTCAGACACAATTCCTGATTACTTGCCAAAGACCTGTTTCCCAATTGCTGAGTCAGCTCCTTCAAAGTATCGTCGATCATGATGCCGGCAGTATAGATCTTGGCACACTCCTTCAGCTCCGGATGAGCCCTCGTCAACCTCTGAGAATAGCCCAGGATCAAGTTCAATTGATTGTTCAGGTTGTGAACCAGTCCTTCCAGAATCTGACGTGCCAGGATGACGTCATTCATAATCTAATGCAGCTGTCGATACATTTTGAGGCCTTCGCGGAATATGTGCATGGCCTTGTTCAGATCATCCAGATTAAGGATATAAGCCAGACGCAGCTCGTTTCTACCCAGCCCGGGGGTGGCATAAAAACCAGCTGCCGGTGCAGCCATCACGGTTTCAGCTTCGATCTGAAAATCTTTGAGCATCCAGATCACAAAGTCCTCAGCATCGGCAATCGGAAGCTTGGCTACGATGTAAAACGCTCCTGCAGGTTTTTTGCAGACTATGCCATCGATGCGGGAAAGCTGATCAAAGACGAAGTCGCGGCGGGATTGATATTCGGCCACCATCTGGGAAAAGTATTCATCCGGCAGATAGACACAGGCATTGGCGGCCAATTGATCCACCGTGGGGGGACACAGCCTTGCCTGAGCAAACTTAAGCGTGGCTTCCATCACCTGACGATTTTTGGACACGATGCAGCCAATCCTTGCTCCACAGGCAGAGTAGCGCTTGGACACGCTATCCACCATAATCGCTTGCTCCTCAAAATCCGGAATCGATAGCACACTGCTATGGCTAAGACCATCATAGATAAACTCACGATACACTTCATCCGAGATCAGATAGATCTGGTGCTTTTTGCATATCTCCGCCACCCGCAACAGCTCTTCTTTGCTGTAAACTGCACCGGTGGGATTGCCGGGATTGCAGAGCATGATAGCCTTGGTCTTGCTTGAGATCAGCTCTTCAAAAGCTGCGTCGGCAGGCAAAGCAAAGCCATCTTCCGCATGGGTAGTAATCGCCCGGAGCTTGATCGAGGACATGGTGGCAAAACCGTTGTAATTTGTATAAAAGGGTTCCGGTACGATGATCTCATCATCTTCATTAGCTACCACCAGCATGGCAAAGGTGATGGCCTCACTACCGGCGGTGGTCACTATGATATCTTGGGGTTGCAAAGCGATACCGTGCTTTTGATAATAGTGCACCAGACCTTGCTGATACACTTCCAGTCCCTGAGAAGGACCATAAGCCAATACCTTGTCCGAAAACTCATGATACACTTTGAGCATCTCGGGTGGGGTCGGAATATCCGGTTGTCCGATGTTCAAATGATACACCTTGATCCCTTTTTGCTTTGCCGCCAGGGCATAAGGCATCAATTTCCGGATCGGAGAAGCCTGTACATCTTGGGCTCTTTGCGATATGTTCATATCCTGTTCCTCTGTAGAATTCTCTTTGTGCCCTTTATTTAGGACATTGAAAAAAAGACAAGGAAAATCTTGTCACCAGTTCATCCCGGGCTTGGCTATCGTCTGGCAGACAGTAGTATATGATTTTGATTATGAGTGGATCCTTGCGGGCATCTTGCTCAAGACCCAAAGCGATAGAGCCCGTCAGGCGCAAACCTGACGGGCTGAACTGAAGGATAGAGCATGAGTGCTTATTTTAGCTATCAGCGCTCAGTTTACTTTGAAGGTCTTGTCGCCTTTTTCCAGGAAAGCGATAATCTGTCGAGCTGCAGCAATGCCGGCATTGATATTGGCTTCAGCAGTCTGGGCACCCATCTTTTTGGGAGTGCAATAGATGCGCTGTGCATATTCTGCTTCGATGGCTGCCAGATTATCCGGAGCCACATCACTCACATAGCGGAATCCTTTCTTTGTGGCAAAGGCTTTGAGCAGGGCATCTTCATCGATTACTTCCTTGCGGGCGGTATTGATCACAATGGCGTTTTCGGGTAGCAGAGAAAGTAAATCCCAGTTTATAGATTTACTGGTTTCGGAATTTGACGGTATGTGTAGCGATACATAATCGCCGGTTTTGAAGATATCCTCTACTTTGCTCAGTGGTTTCACTTTGTCTTTGTTCATGATCTCGTTGGTCAGATAGGGATCGTAGGCATATACTTCCATCCCGAGCCCCTGCGCCATGCGAGCCACGATGCGGGCAATGTGTCCATAACCAAAGAGCACCAGCTTTTTACCGGCTAATTCGGTTCCGCTTTTACCATTGAATTTACCGCGTGCCATATAGATCATCATTCCGATGGCCAATTCTGCCACGGCATTGGAATTTTGCCCAGGGGTATTCATCACCACCACGTCATGAGCAGTGGCAGCTTTGAGATCCACGTTGTCATATCCAGCTCCGGCACGCACTACAATCTTGAGCTTCCGGGCAGCATTCAAGACTTCTTCAGTTACTTTGTCGCTACGGATGATCAAGGCATCAGCATCGGCTACTGCCGCATGAAATTCACTCACATCCTGGTAAGATTCCAAAAAGGTGTAATAGTACTTCGCCGCATCAAACGCGGCTTTGATCTTTGTCGCAGCTTCAGCGGCAAAGGGTTTCTCTGTAGCAATCAGGACTTTTGGCATTTCGGCCTCCATGTTATTTTTGTTTATCTTAATATCTCTTTATTAGCATATCGTGACGAATCAAAGTGCTCTAATCTCCCAATGAGATACCCAGTCCCCGTGCTGTCTTGATCAGATTGCCTTGAGGATTGACGAGGTTATAATCCTTGATCGCATCTTTGAGCAATACAGCTTCGATATTGGGATGCCGGTAAGATACCATGTGCCCCCACTTCTGTTCCAAAGCCAGCTCAAAAGCTTTTACGCCAAATTGCGAAGCCAGAATGCGATCGAAGGCATTGGGGCTGCCACCTCTTTGCAAATGCCCGAGGATGGTCTCTCTGATCTCGATCGGACAGCCGGCTTCACGCAGTTCTGCAGATAACCTCAGCCCCGCTCCCCCCAGCTTGATCTTCATGGCGCCGGGAGTGTCGTTTTCGCTATATTGCATATTGCCTTCCACCGGCATAGCACCTTCGGCGATCACGATATTGGCAAAGCCTCTGCCATTTTCTACCCGCTGATTGATGGCTGCCATGACCTTGTCTATGCGATAAGGAATCTCGGGGATCAGGCAAACCTCTGCCCCACCTGCAATGGCTGCATGTAAAGCAATCCAGCCGGCATAACGCCCCATCACTTCCAGAATCAACACCCGGTGATGACTGGCTGCGGTGGTCACCAATTTGTCCACTGCATCTGTAGCCACATCCACCGCGGTCTGAAAGCCGAAGGTAAAATCCGTATCAGAGAGGTCGTTATCAATAGTTTTGGGTACGCCAATGATGGGACACCCCATCTCAAAAAGCTGTTGCGAGATACGTTGCGATCCATCTCCCCCGATATTGATCACCGCTTCGATATTTTGATATCGCAAACGATCAATAAAATCCTGACCTCTATCCACAGTAGTCCAATTCCCTTGTGAATCCTTCACTGGCCAGGCAAAAGGACCGCCTTTGTTTGTGGTTCCGATGATGGTTCCTCCCATCACATGGATGCCAGATACCTTTTCAGGAGTAAGCTCTATTATGTGCATCGGATCCAGTAAGACTCCGTCAAAAGCGTCGATAGAACCCAAAATCTCCCAATTGTTCTCTTGAGCTGCTCGTTTTACGATGGCTCTGATCACGGCATTGAGCCCTGGGCAATCGCCTCCACCTGTTGCTATCAAGAGTCTTTTTTTCATACTTGCTCCCTATGTTTAGTTTTGACATGATCCTTATTCATTCATTTTCCGTCAACCATTTTCTTTGCTCTCCCACCATCTATTCATCTTATGTGCGGTCCTTAGTCGCCCACGATATCCGTGGTCACATACTTCAATCTGCGATAATCCCGAAAACTCATCATAGCTGCCAGCGCCAAAAACCCGGCTGCCACCAAAAATACCGCTTCGATATTCAGCACTCGCAACAGAGTAAAACCCAAAATTGGAGCGATGAGTCCCCGCACTCCGGTAAGGGTGATATGCACACTCTGATACATAGCTGCATCCTGAGTGCCGGCAAAGAAGATGGAGGACATATTCCAGGCCATATTCACTCCCGTCATGGCTAAGCCAAAGATGGTATAGGCCACAAAGACAAGTACCACAGCTACTGCGGATTCTCCGGCCCAGATCGATGAGAGCACAAATAACAAGGGAAAGAGCATCAACAGCGAAAAACTGAATCCGATATAGCGGAAGGGGTGCATCCTGTCATGCAATCTGCCCAAAAGTGGAGACAAAAAGAGCATGCCGATCTGGGAAAGGATACCTTTGGCCAGGAAATTGCTGGTATAGCTGAGCTGAAGCTTATCCACCATGTAAATGGGAATGATCGGCATCATCATGATAAAGCCCATGCCATAAAGGGTGAAGCTGCGCTCAAAACAGGCAAAAGGCTTATTCTCTTTGAGCAGATTGCGAGTCCGGATGATGGGATCCAAAAACACAGCTCTGAGCTGGATCTTGGGTTTGGTGATCAGAGCTTCGACCACCGGTTCTTGAATCTTGATCCGGGAGAGCAAAAAGGAACTGATAAATCCGGCGATGCCGGAAATTGCCAGGATCCAGCGAAAGCTACTCTCATTGCCATCCAGCAGTCGCCCGGCAAAAAAAGTGAGCGATACCGATACTGCCATTCCGATGCTCATGGCATAGCCATACACTCCCGCCCGGCGTTGGGGACGGATGTTTTTTTGATATATGGTATTTTGAGCCGGAATCAGCAGTGAATTTGCTGAAAACATCATCCCCATCATCACCAGATACTCATTCATCGTAGTCAGCCAGATGGCATAGAGCAACACCAATCTGCCAAAGACCCCAGCCAAAATGAAATAGCGGGATTTGTGCTGAGATCGCTCAAACAGCCTTCCCCACCAAATCGAAAAGAAATTTGAGATCGGCCAGATCATGGTCATCAGCATCAATTGCCAATCTTTGGCGTACAAGGCCTTGCGGGCAATAATATCCTGCGTCTGACCCAGAGCCTGGATCGCACCATTGAAGATCGCCGCTGTCATCAGCAGGATCACCGTTTGGCGTACTGAGGGGCTGAGTTCTTTGAATCTTACTTTCATGTGGAATCTATCAATTTTCAAACTGCTTTTTTGTCAATCTCCATGCAAAAAAGCCCCCCAATAAAGGGAGGCTATATTTGCTATATGAGCTTGGTATTAGTACATTCCACCCATGCCACCCATGCCAGGATTTGGCATCGGAGCAGGAGCTTCGGGTTCTGGAATATCCGTAATGATGCACTCTGTGGTCAAAAACAGAGCTGCGATTGAGGCGGCATTTTGCACTGCACTGCGCACGACTTTGGCAGGATCAATGATGCCGGCATTAAACAGATCTTCATATTTTCCGGTAGCAGCATTGTAGCCCATGTGGATATCTTTGAATCCCTTGACTTTCTCCACTACCACGGCTCCTTCCTCGCCAGCGTTTTTGGCGATTTGGTAAAGTGGTTTTTCCATAGCTTTTGCCATGATCTCCACAGCCATTTTTTCTTCATGAGAGAGTCCTTTCATCGCTTTCAAAGCCTTGGCAGCCTGAATCAGAGTAACTCCTCCACCGGGGACGATTCCTTCTTCCACAGCAGCGCGGGTGGCGTGCAGAGCATCGTCCACGCGGGCTTTCTTTTCTTTCATCTCGGTCTCGGTGGCGGCACCGATGCGCAAGACCGCTACTCCGCTGGAGAGCTTGGCCAGGCGTTCCTGTAGCTTATCTTTGTCATAATCAGAAGTGGTTTCAGCTACCTGAGCCTTGATCTGTTTGATCCTGCCGTCGATAGCTTCTTGTGTGCCGGCACCTTCGCGTATGGTAGTATTTTCTTTTTCTACCAAAACCTTCTTGGCGCGTCCGAGATCCGCCATGGTGCAGCTATCCAGCTTGCGTCCCATGTCCTCGGAGATCAGAGTGGCACCAGTCAATATCGCGATATCTTCCATCATCGCTTTGCGACGATCTCCAAATCCCGGAGCTTTTACTGCTACGATGTTCAGGATACCACGCAATTTGTTGACCACGAGGGTAGCCAGCGCTTCGCCTTCCACATCCTCCGAAATGATGAGCATGGGTTTGCCGGTCTGGGATACTTCCTGCAGGATGGGCAGCAGGTCTTTCATCACACTGATCTTCTTGTCAAACAGCAGGATAAAGGGATCTTCCAATTCCGCGATCATCTTATCCGGATTGCTCACAAAATAAGGAGAGATGTAGCCTCTATCAAATTGCATACCTTCCACTTTTTCCAATCCGGTATCAATAGACTTGGCTTCTTCGATATTGATGATACCTTCCTTGCCCACACTATCCATAGCTTCGGCGATCAAGGCACCGATCTCAGGATCATTGTTGGCACTGATGGTGGCGATCTGAGCCACTTCAGAACTGCTTTTGATGGTCTTTGAATATTCATGAATCTGCTCTACTATCACCTTGCTGGCCTTTTCCAAGCCGCGTTTCAGATACATCGGATTCACTCCGGCTGTCACGTGCTTGAGCCCTTCTTCGATGATCGCCTGCGCCAGAAGCGTGGCTGTGGTGGTGCCATCTCCGGCATTATCATGAGTTTTTTCCGCTACTTCTTTGCAAAGCTGCGCACCCATGTTTTCAAATTCATCTTCCAGCTCAATCTCTTTGGCTATGGTCACACCATCATTAGTGATGGTAGGTGAGCCAAATTTCTTGTCCAATACAACGTTTCTGCCCCTGGGTCCAAGGGTTACTTTTACGGCATCTGCCAGTTTGTCCACCCCGCGCTTCAGTGATGTGCGGGCCTCGTGTGCATACTGCATTTGTTTTGCCATTTTGTTTTCCTCCATATCTTTTAAATCTGCGAAAATCTTTTTTTTAGCAGTCTGTTCTTTTGAGTGCTAATCTAATAATAGCCCATTTCCTGTCAAGAGCAAATTTATTTTTTCGCCCTTTTTCAAGATTCTGCTGCCGCTACAGATCCTCTACCTATGCTCAATAGGTTTGGTTTAGCTCACCAGCCCCGCAGCTAAAACACAGTTCTCAGCTAACAGATATCAGGATAAGCGGAGCGCCAAATCTTCAGCCAGCTCCTTGATTTGTTTCACAGATATGCACTCTATACACTAAAAGAGCTATGGGAAAAACTTCCTTACATTAGCTCAGGACTGGACTCTTTGTGGACCTTCTTTGTATCTGCTGAGATTACGATGTAAAACGCTTGGAGCTGAGATCAATCGTCATTTCTGGTAGTCCTTCTGTAGCCCGACCAGCACTCAAGAATCTCCTGAGCGGTTCCTGAGCCAGGCTCGGGAAGTGCTCAGGAGACAAGCAGGCGGTTAACTGAAGATAGAGCGGCCGGATATAACCAGGGAGTTATCAGAGCTTCGAACATACTCATCGGCATTGATCTCACAGATCTTCATCAAAATTGGAATGCTGATGAGATCTATCCAATTGATCTGTTTAAGCCTCTCCGTATTCTGCCCGATGAAGGATTTTGCCAAATCCTCCTGATGTCCTTGCTGCTAATCCCTCAAATCGTAAATACTGCATGCCTTACTATATATAGTTTTATGCGGTACTGTGGCAAATTGTCCACATATTTTCATTATAAAACATGCAAGATATGCCATATTTTACTTGACGCGTTTTTTTAAATGGATTTTCTTGCATTGAGCATCGAATTTGCTCTTTCTTGGAAAATGATGGTTAAATAATTAATATAACAGGAGTCATTCTATGACATCGGTAAGCTATGTAATGATGGCATTCACAGACATATCTCTAAATGCGTTTGATATCCCAAAGCTGAGAGGGTACTTTGCCCATCGCTATCCCCACGAACAGCTCTTCCATGGTCATTTGACACAGGAGAAGGTATCATACCAGACTCCCAAGATTCAGTACAGAATTCTTCATGGACATCCCGCTTTGATAGGTATGGGGCAAGGCATAGAAGTAATCAAAAAAGTAGTTTTGGATAATCATAATATCATTATTGGAGATCGAAGCATGCATGTGCGGGAAATACAGATTGAGGTTTACAATGAAAACTTCGGTCAAAGCTCAGATTTTTATGACTACCGTTTTGCCTCCCCCTGGATGGCGTTGAATCAGGAAAACTACAAAGATTATCACAAAATGAACACAATGAACCAAAGAAGGCGTCTCAAACAGATCCTCAAAGGAAATCTACTGACTCTCTCCAAAGCTTTTGGCTACACCATTCCAGATTTTGATACTATCGAAGTGGATGGCTGGTTCAAGCCTGTTTCGCGCAATTTTCATAATATACCTATGCACTGCTTCACCGGTGAGTTTACCCTAAATTTCTGCATTCCGGACTACCTGGCTTTAGGTAAACAGGCTGCCCGTGGATTTGGGGTGGTGCAGCGGCAAGGGAAACAGAAAGATCAAATCAGTAAGATAATCAAGTGAAATTTATAAGGAGCTTCTATGATCAACACATATCGTTTAGTTGGTAAGATCCGGATGACCTGTGATAAGGTTTCCGAGCTTACCCTCGCCGAACAGAAGAAATACTTAATCCGCCAGTTCTGCGCTGATGACTCCGCCTTTAACTACAAAGACAAACACAATGATAATCAGCCCAAAAGAGGCAGGATAGTATTGATGAAACTGGATACAATCACGCCAGGCATAAGCTTTTCTGCTGGTGTAGAAATAGCTGATGGCACCTGTGCTGAAAAGCTGGTGCTAAAGAATTATGCCCCGGCAGATCCCAATATCTATGCCACTCACACCGGTTATAAATCTATCATGGCTTTCACTCTTTTGGAGTACATTCAAAACAATCGTGACAAGATAAACTGGAGCCAACCGGAAAGCGTGGACACTTGTCTGAACTATCTGCAAAGGATCAGGAATGATTTCTATGTAGACGATGATTTCGGATTGCGTCCCAATTTTCGCTTACTTCCTTCAGATCAGCAAACCGGATTTCCAGATCCTGAAATCAACGAAAGCCTACAGAATATCACGATGAGCAGTAAGCTCGAAAAAGCCCGAAAAAAAGCTCAAAAGGATTATTTCGAAAAAGAGCTGTCAGCCATCACCGGAGAAAGACCGGCTTATGCCCTTTCAATCGATGGTAAATACCTGCATGAACTTGAAGAAGTGTCCGCCTGCTATCTGGATGTATTGTATTATCATATTATCGACAAGCAGTTTGCCGAATCCAAAAATTCCGGATTCTGCCATTTATGTTCAGCTGAGACTTCTTTGGCCAAAGATGTATACCTGAAACAGAAGTTCTATGGCGTAAAGAATCCCTATTTCTTTGACGGCGTTTCTGCCAGCATGAGTAAGACCGCTTTTTCTATGTGTAAGGATTGCTATAATGAGGTGACTGTGGGCACCCAATATGCCGCCAAAAAATTCAAAAGCTATGTTTTGGGTTTGAATTGTCTGGTTTTGCCCGAATTGGATTTAATCCAGGAATCAAATGAGCTGCTGATAGATCCTCACTCCATGAAAGCAATTACTGCTCTCTTGCGTCACCATAATAAATCGGTATACAAAGACTCGCTTGATATAGTGAAACGGCTGCAAAACCGGTTACGGGACTTCTCATTGTTTTTCTATTTTAAGCCCAGTCCTACGAGTCAGGAGTTTATCATCAACCGCCTTATCAAAGGAATCAGCTTGTCTTCATTGATTGAAAAAGGCGAAGATCTGACCCGGCTGTCTCTTGATAACTGTCTTACCGAAATATTCAACGAAAACTACAGTCTTTCTTTTGAAGGATTGCGCTTTCTGCTTTTACCCTCGATGGACTCTCATCCAAACCTCAAGCCCACCGATTATCAGAGGATAAATCGGGATATTCTGAGCTTACTATCGGTATATCTGTATTCGCAACAGATGGATCTTAGCTTTATCATCAAGCGCTTTGTAGACATATATTCCCGCAAGCATAACAATCTCGGGGATCGCTCTACATACGCACTGGATCTATCACCCTATGTTATCAACCTGTATATAACGCATCTGCAACACTTCAACCAACTAAAATCCCAAAAAACTATGGAGGTAAAACCTATGACCACCACTCTCGAGCATGATAAACTACTTGAGTATTTCAACAACCACCCTTCAATCTATGCAAACAACCACGCTGCTCAGGGTCTATTCATCCTGGGCTGGTATTTATCTGATCTGGAATACGAACAGCGCAAAAAGGGCACACATCGCACTGCCATACACAAGCTCAATCTGCGCGGTATTCCTTTGCAAAAAGTGAAATCCGTAATGGCTACCATTGATGATTTGCGCCAGGTTTGGAAAGTCTATCAAGACTCTACTTTGGATGCCTACTATCGTGAATGTTTGAGTGAGATAGAGCAAAGCACCATGAGTCCGGAAGATGTGGTTTTCCACATCCTTTGTGGCAGAGCATACAAAACTTATATCGGATTAAAAACATACAAAGAAAAGCAAGCAAATAATACCAATCAGGAGGCACAAAATGATTAACCGAAATTCGGAAATCCTCTTCCTTTATGACGCTCAAATGTGTAATCCAAACGGCGATATGGACTATGAAAACAAACCTCGCATGGATTACGATACTTCTACGAATCTGGTGTCGGACGTTCGCCTTAAACGCTATATCAGAGATTATCTGGAAACCGCAAAAGGCCAAGACATCTTTATTACTGCCAATGCCAAAGATGCCAAAGAAAGAAACAAACAGCTCAAGGATCAGAACCTTACCCATACGGACATGGTCGATGTTCGGCTCTTCGGAGCCGTCACCGCTGAAGACGATCGTGAAAAAGGACACTTCACCGGTCCCATCCAATTCAATTGGGGTCAGTCCCTGCATCCGGTCGAGATAGTGGATAGCAGCACCATTACTTCCAGCTTTTCCTCAGGACAGGGCATTGGCAAAGACTTCCGAGTTTATTACTCGCTTCTGGCATTCTCCGGCAGCATCAATGCCAATGCTGCTCACAAGACACTTTTGTCAGAAGATGACCTTGTCCTCTTTGATGAAGCGATTCTAAAATCCATTCCTCTTGCTCGCACCAGATCCAAAATTGGCCAGTATCCCAGGCTGTATCTACGCATAGAGCTCAGCGGCAAGGATCAATTCCTCAAGGATCTGCGTCCCATGCTCAAGATTATATCGGCAGATAAAAACATCGCGTCAAACTTGCGCCTTATTCGCAAGCCGGCAGATTATTCCGTGGACATTAGCTCTTTGGTAGTATATCTATCTGCAAATAAGAACAAAATCCACAAAATCCACTATTTCAAAGATGATCAGTTGGATATCCCGGACTTTGAAAAGCTCTTTGTGAATCCTGAATGGAAACATGAACTATCCCTTCTTTGATCGGGGGATATTATGACTCAAAAACAAGATTTCGATACCATTCTTGAGCTCAAACTCGCAGGGAGCCTGGCGCATTACCGAAAATTCTACACAAATGCGTCTTCGCTTACCTATAGTATCCCGCCCAGAACCTCTCTATGCGGTCTGGTGGCATCTATCCTGAAAATGCCCAGGGATTCTTATTACGATGCCTTAAGCTCACGAAACTTGGGAGTAGCCATCGCTATTGCCCCAAACCCGGGATTCCGCAGGCAGTTCTTTACGACAAATTATGTCGGAAATGATAATCTGGTCAATGATGTATCCGGGCACAAGCAATGCCGGCTGGAGCTCTTGATGCCCGCCCCTGGTTATGAGCTTTCCTGGAATATCTATTTGGGGTTCAAAGAAGACTCCGGCACTATAACGCATGAATTGAAAGAGCGTATTGAAAAACAGAATCTGGGTTATGACCTGTATTTGGGCCAGAGGCAATTTCGGGCTAACATATCCCTGATAGATTCCTATGATGTGCAGCGCTTCAAATCTGTGCCGGAATCAGAATATGTAGATTCCGTGATCGCCAAAAACCAGATTGTGGATCTGGATCTCGCCTCATACAAGATAAATATTGAGCGTATGCCAATGGAGCAGGCCTTGGAAACAAAAGGCAAAAAAAGCTACAGACGCAGCGTTCGCTTTGCTGATCTGCTGATAGAAGCTACCGGAAATCGTCTTCACGGTAGATTCACCGATCTGGTGCAAATCGAAAACCAGGCTAAAAGCAGGATCTCATTCCTCTAATGATAATCTCGCATCCAGCCCATAAAGAGTATCAGAGAAAGCCTCTTACAGAGCATTTGCTTAATGTAGCTCAAGGCTGTAAAAGCCGTATTCAGAGGCTTTCTCTTGCTACTCGGCTCATCACCAAAGAAGATCTTGTAGATCTCGCTTTTCAAATCGGTCTTTACCACGATCTGGGCAAAGCGAGTTCTTTCTTTCAAAACTATATCTGTGGCGGAGCCAGGAATGCCTACTGTAGACACAGCCTGGTATCCGCCCTTGTTTTGTATTTCAAGCTTATCCAGGACAAGCAATACCGGGATTTTGCCTTAATGGCATTCAAAGCTGTGCAACGGCACCATGGTAATCTCAGCAGCTTTGGTTCTGAAGGACTGGATAATGGTGTGCTGATCGCTAATACGCTTACAATATATCATGATTTGCGCCAACAAATACACTCAGATAATGTATTCAGTGAATTTGCCAGACTGCACAAGATAGAATTGATCGAATTTGAGCACAAAGATGTTTTAAAGCTAAGTGAAGAACTGGAAGATTTTGAACCTTGTGAAAATGCAGATGATGCCATCGAACGCTTTCTTCTTCAAAATCTACTCTTCTCGGTTTTGATTGATTCTGATAAATACGATGCAGCCCGCATTGGACACTACCCAGATCAATATCTGAATCAAGATAGCTCCTACTCACCCGTAAACTATCTGAATTCATTAGAATGTGAGGACAACGAACTAAATGCTATCCGAAACGAGCTCTTGAGCGCTGCTACAAACATTTCTCTCTCTCCCACAAATTGCTATGCCATGACAGCCCCTACCGGCAGTGGCAAGACCTTTGCCTGTCTGGGTTTTGCCGAAGCACTGCAATCCCACAGCGAGAAAAAAAGACGCGTTATCTACTGCCTGCCTTATACTTCTATTATCGATCAAAACTTCAAAGAGATCAGCAAAATAATGAAGGCAAACGATCTGAATCCCGACAATCCGGATCTATTGCTCAAGCACCATCACCTGGTGGATTTTTCACGCCAGAATCCGGATGAAAATTATGATTATCATGACTTTATGAATGATAATCTACTGGCAGATTCCTGGAATTCAGCCTGCGTGGTTTCCACATTTGTGCAATTTTTCCACTCTCTGATCGGCTCCCGTAATTCATTGGTGCGTAAGCTTCATAATATCATCAATTCCATCGTGTTGCTGGATGAAGTACAGAGCCTGCCCCCAAAATACTATCCGCTTCTGCGGAGAATGTTTTCTATCCTGGCTCAAAGATTTGACACCAGAATCCTCACTTGTACGGCTACGCAACCGTTTATCTTCACTCCAAAGAGCTACGCTGAGATCTGCCCCCCCGCCCTATTTGATCATCCTGTATTTAACCGTGTGAAACTGAGAATCTCACAAAATGCCTCAAGCCTGGAAGCCTTCGTGCAGGATCTGGATCTGAGTAATGCCGATAATGCACTCTTTGTGATGAATACCAAAAGATGTGCCATCAGGCTTTACGGTATTCTCAAAGATCTCTACCAGGGTCAATACAGCATTTACTGCCTTACTACCTTTCACACGCCAAAAGATCGACTCTGCCGCTTAGAGAAATTAACAAAAGCACTTGAAAACAAAGAGCACATTCTATTGGTATCCACCCAGCTTATCGAAGCCGGCGTGGATCTCAGCTTCCAGCGTGTATATCGGGATTTTGCCCCTCTGGATTCCATCATACAGGTAGCCGGCAGGTGCAACCGTCATTCAGAGCTCGGTGAATTGGGCGGAGAGATGCAGCTGATGCAGCTGCAAAAAGACGGCAGAGACTATTGTCGCAGTGTTTATGACCCCTACCTTTTGCAAAAGACAAAAGAGCTAATGGGAGATAGAGAATATCTTGAAAGCAAGGATTTTTCCAAGCTAATTCTTGAATACTATCTCAGCCTGGAATTTGAAGCGGAAGCTCAGGCATTGATGAATGCCATCAAAGACCTGAACTATGATCAGGACTACCGTGAGCAGCTTGCCATTGATCGATTTCGCCTGATAGAAAATGATTATGCCTCTATCTCTTTTTATGTGTTAAGTGATCCTGAATCACAATCTTGCATGGAAGAGCTGATCCGCGCCAGGGAGTCGGTGAAATCCCCTGCCGATCTTGATCAAAATACGGAGTCCAAACTTAGGCTTATCATCAAACAATGCTATCACAAACTGGTAGCATATCAGCTCAGCCTCAGTCCCTCAGAATTTCGGCACTACGATGTTCGCATGTCCTTCATCGATAAACTGGGTGATTCGGTATATTACATCGGTTTTGATGATTTTGAAAAGGCTTACAACCCTGAAACCGGATTTATCATCGAACCCACAGAATCAGGCTCAGCCCTATCGTTATAGCTTATGGAGCTCCACCTTAATACCTACGGTTCAGCCTTGCGCAAAAAAGACGATATGTTTGAAATATTCACTGATGAGAAAAAGCTAAAGATATCTCCTCAAAAGATCACGTGCATAGTGATCTCAAATGCAGTACAGATTAGCTCTGATGCCATCCAGCTGGCGATGGAGCACAATATCGATGTGGTTATGCTGGATCAATTCGGGGATCCCTATGCCAGAGTATGGTTCCCCAGAATTGGCAGCACCGTTCTTATCCGGCGCAGACAATTGGAGATGCTTTGCGATGCTCAAGGTTTGGATTTTATCAAACGTTGGATCTGCCTCAAGATCATGAATCAATATCGATTTCTAAAGACTCTTTTCTCTAAACGGGATTGGATAAGTGAAGATCAAATAGTGAAGCTGGAACTGATGCGAAACTATGCAATATCCCTCTTTAACTCAGAAGGATCTTTACAATATATATCCGGAGTGTTGATGGGACTTGAAGGCAGTGCTTCCAAACTCTATTTTACTTTACTAAGCGAATTAAGCCCGGATGCCTGGAAATTCTCGGGACGCAGCTCCAGACCGGCAAAGGACGCTTTCAATGCTTTTTTGAACTATGCTTATGGCATCCTGTATTCAAAGACAGAGCGAGCCCTGATTATTGCCGGTCTTGATCCATATATCGGGCTTCTCCATAGCGACAATTACAATAAAAAGAGCTTTGTGTTCGATTTTATCGAGGTCTATCGAAGCCTCGCCGACGAAGCAGTTTTCTATCTATTCTCACGGGGAAAATGCAAGCAGGAATATTTGGACACAGTATACAAAGGACTTTGTCTGAGTACCCAGGGTAAAAAATTCTTTGCTCCCTATTTCCTGGAAAACCTTGATCAAATCATTCGTTATCGCAATAAAAACCGCAAAAAGATAGATATGATCCAAACCGATGCTCATGCCTTCGCAAACTTTCTGATCGGTAAAAAAGATAGCTATCTGGAGGCTTCCGTTGCCCGTAAATTTGAGAACTTCATCAATCCCAAAATGTCCTTTGTAGAACGGGAGGATTCTTGCTAACCTGGGTCATGTATGACATCGTAAAAGACAAAACCCGGAATAAGATCGTAAAGTGCTGCGAAAAGTCTGGCATCTACCGTGTGCAATATTCGGTATGGCTGGGGGATCTGAATAAAACCCAACGTAAAGAGCTGTGTACTCAGATCGAGGATCTCATCAATCCTGAATTGGACAAAGTTTATATTTTTCCAATATGCAGAGAAGATTTTAATGCCTGCATCCTTTTGGGGCAAGCCTTCGATAAAGATCTGATCACCGATGAGATCAAAGCACTATTAATGTAGTCCTATGGATGATCAATTCATCACTCCATCCGAAGTAATCGAATACATGTTTTGCCCCAGATTTGTTTACTTTATGAATGTCCTGGGCATTGATCAGCACGAACATCGGCGACACCTGGTTAGTAAAGGCAGAGATATTCACAATCTCAAACTTGTCCAAAATAAGGAATACCTCAGAACAAAAATCGGCGTCAAAGACAAATTGCTTGATGCATATCTGAGCTCACCAAGCCTGCATCTCGTTGGTAAAATCGACGAAGTGCTCTTTCTCAATGACGGTACAGCTGCTCCGCTGGACTATAAATATGCCTTTTGGGAAAATAAGATATACAATACTCACCGAATCCAACAATGCCTCTATGCCCTGCTTATCGAAGAAAACTTTAATGTCGTATCCCAAAAAGCCTTTCTTGTCTATGTCCGTTCCAAAAACCATCTGGAAGAATTCGCTATCTCACAGGCCATGAAAAAAAAAGCACTTGACATCCTGGACGATATTTTCAAGATCATCACTATTGGTTCTTTCCCCAATGTGCAGACCTCAACCAGAAAATGTGAAGACTGTACCTATAGAAATATTTGTGTTTCCTGAGCTAAATTTATTGACAAAATAAACTATATCTTGTTCTTTGCCCTCATATAGCGTGTCTTTGCTTTCCTCAGGATAGGAAAGCCTGGCTTTGAGCCCGTGATTTTCTGCTGTTGAACTCGATATCTGCTTCCTGATATTATAGCTAAGTAATTATCCCTCAGCACTATGAATAGCATTAAGTCTTTATAATCATCAATCCATCAAACCAAGGGTTGAAACCTTTCAATTCCGGATAGGGGCTACCTTTGCTTTCACTTTATAATCATCAATCCATCAAACCAAGGGTTGAAACACAAATCTGTTTGTAATGAGTTACTTTGTTTTCACCTTTATAATCATCAATCCATCAAACCA
>CAZCRD010000045.1:0-9819 GCA_964501025.1 uncultured Candidatus Cloacimonadota bacterium | reverse complement strand
CCCTTTTTTGCTTTTAAGCCCTCGGGTGCGATCTGATACTCCAGGCTCCGGTAAAAGGCGCTGATATACCAAATGTAAAATGCATCCACAATGATAGTGAAGAGCAATCCGATGGCAAGAACCCAAAAAGTATTCGTCGCCAGCATCAAGATCACAAAGCTCAAGATGATGAAAAACATGATAACAAAATTGATGAAATGCCACACCTGCTTGAGCTGCGGCTCCGGACAAAAAGTTGCTTGTTCCATTGATTCCTCCCATAAACTCTTTCTGCTGCAAGAAATGTCTTTCAAGCTCAGGGTGTCAAGCAAAAAGGGGATATCACCACACACAGATAACAAAGCGCTTGACAAAAGAGCCGCTACTTGAAATCTTGCAAAGCTATAGCAGAAAATAATATAGAGCGGTAAAACCGCATGGAGAACACAATGGATTACCCTTTTGAAATGATAGAAAGTAAATGGCAAAAGCTCTGGCACCAGCGCCGGATCGCCAATGCCGCGGATTTTGCAGACAAACCCAAATACTATGTGCTATCGATGTTTCCTTATCCCTCCGGAGTTCTCCACATCGGCCATGCTTCAAATTACTCCATCGGCGATGCCATCACCCGGATCAAGCTGATGGAAGGCTTCAATGTCTTGCAGCCCATGGGTTACGATTCCTTTGGTATGCCGGCGGAAAACTATGCCATTACCCACAATTCTCACCCGCGCCTCACCACTGAGGAGCACATTGTCAATATGCGCAAGCAATTTGACGGCATGGGCTTTTTCCTGGATTGGGAACGTGAGGTTAGCACCTGCCGTCCGGATTACTACCGCTGGGGTCAGTATATCTTCAAACGGATGTATGAAAAGGGTCTGGTCTATCGCAAAAAGAGTTTCCAAAACTGGTGTGAAGCTTGCAATACCGTCCTGGCCAATGAACAGGTGGAAGATGGCTCTTGCTGGCGTTGTGGCTCGGAAGTAATCCAGAAAGAGCTGGAACAATGGTACTTTCGGATCACGGATTATGCTGAGGAATTGCTTGATTTTTCTGATGTGATTGAATGGCCGGAACGGGTGATGACGATGCAGAAACACTGGATCGGCAAAAGTGAAGGCGCCCGCATAGATTTTACTTTGCCGGATAGCGAGGATAAGATCCCGATCTTTACCACGCGTCCGGATACTATCTTTGGCGTGACCTTCATGGCTTTGCCGCCGGAGCATCCTCTGGTGCAGCAATGGCTGCAGCAAGAGCCGGAAAACCTGGCTTTGCACGGCTTTTGTAAAAGAGTGATGAATGAAGACAAGGTGCTGAGATCCAGTGCTGAAACCACCAAAGAAGGTATCTTTACCGGACGCTACTGCATCAATCCCTTAAATGGCGACAAGGTGCAGATCTGGATCACAAACTATGTGCTGATGGACTATGGCACCGGTGCCGTGATGGCTGTTCCAGCCCATGATCAGCGAGATTTTGACTTTGCCAGAAAATACGACATCCCCATCAAGATCGTGATCCAAAATCCCGAGATGTCCCTGCGGCTGGAGCAGATGACCGAGGCTTATATCGAGCCGGGGATTATGCAAAACTCTGCACAATTTGATGGCATGGCCAGCGAAGAAGCCAAAGCTGCCATCAGCAAATGGATCAAAGACCAGGACTGGGGAGAGGAGACTTGTACTTACCGGTTGCGGGATTGGGGTATCTCCCGTCAACGTTATTGGGGCAATCCCATCCCCATCATCCATTGCCCGCATTGCGGCATCGTCCTGGTTCCCGATGCAGATTTGCCAGTGCTGTTGCCGGATAACGTGCAGGTGGGTAAAACCACTTCCAATCCGCTGCTCAGTGTGCCGGAATGGCTGCAGGTGAAGTGTCCGCAGTGTGGCGCTGAAGCCCGGCGCGAAACTGATACTATGGATACCTTTGTGGATTCTTCCTGGTACTATGCCCGCTATGCCGATGCGCATAACGAGCAGCAGCCTTTTGATCCCGCCAAAGCAGATTACTGGCTGCCGGTGGATCAATACATCGGCGGCATCGAACACGCCTGTATGCACTTGCTCTATGCCAGATTCATCTATAAGTTTATGCGGGATATTGGCTGGGTAAAAGGCAATGAACCTTTTGCCAGATTGCTCACGCAGGGCATGGTGCTCAAAGATGGCGCCAAGATGAGCAAATCCAAGGGCAATACCGTGGATCCCCAATACATCGTGGATCGCTTTGGCTCAGACACCTTGCGCGTCTATCTGCTTTTTGCTTCCCCTCCGGAAAAGGATGTGGAGTGGAACGATGAAGCTTTGATGGGTGCTTCCCGCTTCCTGAACCGGGTGTACCGCTTGATCGAAGGCAATCTGGAAGCGATCAAGCAAGGTCTGCAATGCGAAGCCCAGATAGAGCGGCTTTCACCCGCGCTCAAGGACCTGCTCTTCAGCTCGCATTATTGCACCAAAAAATGGCGGGAAGACTGTCTGAAGCGCATGCAATACAACACCGCCATCGCCGCCGTGATGGAACACCTCAATCACGTGGTGGCAGTGAAGGACACCGCCAGCCTGAACAAGGACGAATTGGCGGTCTATGCCGAAGCCTGTGGCATCATCCCCCAGATGCTCTATCCCTTTGCTCCGCACATCGCTGAAGAGTTGTGGCAGATGATGGGATTTGAGAACTTACTGCACGAAAGCGGCCTGCCTGAGTATGAAGAAAAGTATCTGGTGCAGGATAGCATCACTTATGTGATCCAGGTAAATGGTAAGATCCGCGGCAAGCTGGAAGTGGCTCCCGCTGCTGATCCTGAGATGCTCAAAGCCGAAGCTCTGAAGGTGGAGAACGTGCAGCGTGCCCTGGAAGGATTTGAGATCAAAAAAGTGATAGTGGTGCCCGGCAAGATGGTGAGCATTGCGGCAAAGCCTGAGAAATAGCATTCCAGCCAGAGCTTCAAGCATGACGCCATACCAGATTAAGACCTTTTCCAAAGCCAATCTGGCAATACTGGCAGAGGATCCGCAGTTTTGGCAGGATCCCCACATCCCCTTTGACCGCATGCGGCTGCAGCAGTATCTGGACAATCCCTATGCCGCCGACGAGGATATCCTCTGGCTCTTTGCCAGCACCGGGCAGAAAATTGTTGCCTATTTGGGGATGGTGCCGGATCTGATCTTACTCCAGGGAAAGCAGAGCAAGATCTCCTGGCTCAGCAGCTGGTGGGTGGATCCCGCCTTTCGAGGAACCGGTCTGGGCGATGCACTGATCCGGCATGCTCTTGAGCTCAATCCCCGGGCTGCCGTCAATTCCGGCACACCAATCTCTGTGGGCAAAGTGCTGAAGTATCATCAGATGCACAAATATGGTGAACGACTGCGCAGCTTCTATCTGCTCAATCTCAATGCCTCCATCTTACATGATTTTGGCTATCGCAATGCTCTGCTGCACAAGATACTCCCTCCCCTGCAGGGGCTGATCGGAGGGATCATGAAGCTGAGAATCAAGGCCTGGCAGCAGCGCATTGCTCCCGCCAGGATCAAGGTGGAATATCTCGCCAGCCCGGATGCTGAAAGCCTCAGCTTTCTGGATAGCTTCTGGCAGCAGGAATTTTCGCTAAAGACAGCAGAAGCGTTCAATTGGCGCACCCACAACCTGGCCCTCAGTCCCCGTCTCAAAGGCATCTGCCCTTTGCGCAAGACCTATTTCGGCAATCCAGGCTATGCCCAGCAAAATCTGAACCTAAAACTCATTCATGATGGCGAGATGATCGCTTATCTAAATCTTGTGATCTCGGACGGTGTGCTGAGATTGCCTTACTTCTATCTCAAAGAGGGAAACGAAGAACGCTTCATATCCTGGCTGGCAAACGTGGTCTGTGCCAATGGGATCCAGGCGCTATACAGCCAGCATCCCGGCTTTGTAGCTTTGCTAAAGCGCTTCCGTTTTCCGCATCTTTTCCACAAATCCTACCTGATGCCGGTAGTGGTCTCCCAAGCACTGCAAGCACTACAGCCGGGTAAGATCGTCCAGGATGGGGATGGAGCTTTTTGAGCAGTTTCAGGCTAGCCTTAAAGAGACTGTGTCTGTTTCCCCTGAAGGGATCGCAGCTTATCCTTGTCTATCATCGGGTAGGTGAGGGGCAAACGGCGCTATATCCCAATGGCCTCAGCAGGATAGAGCTTGAAGATCTCATCATCGCTTTTCAAGAGCTGGGTTTTCGCTTTTGCAGCTTGAGCGAGGCTTATGCGCGAGCCGGAAAGGGGACGGAACGGACTATCAGCCTTAGCAGTGATGACGGCTTTGCCTGCAATTACGATGAAGTATTACCTCTGCTGCAAAAGCACCGGATCCCGCTGACGCTGTTTGTGATCGGCAAATGCCTGGACAATCGCGCTTTGGCTTGGAATCACAAGCTTATCCAGATCCGCCAAAACAGCGACGAAGCAGAACTTTGGGAGAGGGTTCGGACTTTGCAGAGCCGGTATCGCCTGAGGCTAACCGATGATCTCAGCCGCCAGCTTTTTAGTGTGCCGGATCAGCTCAAAGACGATCTGGCCGATGAGCTGTGGCAGAGCTTTTGTTCCGAAAGCCAGACTGATTTTTTGAAGCGGACGCAACCCTTCCTCACCGGAGCACAGATGCAAAAGCTGGAGTCCTGCGGCGCAGAATTTGCCCTGCATAGTCACAGTCACGCGGATTTCAGCCGTTTGAGCTATGCTCAGATGAGCTCAGAAATCGAGCAAAACCAGATTGCTTTGGCGCAGTTCAATTTGCGGCCGGCACCCTTCTTCGGCTTTCCCTATGGACGGCAATGTCAAGGCGATCTGATTCCCAAGCTGTGTCGTGATACGGGTCTTTTAGCCTGTCTGGGCTTTCGCTATCGGATCGATGACAACCGCCGGCAGAATCAGCTCTGGCAACGCTCGCACCTGGAACACAGCGATGCTTTGAGTCTTGAGCAGCTTCTCTGGCGTCCACTCTTGCGCTGTGTGAAGCCCCAGAACTAATCCCATCAGCTCCCACTGCTCCCCAAGCCCGCGCAGCAGAGCCTTCAAGCGTGCTTTCCCCCCACCGCCCCAACAGCAAAGCCCAATATTGTCCTGATCCAAACCCGTAATGATCCCACACGTGCGGGTTTATCACGGGGCTATATCAGCTTTATTTTGAGCTGGTGAGCCGAGTGGGAGATCGGCGGCATGGGGATTTTGAAGATAGTGACAGCGCTGATTATGGGACAAAAAGTCAGTTTCCTCTTGACAACAAATGCCCCATTTTGAGAGCTTGAGTGTCATGCGAATTTGCGTGAAAATGAGGTTTTACAATGAAAGAAGGTTTTGTGCCTAATAATGACTATTCTTCGATTTTCTTTTCGGATAATACCGATGGAATGTCGAATGAGATAAAGACCCGGTTTTTGAATCATCTGGAGTATTCACTGATCAAAGACAACACCACAGTCGAGCATTGGGATATATTTTTTGCTCTGGCGCTTTCCTTGCGGGATCGCCTGATTGAGCGCTGGCTTCGGACCCAATATGAATATCGTAAACGAGATGTGAAGAAGGTCTTTTATCTCTCCATGGAGTTTTTGATCGGGCGGCTCCTGGGCAATAGCCTGATCAATCTGGATCTGTACAACGAAAGCTACGACATGCTCAAAGAGATGGGTTATTCCCTGGAAGATATTGCCGAGCTGGAACCGGATATGGGTTTAGGAAATGGCGGATTGGGTCGTCTGGCAGCTTGTTTTCTGGATTCCATGGCCACCTCTGCCTATCCCGGATATGGTTATGGAATTCGCTATGAATTTGGCATCTTTCGTCAGGAGATTGTTAAGGGATATCAGACCGAAGTTCCGGATCACTGGCGCAAAAATGGCTGTCCCTGGGAGATCAAGCGTCCCGAGATCACATATCGTGTCCGTTTTGGCGGCAAGGTAAAGTCTGTGGCGCAGAATGGTAGCGGAAATATCTATCACTGGATCGAGACCAAGGACGTGATGGCAGTGGCCTGGGATATCCCGGTTCCCGGATACAAGGTTGACAACGTAAACAATCTCCGGTTGTGGGAAGCGACTGCCACCGATGAATTTGATTTTGAGTATTTCAACAGCGGCGACTATGTAAAAGCGGTAGAGCAAAAAAACATCAGCGAAAACATTAGCAAAGTGTTGTATCCCAACGACAATATGCATCTGGGCAAGGTCTTGCGACTCAAGCAGGAATACTTCTTTGTCTCTGCCACGCTGCAGGATATCTTTTACAATTGGAAACAGGATCACGATGATTTTGCCAGACTGCCGGAAAAAGTAGCCATCCAGCTCAATGATACGCATCCGGCTCTGGCCATCCCGGAAATGATGCGGATTTTGATCGATCGGGAGCGCCTGGATTTTGAAAGCGCCTGGGATATTACCAAACAAGTGTTTAGCTACACAAATCACACCATCTTGCCAGAAGCTTTGGAACGCTGGAGCGTGGCTCTTTTTGAGGAACTCCTGCCCCGGCATTTGATGCTGATATACCAGATCAATGACTTTATCATGAAAGCTGTGAGTATCCAATATCCCGGCGATATCATCAAAATGCGCAATGTCTCGATCATTGAGGAAGGCCGAGAGAAGTCCTTGCGGATGGCTCAGCTTTGTTTTCATGGTTCACACAGGGTCAATGGAGTGGCAGAATTGCACACCGAGATTCTGCGCAAGAAAATCTTTGCCGATCTGGAAAAAATGTATCCGGGCAAATTGCATAATGTGACCAACGGCATCACTCCCCGACTTTGGCTGCTAACTTGCAACTCGCTTTTGGCCAGCTTGATCTCCGAACACATCGGCAGCTCGTGGACCCGCGAGCTGGATCGGCTCAGAGGCTTGGAAGCCTATCTTGATGATCAAGATTTTAAGGATAGCTTCTTTGAGATCAAGGAGATCAACAAAAAACGCTTGAGCCGCTATATCTACCGGGTGACGGGTATTCGCACCCGCACCGACAGTATCTTTGATGTGCAGATCAAACGTCTGCATGAATACAAGCGGCAACTCTTGAACGTGATGGGCACTATTGCCCGTTATCAGCGCATCAAAGCCAATCCTGATCAAGATTTCGTTCCCCGCACTGTGATCTTTGCGGGAAAGGCTGCTCCGGGCTACTTTTTGGCCAAACGCCTGATCAAGCTGATCAACAATCTGGGTGATATCATCAACAAAGATCCGGAAGTGAAAGACCGGCTGAAAGTGGTGTTTTTGCCCAATTACTGCGTATCATTGGCTGAGAGGATTATCCCTGCTGCAGATCTCTCTGAACAGATTTCCACCGCGGGTTTTGAAGCCAGCGGCACCGGCAATATGAAGTTTGCCCTCAATGGTGCTCTCACCCTGGGCACTTTGGATGGCGCCAATGTGGAAATGGCGGAGGAAATCGGAGCTGAAAACATGTTTATCTTTGGGCTCAAAGTGGATGAGGTGAGTCAGTTAAAGCGTTCCGGCTACAATCCTGGCAGCTATTATGACTCGGATCCGGAGCTACGGGCAGTGGTGGATTCTCTGCTGGATGACAGCTGGTGTCCCAATGAACCGGGGATCTTTGCTCCGATCTGGAAAGTGCTGATGGAAGATGGCGACACCTACCTGCATATGGCGGATTTCAGGGCTTTTTTGAATGCTTCGGATGAGGTGGATCGCATCTATCAAAACCGTGATGAATGGGTGAAAAGGGCGATCATCAATATTGCCCGTATTGGTAAATTTTCCAGCGATCGTGCGATCCAAAGCTATGCCAGAGAGATCTGGAATATCAAGCCCCTTCTGCTGGAACTGGGGGGATGATATCTGAAGCTATGAGACTCTGGCTGATATTGGTGATACTGGCTGTATGTGATCTGCTCTGTGCCCGGGTGGTGATCAACGAAGTGTGTTATGATGCTCATGGAGCAGATGCCGGGAAAGAGTGGATAGAGCTGTATAATGCCTCGGACAGCAATGTGGATCTCAGTAGCTGGAAGATATATAGCGGGGGCAGCAGCTTTGGGCAAGACTTTGAGTTTCCCTATTTTGTGCTACGCCCCGGGCGCTTTGTCCTGATCGGCGGTGATGAAGTGCCCAATCGGCATTTTACCCACAATTTCAGCTTTCAGAATGGGGGTACAGCCAGTGACGGTATTCGTCTGGTCAATGCCGATAGCACTTATACTGACACCGTGATCTACGACAGCCCCAATGCCAATTCCCTCATCGATGATAGCGGTTTGCCCGCCACCAGCTTTGCCGAAGATGCTGCTGAAGGTTGTTCCCTGGCGCGGGTAATGGACGGCTGGGATACAGATCTGTGTGCAGAGGACTTCATCGTCGAGAGTCAACCCACACCGGGCTTGCCAAATCGGGTCTATGCCGATTATGCGCTTCAAAGCTACCAAATCCTGGATTCAGATAATGGTCTGGTCCTGCAACTATACCTTATCAATCTCTCACAATACAAGCCGGCAATATATGCTGAGCTTGGCTTGTATGAAAATGCCCAGCTTGTGCATAGTGAAGAAGTGCCTCCCCTTGAGGCCGGTGAAGCACGAATCGTGGAGATCTGGCTGGAAGATGGTTTTGAGCTGTTATATGCCGAGCTGGAGCTGGAGCATGATCCCAATCCCGCAAACAACAGCCTTTACATCAGCACAATGGGCGGCTCAGCTTTGGCTCCGGTGATCAACGAGATCCTCCCCGTTCCTGAATCCGGCAAGCAGGAATTTATCGAGCTCTACGCTGAGGCAGCCAGCAAAACAAGCACTTCCTATCTGATCACAGATGAAGCTGAAAACAGAATAACATTTACCCTCCCGCCGATTCCGGGCTACTTTGTGCTCTGCCAGGACAAAGAAAGCATGCTGCAGGATTATCCTGAGTGTCCGGCCGGATTTGTGATTGAAGTAAATTCCTGGGCTGCGCTAAACAACGATGGGGACAGCCTGCTGCTATGGGATGAAAGTGAAGAGATAGTGATTGATGCGATGATCTATGGTGCTGCTCAGGCAGTATCGGGTATGGCTCTGCAACGAGTGCTGGATCAAGATGAAACGGTGATCTGGAGAGTGAGCAGCCCCAATCCCGGACAGGATAACAATATCCATCAGCATGAGCTGCCCGAGCACGCTCAGAAACTCAAGATCTTTGGCTCTCCCTGTGATCCTTCCAAAGGAGAAAGTATCACCATCAGCTACAAGCTCACTGATCCTGCAAATCTGATAAATTGCAGTATCTATGATCTCTTGGGACATAAAATCCGTTGCCTGGCGGATAATCAACTGGTAGCGGATCAGGGCGTCTTGAACTGGGATGGCCGCAAACAAAATGGCAGCTATGCCAAACGTGGGCTTTATATCATTCTCTGGGAATCACAATCAAGCGAGCGGGGCAAAGTGATGCGCAAGCAGCTAAGTGCTGTGATTAGATGATGGCGAGATATAAGTTGTGAGTTGAATCTGGGGCTTACAGATTCAGATTTTGCAGAAGAGTGCAGATGCTTTCAGGAAAGGCCATTGGCCTTTGTGGCAAATACAATTTGCCACCCCAATAGCCGCCCGAGAGCTGCTCCCAATTTGCCACCTCACTCGCTACTCCCCAAGCTGTCTTACCCAATATCTGCTCTCTATTCGAATCCCTGCATCCGTCATTCCGAAATTCTTCACTGGTCTGAGAGGGAACGAAGACCAGTGAAGAATATCCGGAATCCAGTTTAAAAAAACCATCTACCCTATCACCTCTAAAACAAAACGGGATGCAGCTGCATCCCGTTTAGTTTACCTAAGTTATTCTTATCTGGCAGGAAGAGTATCGATCGCAAACACGCG
>CAZCRD010000044.1:0-25556 GCA_964501025.1 uncultured Candidatus Cloacimonadota bacterium | reverse complement strand
TGGATCTTAATGACCAATTGGTCTAAGCTGTTGATAGTAATACTGCTGATTGCCGTGCTTGACTTCTCTGTGGAGAGTCATCCCCGGCATCAGTACAAGGGACTTTCACACTCATTTTTCAGTAAACAGGTATCCCAAAACGATTCTCAGATACACAAAAAAGCTATTATACCCACTGTATCCGGCTACAACGACCTGAGAAGATACTCAAAGCTCGCTCTGCCGATACAAAAGAATCCCTTAAGCCTGCTAAATTACCCTCCCGTTATCCGTTTCTGGTATCACGATCCTCCTTGATTGCCATTCGCACTGCTTCCAACCATCACAGGAATCAATCGGCTTTGCCCAAAAAGCAACGCAAATAGCAGAAAACCTGCTATTAGTACTATGCTTGCGGTCTTGTGCTGTGGAAGCAGGAATTCAGCATCGCACATTTCACACGATCAGTTCTCATCATCAGCTTTGACCTTTTTCTTAACCACCAATAGCAAACAAGGAGTTTGGATATGCTTAAAAAATTGATATACCTAATCTTGCTGTTCTTGCTTGTGGCAGGAACCGGCTACATTTGGGCTCAACCGGTGGATGTAATCATCGGCACAGGCACCACAAGCAATTCGGCGACAGGTTCTCCAAGTCCCTATGGTACATACCATAAGAACTTTCGTCAGCAGTATCTCTATCTATCCGATGAGATCACGAACGGCGGGGGAGTCGTAGGTGACATCAGCTCGGTCGCCTTTTATGTTCAAGATCTTAACAACTGCATTGCAATGAGCGACTACAGCATCCGCATCAAACAAACCGATCTTAATACCTTCTCGACTGCCCCCTTTGAAACGGGCGAATACCAGACGGTATGGTATCAGGAGAGTTTTATGCCGGTGGAAGGATGGAATACCCATATCTTCAACACTCCCTTTGAATGGGACGGCTTGTCCAATATCATCGTCGATATAGTAACGACCATTATCGATGGTGACGCTACTCAGAATGCCTCAGTGCACTACACTTCTATGTCCGGCACCGCATTGCGCTATAATCATAACAGCAATGATGCCGAAAGTTTTACTGGGAATGGGTCGGTATCCGCATGGCGGGCGAATGCTCATTTTACGATTGCACCCGCTACCCCGGATATTCCTCCCAATCCCGCAATATCGCCATTTCCCGGCAACGGCGATCTGGCCAAGAACTACACTAATTACAGTTGGTTTACCGGAGGAAATTATGCTACTGGTTACAGGATCAGTATTGGAACGGACGGCGGAGGCGTAGCAACTCCCACAAATATTATTAGCAATCACGATCTGGGACTCACTTACGAATACACCCATCACCAGCCGCTTCAGCATTCCACCACCTATTACTGGCAGATCGTTCCCTACAACGGAACTGCCAGTGCTTTCAACTGCCCGATCTGGTCATTCACGACCAATACCCCGCTTTCGGGTAATTATGTGATCGGAACAGGCGGTGATTATGACACCTTCACTGATGCCATTAACGATCTCAATTTCCACGAGATCCAGATAGGCGGCGGCGGAGTGTACTTTGATGTGATCCCTGCACTCTATCAGGAGGATATTCCTCCTCTGACTACTACAGGCTATGCTGACGCCCCCATCGTGATCCAAAAGCAAAGCAGTAGCAGGCTTAATCCGGAGATCAGGCCCCTCAGTGGAGGACAAAACCATGGTCTGCGCCTGGAAGGAATCAGCTATATTACCATCGACGGGATAAACGTAAGTTATGCCTATAATGCGTTTGACAACCAGCCCGGTAATGCTGTCACCTGCTCAAATATCACGATCCAAAACAGCACGATTAGCAATACATCAAGTGGAGGAATCGGGATCTTCTTCCACACATCGGGAACCTGGCACAACGTCACTATCCAAAACAACGCTGTGATAAATGCGCCAACATCTATCTCATTAACCTCAACGAATTCCAACACAATAATCGATAGTAATACTCTGAGCTACATCAGCGGAACCGGTATCAGCCTGAGCTACACCTCAAATGCCACGATCACAAACAACGAGTTATCCTTCGTCAATAGCGGCGGCAGTAGCACCAAACATGGCGTAGCGATCAACGCCTTCAGCGGGGGAGGAACCATCTCAAACCAGACAGGAGTGGTGGCTGGCAATATCATCAGCGGTGGGCATAATAATCCTTGGGCATACCCCTGGGGCACATTCTACGCGATGAATATATCAGGTGGAGATGATAGCTATTACCAGGTGTATAACAACGAAATCTCGAATCTTTCCACGAACTCAAACTCCCCATTGATTGCCATAGACTATTGGTGCAAAGATGGCGAAGTGCATTCCAATGTCATTACAAACAACGTTAGTGCACGAGATTTCACTGGCATCAGAGTGGGCTACGAAGCTGCCGTATATAATAATAAGATCTATGATAACGCGGTGGAAAACGCAAACTCCGGCCGAGGATTGGAAGCCATCAATGTTAGTAGTAGTGGCAATTCTCCGATCTACAACAACCTTATCTACGACCTCAGGAATGATGGTCCTTCTGTTCCTCAGATAATCGGGATCAAGGTCAGACAAAGCGCCGCAGCGACCTATGGTCAACAGATATATTACAATACGCTCTATCTTGATGCCGAAAGTGCTCAGGAGAACTTTTCCACCGCAGGGATCTACTCTGACAACAACCGCAGTGTGTTGGAGATGAAAAACAACATAGTCATCAATAAAAGCGTCTCCGGATCGGAAGGAATCGCAGCGGCGATCTGGCTGAACGAATCCGGCTGGGAGCAAATCGACAATGCTACTGACAAAAATATCTATTATACAGAAGGAACAGATCAGTCCCCGATTATCCGG
Organism: uncultured Candidatus Cloacimonadota bacterium; assembly: GCA_964501025.1. Taxonomy (GTDB): domain Bacteria; phylum Cloacimonadota; class Cloacimonadia; order Cloacimonadales; family Cloacimonadaceae; genus UBA5456. Next base: position 22,695 of record CAZCRD010000044.1, on the reverse strand, counting down.
ATCGAAGATGAAGTGTATCCCACCCTGGCGGCTTACAAAGCTGCTTCCGAAGGCAAAGATGCCGGTTCATATCATGAGGATGTTCCCTTTTTAAGCGGCAGCAGTCCCTACGACCTGAACATCATGCCAAATGTTCCGACCAATGTGGAGGGAAACGCGATTCCCATCCAGAGTCTGGAACTGCAGATCGGCTTTGATCATGACAACGCTCCCAGAGATGCGAGCAATCCTGATATCGGTGCTTTTGAGGGAGACTATCTGCCGGCTCCGGATGCGCCACATCTCACGATTCAAAGAGGTGCAGAGTTTATCGAAATCCAGTGGGACGCCGTAGCAAATGCTACAGCATACAAGGTATATGTCTCTGAGGATCCAGACACCTTCCCGGAAGAGCCCTTTGTCACAGTGGATAGTCCCGGATATTCACATCCGATAGAAGAGCACAGCCGGCTTTTCTTCCGCGTGACATCCCTGCCATAATCAATAGCATAGCCCGTGTGTTGGGGGCGATCCCGAACCAGAACACATTGCCCGGGGTGCATTGGCTTTGTCCCTGTATTATGGAACTATGGGTGGCAGAGAGAAGGATTTCTCTCTGCCACCCGCTTAATCTCTTTCGGCTAAACCAATGAAGTTCAAGGAGCATAACACTACCGGAGCAATACCGTACAGAGCTTCAAACTCAGAAGAAAGAGTCACTATGAACAGAGCTCGAAGTGCAATCCAGCTTGCAGCTATGAGATGTCTTTGGCAAATTTCAGATGATCTGGGAAGAGGCTTTCCTCAGCGCCAAAAGGGCTATCATCAGGATATACCTCATGTTCTGTCCAATCTAAAGTATTACTGATGAAGGTATAATCCGGGACAGGGGTAGCGAACCACCGCAGCTCTGGCACTGCCTGGGTATTTTGACTCAAAACTCTTGACAGATATAGCCACAGTGCCAAGTAATGCATGAGAGAAGATTGCTGAAGAAAAAGTAAGTGGAGTAAGCCATGAAAGAACCCAAACAATACCTCTATTACTGGGGTTTGTGCTGCAAGTATTGCCACCTGATCTATCATCAGCCTCAGCCCGTAAGCAGCCCGCATAAGACTATGGAGAGTTAAAAAGATGCAGATCAAAGAGGCCCGGCTTTACAAAGAGATCATCCACCGTGCCGAGGATTACTTCTCTGCTCGGGCAAATCCGCAAAATGTGATCAAATACTCCCGTTATTTCAAGGATGGCTACGATGCCTGGGGCAATGACCACACCGAGATCGCAAAGATGCAGAAGCAGATCCGGCAGGATTATCCACAGCTGAGTATCGGGCAGCTCATTGCGCTGGGCTCGCTGCTCTTTCAACATGGGAAATACGAGATGGGGAGCCTGGCCATCATGCTGCTGGAACAGCGGCTTCCGGAAAGTGACCGTCACACGTTTGAGGGGATCAGGAGCTGGTTTGATTTTGGCGTGGGAAACTGGGCTCATGCGGATTACCTCTGCTCCAAAGTGACGCCGTGGTTTTTGCTGCAGCAGATCGTGAGCCTGGCAGATCTCGCACCCTGGCTGGCATCGCCATCCCGTTGGACCCGCAGAGCCGCAGCGGTCAGCTTGATCAAGATCAAAAAAACCGCAGATCCCGATGCCTTGCTGAGCTTTGTCCAGCCGCTAATGACAGATCCTGAGCGCGTAGTACACCAGGGCACAGGCTGGTTTTTGCGGGAATTGTGGAAGCTGCATCCGCAAAAGGTAGAAGCCTTTTTGTATGCCCACCGCAATAGCGCAGCCCGGCTGATTATCCAATATGCCACCGAAAAGCTGAGCAAGGAAGAACGCCTGCGCTTCAGGAAAGATAAAGCGCTGAAATGAAGAGAATTCGCTTGACAGAATGCATCTTCGGGCGCAAGCTGCAGCCAGCTGACTAATATGAACGACACGGGAAAGAAAATGATGATCAGACGCCTGATTCTATATCTGTTTTTATCCGCAATATTGGGCTTGAACGCACAGGTGATTAGCATCGGCAGTGGTAATGCCTTGCATCAGGGATTGCCGATCGAGCCTCTGGCGCGCTTTAGCTATACTCAGGAACTGTATTATGGCTCAGACATCGGGATTCCCGGCGAAATCACGGCACTGGGATTTGAATACAATGTGCAGAGCAGTCTCTTTTATCAGGGCAACAAAGAATGGCAGATATATCTGGGACACAGCAATCTAAATAGCATGCAGGATTGGATTCCGGTGGCTGAACTGAGTCTGGTCTATGATGGCATCCTGGCGCAGAACTTCTTTGATGCCGGGCTGCCCGGTAGCGGCTGGCTCACCATCCCTTTGCAAGAGAGCTTTATGTACGACGGCGTGAGCAATCTGGTGATCGCGGTGGATGAAAATACCGATGGCGGAGGCTCCAGCAGCGACGACTTTTTCTGCACAGAGCTGACCACGGTACGGGCTTTAAACTTTCAGAGCATGAGCGAAAACCCCGATCCCGCCAATCCCCCTGCCACCATCTATCCCAAGACCGCCCTTGCCAATCTCAGGCTGCATTTTAGTGGTTCAGTGGCGCCAGATGCACCGCGCAATCTCTATGGCTATTATGCAGAAGAGGCAATCCAGCTGTTTTGGTCTGCACCACTGGAAGCTGAGGTGCTGTCATATATTATCAATCGCAACACCGAGCTATATGCAGAGACCAGTAATCTGCATTACTCTGATGCAGATGTAACAGCAGGCACTGTATATACATACAACGTGCAAGCCACTTATCCCGGAGGAGTGATATCCCCTGCTTCAAATACGATCCAGATCGAAGTGCCCCAAGGGGCAGAAGATACTTTCCTGTATGAGAGCTTCGAAGAATGCGCAGCTTTCAGTCAGGATATTCCCGGATTCATCAATCTGGATAATGATGGTGCGCAGACCTGGAGTTGGGCCAATGTGGATTTTCCCGGGGAAGGCAGTGCCCTGGGCTGGATGGTGTTTGCTCCGGCTCTCACCACGCCGCCGCTGGAAGATGTATCCGCTGCCACAGGCTCACAGATGCTGATGTCTGCGAGTGCGCTGACACCGCCCAATGACGATTGGCTGATCTTGCCCAATCTGCGGCCGGGAGCCAGCAGCAAGCTGAGCTTTCAAGCTCGCAGTTTCACCGCAGCATATGGTTTGGAACGCCTAAGGGTAATGCTTTCCAGCTCGGATAGTGCTCTGGATTCCTTTGTCCCGCTGCACGCGGAGGACTGGCTGGCGATTCCGGCTACCTGGAGCGAGTATGAATTTGATCTTTCCCAATATGCCGCTCAGGATCTGTATCTGGCGTTGAATTGTGTATCGCTGGATGCCTTTGCTCTGTTTATCGACGATATCTCAGTAAGTGGTGTGGGCGGTGAGCTGGGGCATCACGAGCTGGTGCCACCGTCCTTCAGGCCTTACCCCAACCCCAGTAAGGGGGATTTTCGGCTGAAGAGTGAAGGCTACTTTGATCTGACTCTTTACAACCTGCGCGGACAAAAGCTCAGCTCGGCACGGGGGATCAAGGAATTTGACTCCAGCTCTTTGCGCCTGACCGCGGGTATCTATCTGCTCAAAGTGGTCCAGGATGGCAAAAGCCAGACTTTCCGCCAAGTGATCCTGCCCTGAATGAGTCAGATTGAAGAGCTATTTCAGCGGCTGCAGAGCGATAAAAGACATCGTCAGACCATCGTCTCGACCCGGATCATCGAAGCCAAAGAGGCAGAAAGAGCAGAGCTACCTGCAGCAGTGAATCCGATCCTTGCGCAGTTGTTGCTCCAGCAAGGCATCCCAGCTCTGTATTCACACCAGACAGAAGCTATTGCACACATCTTGCAGGGGGAAAACGTGGTGATCAGCAGCCAGGTGGCCAGCGGGAAAAGCCTCTGTTACCAGGTGCCCATCCTCGAGTCCATCATGGCAGATCCCGCCTCACGAGCCCTTCTGATCTATCCCACCAAAGCTCTGGCACAGGATCAGGCTCAAAAAATGGCAGAACTCAGCGCTGCTTTCAAGACACTAAGTGGGCACAAAATCTCCAGCGCCATCTATGATGGAGATACTCCGGCCGCTACCCGCAGTCAGATCCGCAGGCAGGCCAATATCATCTTTACCAATCCCGATATGCTGCATCTGGGTGTTTTGCCCAATCACAGTCTCTGGAGCACTTTCTTTTCCCATTTGAGCTATGTGGTGATCGATGAGATTCACTACTATCGCGGGGTCTTGGGCTCGCATTTTGCCAATGTCCTGCGCCGCTTACTGCGCATCTGCCAGCTATATCGGGTTCATCCCATCTTCATCTGCACCTCTGCCACTTTGGCAAATCACCGGGAATTGGCGGAAGCCTTGGTGGAAAAGGAATTTACCCTCATTGATGGTGATGGTTCGCCCAATGGTAAGCGCATCAATATGATCATCAATCCACCCCTGGTGGATCGGGATCTGGGCATCAGACGCAGCAGCATGATGGAGGCCAATACCCTGGCGCAGCTGCTGCTGTCCTATCCCCTGCAGAGTATCTTGTTTAGCATCTCGCGGCGCAGTGTGGAGATGCTCTTGCTGCATACCCCAAAGCAACATCGGCATCAGATCGCCTCCTACCGCAGCGGATATCTGGCCAGCGAGCGCCGGCAGATCGAAAAAGAGCTGCGGGAAGGCAAGCTCAAGCTCATTATCTCCACCAATGCGCTGGAGCTGGGCATCGATATCGGGGGCCTGGATGTGGCTATCATCAACGGATATCCCGGCAGCATCTCTGCTCTGAGACAGGAAGCTGGCAGAGCCGGACGCAAGGCAAACTCTGCCCTGGCCTTGCTGGTGGCGGGAAGCAGTCCGCTGGATCAATATATCTGCCGCCATCCGGAGTATCTGTGGGAAAACAATCCGGAGCAAGCTCTGATCGATCCCAACAACACCGAGATCCTGCTCAAAGAACTGCTTTGTGCGGTCTCCGAGCTTGCCTTCAAAGAAGGAGAAAGCTTTGGCAAGATGAGCTTTACCGAGCTTTCTGCCTACTTGCAGATCTTGCTGGATGAAGGTAAGATCCGCAAGGTGGGTGCCAAATACATGGGCATCATGGGCAGCTATCCAGCCGCTGAAGTGTCGCTGAGAAATGCCTCCAACCAGTTGCCCATCCTCGCCGCGGGAGAATGCATAGGCTATGTGGACAAAGATAGCGCCTTCTGGATGACTCACCCCAATGCCATCTATCTGCATCAAGCCGAGACCTGGATGGTAAGTAAGCTGGATCTGGAAAAGGATATGGTATTGCTCGAACCTGCATCTGCCAGCTATTATACTCAGGCCTTACGCGAGACGGATCTGATCCTGAATCAGCTCAACCGAGTGCACGAATATGGCTGGGGCAAAAAGTATTTTGGCCGGGTAAACGTGCAATCCCGGGTTACCGGATTCAAGAAAATCCGCTTTGGCACCATGGAAGTATTGGGAGTAGAGGAGCTGGATCTACCTACTCAGGAATTGGATACCATGGCCTGGTGGATCTCGCTATCCCCGGCGCTGGTGGAAAAAATCCGGCAACACGGACTGTGGAATAGCGATCCCAACGACTATGGTAAAGGCTGGAAACGCCTTAGCCAGGAGATCAGAGCGCGGGATGGCTATCGCTGTGCAAATTGTCATGCCCACGAGGAAGAACGGGCTTGGGATGTGCATCACAAGATTCCCTTGCGCAGATTCAAGAGTCTGGACGAGGCCAATGATCCCCAAAACCTGATCACGCTCTGTCCCCGCTGTCATCACCTGGCAGAGCAGCAAGTTCGCATGCAAAGCGGTCTTTCCGGCTTGGGCTATTTGCTACACCAGCTTGCGCCCTTTTTTGTGATGTGCGATCCCAGCAATCTGGGTCTGAGCTATGAGCCCGAGTCCGGGCTTACCGGGGGAGATCCCATGATCGCTCTGTATGACATGATCCCCGGCGGCATCGGCCTGTGCAAAAAGCTCTATGAGATTCAAGATCAGCTCTTTGCAGCAGCTTTGGAGCAGATCTCAGATTGCCCTTGTGACTCTGGATGTCCGGCCTGCGTGGGTCCCGTGGCAGAGCGTGGAGAGGGGGCAAAAGCTCATGCCAGGGCGATTTTGGAGGAACTGCTGCAGCCATGAGTGCTGCCAACTCCTCACTGGTGTATTCATGGGCTGCATCGAAAACGCCGAAGCTGGGAGCGCACACAAATTCCTTGACCAATTGGCTTGGGTTTATATTCCTTGCATATTGTGTGTTGCATCAGTTTTTTTATTTGTTCCAAGAGGTATGTATATGAGCAAAATCGAGAGCAGGGATGAGCACCAGACTCCCTCTGAAGTGGCTGCTTTGATCATGAAAGCGTATCAGGTGATGACCTCAGATCCCGAAGAGTGTATCCGGCTCGCCGAATCCGCGCTTCTGATCTCGCAGCAAAGCTCCTTTCGGCGGGGGATTTCCCAAGCCTGCATGCATATCGGTCTGGGTAAGTATCATCAGGGAGAATTAGCCTCAGCGCTTCAACAATATCGATTGGCAGAGGATATCTTTGTTCAGGATAAAGATTATGTCGGCTTGAGAAGTGTGTACAACAACATCGGAATCCTGTATTGCCAGTGGAAAGACTACGACAGAGCTTTGGAGTATTTTCAAAAAAACCTGAGCCTGGAGCAAAAATCAGCCAATCCCAGTCTCAGTTGCATGATCCTGATCAATATTGGTAATATTCACCTCTGGTCCCAAGATCACGAAGCGGCTGAAGAGTGTTTTGAAAAAGCGCTTAAGCTTGCCCAGCAAAGCAGTAACGCTTATGCTGAGGGCATTGCTCAGGGTCAGCTGGGCATCATCCACTACCAAAGAGACAAACTTGATCAGGCTGTGAAGTGCTATATGCGTGCCTTTGAGATTCAGACTAAGATCAATGATGTGAATGGATTGATCAAGATACACTTACATCTTGCGGATGTCTATCAAAAGCAGGACAACTTGGGTTCAGCCAGGGAAAATGTGCAGACAGCCATGCAGCTTGCCCGTCAAATCAACGACAAAAACCTGATCGCCACCGCTGCCCTAAGCCTATCCTCACTCTGCAAGAGAAGCGGGGATGCCGCTGAGGAAAAACAAAACCTGGAATTGTGCTTGAAACTTGCCCGAAAGTATGGTTACCGCAGCATGGCAGCCAATGCTTTGCGGGAATTAGCAGGCTGGCATGAACGAGAGGGAAATTACAAAACGGCGATAAAGATATACTGGCGTTACCAAGAGGTGAAGAATATTCTGACCGATCAATACCGCAATCGTACAATCCAGCAAATCAGGATCCAAATGCAACTGGATGAAAAAGAGCGTGAGATGAAGCTGATCCGCGAGACAAATCTGGTTCTGGAAAAAAAGAACAAGACTATCATCCGGCAACAGCGGAAACTGGAAAAAAAGGATGCCGAGCTCTCCCAGTGGAACCATACTCTGGAGCTGCGGGTGCAGCAAGAGACTGCCCGGCGCCAACAGCAAGAACAGTTTTTGATCCAGAAATCCAAACTTGAAGCTCTGGGCAAGATGGCAGCAGGCATCGCGCATGAAGTCAATCAACCGCTTGGTATGATCATTATCGGTATCCAAAACCTGATGCTAAGACTCCAAAAAGGAAGCATTAGCAGCGAATATCTGAGCCAGAAGGATGCCGCGTTCCGTGAAAACATCGAACGCATTCAGAAGATCATCGAACACGTAAGGCTGTTTTCGCGGGATCAGCAATCAAGCACTGAGGAAGCAATCAATGTATCTGATGTATTGAAAAGTGCGATTACCCTGATCCAAACTCAATGTCGGGACAAAAACATCGAGCTTGATCTGGATTGCCGGGACCAGGGATTGATGGTTTTGGGTAATAAGTATCGCTTGGAACAGGTAATTCTAAATCTGGTATCCAATGCCATGGATGCCATAGAAGATAAGTTTGATCCCTTTGAATCCGGAGGCAGAATCCGTCTTACCGGTTACCGCCATAAAGATAGCGCAGTGATAGATGTAGAAGATAATGGCTGTGGCATTAGTGAAAAGCAGGTCAGCCATATATTTGAGCCATTTTACACTACCAAGATCGAAGCCCGCGGCACTGGATTGGGATTGTCTATATGTTACGGCATTATCAGCGATATGCACGGCAGCATCAGTTGCAGTAAGCGCGCCCCCGGAACCCGCATGCGAGTGATATTGCCGGTTATTTTGAGATGAAACTGGAGAAAGCATGAAAATACTCATTGTGGATGATGAAAGAGGATATCGGGAAGAGTTATCCGAATATCTGGAAAGCTGCGGCTTTGAAGTTCTGGTAGCCAAAGCTCCTTCGGCAGCACTCAAGATCTTCGCAAGCCGCAGGATAGATATCGCAATACTGGATCTGCGGCTGCCCGAGATGGATGGAATTTCCCTAATGGAGCAACTTTTATCCGCAGATCCCGGAATGGCAGTGATCATTATCAGCGGCCATGGCGATATGGATAGTGTGATCAGAGCAATGCACCAGGGTGCGGCTGATTTCTTTCAAAAGCCCTTCAATCTCACCGATATCCGCATCTCTATCGAGCGCACCAAGCGATATATCGAATTGAGCTCCAGCCTCAGCAAGGCCAGAGAAACCTGTTCAAATTTGCTGAGTATCATCAATCGGGATTTCAGCACTCCTATGATTGGTAATAGTGCCGCCATCAGGAATGTGATGAATCTGATGCGAAAAATCGGGCATAGCAAAGGCGTGGATGTGCTGATCACAGGAGAGAGCGGTACCGGCAAAGAACTCGTAGCCCGAGGCATCCACAATCTTGGTGCAAACCAGCGAACTGTGTTCTTTGATGTAAATTGCACAGCGGTTCCAGATACTCTGTTTGAAAGTGAGTTTTTTGGTCATGTAAAAAACGCCTTCACTGGTGCTGCCACGGATAAAAAAGGCTGGTTTGAAATAGCCAATGGAGGAACCCTGTTCCTGGATGAAGTGGGCGATATGCCGTTGGCGATGCAGGCCAAGCTGTTGCGCGTATTAGAGGAAAGAAAGATTCGTCGGATTGGATCTGCCAGGACGATCGATCTCGATCTGCGGGTGATAGCTTCCACAAACAAAGATCTGCAGGTTCTGATGGGAAACAAGCTATTCCGCGAGGATCTCTACTATCGCCTCAATCGCTTTCCCATTCAGGTGCTGCCACTTCGGCAGAGAAGATCGGATATTGTGCCTCTGGCTGAGTATTATTCCCAGCAGATTGCCGAAACTCTGAATAAACCCTACAAACCCCTTTCCGCAAAATCGCTGCAATACCTCAAGGCTTACGATTTTCCCGGTAATGTAAGGGAGCTGAAAAACATGATCGAAAAGGCAATAATCCTCGCTGAAGAAGGAGAACACCAGCTCAATCTCTACTGCTTTCCCGAGCTGATGGGTCAGCACCAAAGCCCCAGAGCTATCGCCTTGCCTGAAAATGGCTTGAATGAAGCAGTAAAATCCATGGAATGTGATCTGATCTTAACAGCCATGCAGCGCTCGCACTACAACAAATCCCAGGCGGCAAAATTGCTCAAAATCACGCGAACCAGCCTGAATCGGAGAATTCTGAAACACAAGCTTGATTTTTGATACCGGTATTGAACGATATCGGGCAGCACGAGAATAAGCCCTGATCTCAGCGATACAGATACTTGCTAATTGGGATCAGAATTTAGGTCGAGCAGGCAAATCAACAAAGCGGCATTCCCGTCTGCACTGCAGAGTTATTGCACTATCATTACGGATTATGACCCGTATTGGTACCGTAGTGCCAAGGGGGAAGAGAGGGTGGTAACTCTGAGTCCTGTAAGGGTGGCATTTTGGATAAGCGATGATATATATTTACTGCACTGATACATCAATTTGAGCTATGCTTAGTGAGATAGATTTACCCACTTGATTTGAATGAGAGCCAGAAATTAGCCTTTTCTTAGATCATGTTTGGGCATATCAATGCTCGATAGCGTTCACTCTCAAGATCTGGCACAATTCTTAACCTCCTGATAGCCATACAGATATGCCAATTACAAGTTTGGCTGTTTTATTGCGTTATTAATGAACAAGGAAACAAAATGGAAAAAATGATCGTTTATCAGAAAAGCTTAATCGAAAACAGCGAACTCATCGAGCTGTTTCAAAACCAGGGTTTTGATCCCATGTTTGTGAGTGACAATCGGGATATGATATCGGCATCTGGGCAAGGTTTTATCGGTGGCATCACTCTGGAGATCAACAGTCTTTCTGATGTTCGTCTGGTACACACCGCCAGATTGCTGCTCAAGGGATCTGCATACAAAACTATCGTCTTTGTGAAGAATCAAGCTTTGAAAGAACTGATCGATATTCTCAAGGGCGATGATTACCAGATAGTAGACGATTATTCGAATCTAAAAAAAATATTAGGAAATCATAAGGAGTAAAAGATGTTTAAAGCTAAGATAATACTGGTTTTTCTGATGCTTACTTTGCTAATCCCCCTATTTGGGGTAGAGCACTATTTTGATCGGTGCCTGAACTTCAATGGAGGCACAAACTATGTCCAATTGCCCAACGAATCAAGCTTTGATCTGGGTACAAACATGACGGTCGAGCTATGGATGTATCCAGTAGCCTGGAACGCCTCATGGCAGGCGATCATAACCAAAGGAGATGACGCCTGGCGGTTGCACAGAAACGAAAACTCCGGAAACATCATATTTACTGCTGGAGGTGCGAACGTTGCCTCCTCGGGAGTAAACTTTCTAGATCAATGGACACATGTGGCAGCAGTGAAATCCGGCAGCATGCTGTATCTTTACATCAATGGTAAACTCAATGCCATTGGAGTCGGCGCCGGAACTACAAGCAATCAGAACGATCCCGTCTGGATAGGGAACAATGCCGATGAGCCGGATCGAGGTTTTCATGGCATGATGGATGAAGTTCGGATTTGGAATTATGCCCGCAGCCAGGCCCAGATCAAATCAAATCGCCATAATCACATATCTCCAGCCAGCTCAGGTTTGCTGGCCTATTACAAACTGGATTCCTTGAGCGGGATTCTCGCATTGGATGCTACAGGTAATCATAATGGAGTCTTGTATAACTTTAGTGGTACTTTTTGGGGAACATCCTGGGTCGCGGTCGAAAGTTATGGCGGCGATCACGCTTATGTGTTCAGCGATGATGACGATGATATCACTTTTGCGCCCTGGTGGTCTGCAGTACCCACAGAGCTAACGGCGGAAATCTGGTTTTATCCGGATGCTCTTGACCCAGAAGAGCGTACGATCTTGTATCATGGTGATAATGGTGAGTTTGAAATAAGCATCCAGAATAATGTAATCACTGGCAAATACAAGCTTAGCAATTCACAATGGACTACTTTCAGCTATAGTGGGATTTTTGCACAGCAGTGGTATCACGCGGCCCTGGTTGTCAACACTGCAGGAGAATGCACTTTTTATCTGAATGGCTCAGCCATTGATTCTGAGCTGCTGAGCGGAGCTTATAGCCTTTATGACCCTGGAGCGAACTATTGCGGCTCCGTCGGCTCACGATTGGGCACATCACAATTTTTCCGGGGTAAAGTGGATGAGCTGCGAATCTGGAATTATGCCAGAACTGCTGCCCAGATCTGGGATAACCGGCACCAAAGCGTAAGTAATACCGAAACAGGCCTCATTGCTTACTACCAATTCAATGAAGCTGGGATCTATGACCGGCAAGTAGTATATAATCAGGTAAATACCAATGCCGAAGGCACCGTCCAGGGCAGCATAGGCAGTTTTCCTTCCAGACAAAGCTCCGATTGGCCGGAAAATGAAGACTACTATGGAGGGATAATCTCCGACAATACAGTTTGGCCTACCGGTACAGTGAAGGTATGGGGCAATATCACCATTTTGGAAGGGGCAAAACTGACCCTAAATCCGGGAACTACCTTGCAGTTTCTCAATCACTATGGTATCATCGCTTACGGCTCTTTGCAGGCATTGGGAGTACCGGGAGACAGCATATACTTCAGCATTGCAGATACCACTGGCTTCAATGTAGATATTGGTCAGCCCATAAGCCATCAGGGAAGCTGGAATGGGATCGGAATCGAAACTACCGCGGCATCAGACTCTACACTTTTGGAACATTGTGTTCTCAGATATGCCAAGGCGGCAGATTATTACCTCAGCAGCACCGATGAACAGCAGATTGGAGGTGCATTATTCGTGAAGGGATCGGGACGGTGGCGCATCAGCAACACTGATATCAACCACTGTATTGCCGGCAAACATGGCGGAGGTGCGGCTTTCCTGAATGTTACGGGTGGCATCCTGGAAAATAGCAGCATTAGCAACAACCGGGTGAGCAGCGATTCACTGGTGGACGACGATGGCTCTGGAGGGGGGCTGCATCTGAAGGACTCGATCTTTAGCATTCGAAATTGTGAAATCTTTGCCAATGAGGTCAACAACAACGGTGGCGGGGTGCTCACCAACTGCGGTCTGGATATCAATCCCATGTTTTACATGTGCAGTATTTACGATAACATCGCTGCCGGGAAAGGCGGCGGGATATGTCTGAATACTTTTGCCAATAGCACCATTATCCAAAGCACCCAAATCATCAACAACCAGGCTGAGTATGGCGGAGGCATTGCGCTAAACAACCAGAGCATGCACCAATTTCCCCAGCTTCTCTCCTGTGTGATTGCGCAAAACGAAGCAGATTATGGCGGAGGCATGTATATCAATGAGGTGCTTTTAGGTACATACAAGAACAACACAATTGCCGATAACCATGCAGTAATAAAGGGAGGAGGCCTTTACCTGAACGGAGGCTCGGCAACGACATGGTATAACAGTATCTTATGGGGGAATACCTCAGCGGCGGGTAGTCAGGTCTATCTTGAAGATTGGGGATGCAATCCGAGATTTAACAATTGCGATCTCCAGGAAGGAATCGAAGCATTTGAAGGTGATGGCTCCGGGGAGAATTACTCCGAAACATACGTCAGCAATTGCCTGGATATCGATCCGGAATTCGATTCCAGCTCGGAATTGCCTTACAATCTTCAGCCGTGGTCTCCTCTGATCAATCGAGGTTTATCCGGTTCTGAGGAGGGCGATATTGATATTGCCGGCAATCCCAGAGTGTATCAGACCGACATCAGCACTTCCGCGGAAGTAGACGCCATCATGAACTCTGTAGATCTGGGCGCTTACGAAAATCAAAGTGATTCCGGGGTGATGCCATATGACTTTGTCTTGCAAAACGGTAGTTTCAATCATAATCTCACCATCCCCAAGGGTGTCAGCCTGAGCGCACAGAGTGGCAGCAAACAATTTGCGCCGGGTAAGGGAATCCAGATTTACGGAAGTATGTATAATGAATCCCTCAATCCTCCTATGGCACCGCATAACTTGTGCACGCTTACTGCCCAGAATGCCGATTTGGGTTGGAATGGCCTGGCTTTCTTGGGCACTCCCGGGCCTGCGGATTCCTCCTATGTGTCCTACACTATCATCAGCCATGCAAATACCGCTGCAGATCCTTATCCCAATGGTGGCGGTGTCTTTGTCCATGAATATGATAAACTGGTGATGAGCAACTGCCGAATCCTGGATTGCTATGCAGAAAAGGGTGGGGGCATCGCGGTGGTGGATGCTAAACCCAGATTTTACAGTAGCTTGATCAAGGATTGCGTTTCCTCATTTGAAGCCAGCGGCATCTATTGTGAGGATGCCTCTGCCTACCTGATTCATCTCAGTGTTTTGGATAATACTGCAGAGAACAACAGCAGTTCGGTGAGCGCAGTATCCTCTTCGAATACCAAACTGGTGGGATCCCTGATTTGGGACAATACACCCCCTGATGTCTCAGGCAGCATGAATGTGCAATACAGCGATATTCAGGGCAGTGCCTTGGGAGGATCGAATCTCAATCAAGATCCACAGCTCAGCACCAACCCCAACATCAGATATCAGATCTCATCTACGTCTCCCTGTCTGAATAAAGGGATCGTTGATACCGCTAACTATCCCGGATTTCCCTCAACCGATATTGCTGGCCATCCCAGAAAGTATGAGCATGACGTCTCGCAATATAGCAGATTGGATATTGGCGCTTATGAATATCAGGGCGTGATGGATATCTGGGATTTTGCTGCTTCGGATGGCCATAATGACTATCACGGATATGTATATCTCACCTGGTCTTACAGTCCCACTTATACGCCGTTTACCGGATTCAACATCTATCGGGACGATGTGCTGTTGACCACTCTGCTCAGTAGGGTCACCAGTTTCTCCGATCACAGTGCGATTCCGGGTACCAGACATCTGTATTCCATTGAGGCTTTCTGTGGCTTGGATGTTTCGCCCCGGCAAAGCGATATTGGCTTTATCAAGCCCAACGGAATCATCACCGGCACCGTCACCACGCCAAACAACAATCCTGTATCCGGAGTAAGAGTAGGTCTCGATCCTTCATTGGGACACTCAATCAACGTGGATGATGGAGCTTGGGTGATCCCACTCTCAGAATCAAGCGCTTTTAATCAGGATTTCACACTGGAAACATGGGTAAAGACGAGTGAAACAAATACAACCATGCTCTTAATATTGGACAGCCTGTTTGTGAATCCTATCACTGTGAGCATAGACGAAAACGGCTACCTGGCATACTCTGATGGAGTGAATACTTTTGTGCAGGAAGACGCCAGCCCAAGCTTGCCCGATGATTCCTGGCATCATCTGGCTATTGCTTATGACGCTGCAGCTCCACTGGCCACTATGTATATTGATGGCACCCTGGTGGCAGATTCTACGCTTGTCTTGCAAGATAATATCAATTATCCGGCTTATCTGGCTTGTGGGACAGTGGGAGATTACTCCTATGAAGGCCTGATCGATGATCTCAGGCTTTGGAGCATCACTCGCAGCCAAGAACAGATAGATGCATCACGCAACGTGATCATCTCCAGTGATTCTGAAGGCTTGGCAGGATACTGGCCGATGAATGAAGGCTTTGGCGATGAAGCTTTTGATGCTACTGATAATGCGAATCATGCCATGATGTTTGGGGTTACGTGGAGCGACGATGAACCGGGAGTGGTTCTGGGAGGCGTTACCAACGACTGGGGTGAATACGTGATCTCTCAGATCCCCTATGGGCATTATACTACCTTCACTGCGACACCGGACAAGCAAGGTCACTTCTTCCAGCCTCAGCAAAGGTTGATCACCCTCTCCGAAAGCTCTATCAGCGCAAATGAAGTGGATTTTACCGACAACTCTCTGATTCCGATCAGTGGCAGAATCACCTATGTAAACACAGATATCCCGATGGAGGGAGCGCAGGTGCTAATAAATGGGGCAAACACCGTCCCTCCGACCACAACAGACGAAGATGGATATTACGTGATGGATGTGGAGCAGGGAAGCTCTTGCCTGCTTTCTGCCAGTTTTCATGAACAGTCTTTCGATCGGGAATGGGATCTCGGCCCGGTGAATTCCCCGCAGGCAAACAAGAATTTCCAAAATACCACTTTGGTCAATTTCCAGCTGGAAGTACTGGGTGGGGACGATCGCTATCCCATTGGTGCCTTTGATGTAACTCTGCGCAGCACCAATGATCTGTATGATCAGCTTATCCCGGCAGATGACTTGATGTGGGAGCCGGGCATCGTGCTTATTTCAAACATTCCGCCGCTGGATTATGATGTAAGTGTCACTCCCAATCCATCGGTCGTTCCTTATGATCCATTCTTTTTGGGTGATAATCCGCAGTTTATGAACAACAACACTCTGAATGTAAATCTGCTATATCCGGAGCTCTTTTCAGATTCTACCTATGTAGTTTCGGACACCCTTAGTTTTATCTGGCACAATCCGTTGGAAGTGGAAGTTTCCTGGCCTGATGATTATGAGCTCAAGTATCTGGCTGAGGACGAGCAGGAGGAATTCGGGTTCTATGTGGTGGAACAAAACGAATGGATAGATCTGGAGATTACAGCTTTTGAGGATTATAGCCATGGTATCTACGAAAACCGCCGGACACCGGTGAGACATTGCACTGTAGCCATCACCGATGAGATTGGTCCTTTGGGGGAAACTGAAGGCGGATTTGAGGGAAACACGGTGGTAACTTACAGCTTTGCGCCCTATCTGCCCAATCTCTCACCAGATACAGGCAGACGCTATCAGAATATGCTGGAAGTTACAGTGTTTGATCCCGAGCGGCAAATGTATGCCACCGCTACAGATTGGGCGATGATCATGGGTGCCCGTCCCACAGAAAATACCTTCTCCACCGTGTCTCCCCAGATACCTTTCCTGATCTTGCATGACCCTCCCGGAGATCAGAGTTACGCATCGTTCAAGCAAACTGATTCGCATTCCACTTCGTTTCAGGTGGGTGTACAGAAAATTGAAAATGATAACAGCTTTACAAACGTGCATCTGGGACCGGATATTGTCTTTGATGTTGGATTTATATTCAGCTCGCAGACCGAAATCGACGTAACACTGGACATGAATTACGGTCTGTCATCATCAATGACTCAGAGCCGCGATACTCTGCAAGTATATACCTTTACCACTTCTGAGGAATACACCACTTCAGACGCTGAATCCCTCATCGGCAGAGAATCCGACCTCTATATTGGCGGAGCATTGAATCTGCTCTGGGGGATCACGCATGTGCTGAGCTACGATGAAGAGACCCAAACTGCTTCTGTGTCCAACGATGTCATGGTGTCACCAGATGGATTTGCCACTACATACATCTATACCGAGAGCCAGATCAATCTCACCGTGATCCCCAATGCTCTGGCGATCGGAGACAGCACCTCGGCTGCAATGTGGGAATCCTTTATCGATATGAACACGCAGAATATCGAAGGTGCCGTAGAAAACGAGAACCATCCTGGGAATATATCTTTCAACGCCGGAGCTGGATACTATTATGAGGAAACCACTACCCAGGATACCACCTTTACTTTCACCTCAGAAACCGTTTCCAGCGAAGAATTCGGAACTGAAATGGGTCTCACAGTAAATGGCGTGGGGGGAGAATTTGGCTTTGCCTGGGAGACTCAATACACTTGGGGCTATGTTTCCACAGAGCAGACCACCACGGAAACCACAATATCCTATACGCTCGCTGATGATGATGAAACCAGTAACCTCAACTATCAATCGGACTATTTCACGGTGGACATCAAAAAAGATCCCGTGTATGGGACTCCGGTGTTTTATACTGCCGGGGGAGCTTCCTCAAACCGTTGGGAACAAAACACCCAACCTCGTGATGGCGTGAACATGTGGGCAAATACCTATACAGCGTCCGGACTCCTGGAAAGCGAAGTGGCAGTTTTTCAGCTCAATCTGCAGAATACTTCTCAAACCGATGAGGATCGGCGTTATTATCTCACCCTGCACCACGAATCCAATCCCCACGGCGCGATTGTCCTGATCAATGGCCTGCCTCTGGTAGAACGCATGCCCTTTGACCTATTGGCCGGGCAAACCGTTCAGGCATCAATGACCGTTCAAAAGGGACCCTATGAGTATGATTACGAAGATATCACGCTTGAGTTTTATGCCGAGGGAGATCGAGGTAACGAGGGACCGGCCGGACACTATTTCTATGTCTATAAGTCCTTTGATGTCATTTGGGAGACGCCCTACAGCAGGGTCAATATCTCCTATCCCAATGATGGCTGGATTGTTAATGCCGCAAACAATGACACTTTGCTGGTAAAATTGAACCAATACAATCCCGAAAAACCAAATTTTGAGGCATTACGCCTCCAATACAAACGCCCCTGGAATCCAGATTGGATTACTGCCGTAGAGATTCCTGCAGAAGATCTGCAAAACACTCAATATTGCATCATCCCCTGGGATGTAAGCTCTCTGGGTGAAGGGGCTTATGAGCTCAGGGCCGGGGCCATAGATGAGGTGCATGATGATTATTACTGCACTTCCATATCAGGATTGATTGATCGCAGTAGTCCAGAATTGATCAGTGTTCCTCAGCCGGCAGATGGTATTCTGAATTTCGGCGATTCCATTTGCCTGTCCTTTTCCGAGTTTATCAATCCTCATTCCTTAATCGCCACAGATGCCATAAGCCTCGAAGTAGTCAGAACTTCAGCTCCCGTCGATATTCGGGTTGATCGTTTTGAAAACATGCTTTACATCGTTCCCAATATTGCAAATTACTGGATCGAGAACGAGGTATTGCGTGCCAGCGTTTCGGGCATCGAAGATCTGAGTGGTAATGTCATGCAGGATGAAATATCCTGGGAGTTCTTTGTCAATGCCAATCCAGTTCACTGGCTACAACCCAAGATCGAGCAGATCAAACCTCTGGGTGATGCTATGACTATCACCACCCAATTGGTCAATTCCGGCGGTCAGTGGAGCAGCTTTAGCATCGATGATTTGCCTCAATGGCTCACAGTGGATAGCGAGAGTGGCACTTTGTTGCCTTTGGATTATCAGACCCTGGTATTCACTGTCAGCGACCAGCTGGGCTACGGCACCTTCCGCGATACCGTCTATGCCGATATTCCAGCCTTGGGGCGGGAACCCCTGGTCTTCGAGATCAGTGTATTGGCCAATCCTCCGGCCTGGGCCAGCTCGCAACTCAATACCTATGAATACTCGATGACTATTACCGGACAGCTGTATCTTGAAAACGAGATGTCCACGGATGTAAATGATATCATAGCAGCGTTTGTGCATGATGGTAATGATTACGTCTGTCGAGGCGTGTCAAGCCTGCATAGTGTTCCCCATCTCGAAAACACTTACCAGTTTTTTCTCACGGTACACAGTGATCAGGAGGAAGGCGAGGAGCTGCTCTTTCGGGTCTGGGATTCTTCCGCATGCAAAGAGCACTTTGGCATCCAGGAGTCCTTTGTCTTCAGTTCCGGAGCGATCCATGGCACTCCGCTGAATCCCATGATCATCCATGTCAATCCCGAATTGCTCAGCAGCATCTCCTGTCGCAGCGGCTGGAACTGGCTGTCTGTGAATCTGCTAAACTCTGTTTCCATGGATCTGGATTACCTTTTGGCTTCACTTGATACCACCGAAAATGATCTGATCAAAAACCAGACTGCCTATGCTCAATATCTCTCTGGAATTGGTTGGGTGGGCTCACTTGAGGATGTGGATACTACCGAGATGGTCAAGCTAAAACTCGATGTGGCAGATGAATTGGTGATCACCGGCATGCTGGAAGATCCCAACAACACTCCCATTGATTATGGGATTGGCTGGAATTGGCTTGGTTACCTGCCCCACGTCAGCATCAGCGTCAATGAAGCGTTGGCAGATCTGGCCAGTCCCACATCCGGGGATTTGGTCAAGGATCAGACTGGATATGCCCAATATGTGGAGGGATATGGCTGGCTTGGTTCTTTGATCTTCATGAAGCCAGGTGCTGGATACATGCTAAATAGCGCTACAGCTGGTAGTTTCAACTATCCGGATTACGTGATTCCCCGGGATCAGGATCGCCCCGAACTCGATACCGAAGCCCTCGCTCGCATGAGGGATACCACCGGCTGGACGGTTAATCCTCTGGATTATGAACTATCCTCCAATATCACCGCAATAGCTGTAAGCGGAGCCGAAGTGCTCAATAGTGAAAACCTGCTCTTGGGCGCTTTTTATGGCGATGAATGCCGGGGAGTAGCCGCGCCGGTACAGGTGCTTGATCAGTGGATCTTTTTCCTGACTCAATACTCAAATCTTCCCAATCAAGATCTGAACTACAAAGTATATATAGAACAATCCGATACGATCTTGGAGGCAGAGGAAGTATTGCCCTTTGTCAACAACCAGATCTTGGGAGATCCGCTCAATCCATACCAATTCCACCTCCCCGGTTCGGCGCTGAATCCACCTCAAAACCTGGCTTTGCAGATCACCGCAGAGCAGCTTGAGCTAAGCTGGGATGAGGTGACAGGCGCAGTCTCATACAGTGTCTATGCTTCCGATTCGCCCAAGGGTACATTCATCGAGCTTACTTACCAAGGTTCTTTTAGACGCGAAGAATCACCTGAAGTGTTTGATACCGGCTCAGTCGCCCCACAAGTGGACTCAGGACAATCTGATGCGCGCTCAAGAATCATCTGGAGCTGTGATGTGCCCACGCAAGCACTAAGATTCTTCCACGTTACTGCCCATAACTGATCCTTGTCTTTGGCCAATCTAAACATAGCAGATTCTGCCGGAACCAGTTTCATGGTTCCGGCAGAATCGCATGAACGACTCATTTTGGCTCACTTTCAATTCAAATAGTCAAGTACCGCTTGCCCAATAGCACTACGGGATCAATACGCTATCAATACGGGTCACACCTGTAATAATTGCGTATTGCCAAAGGGGTAAATGGTGCGCTTCACAAAGCTCTCACACTCTGATCGCTACCTTTATCCCGATCCGGCGGGCTCAATTGTATTTTGGACATTGACTAATATCACCCCAGCCTGAAAGTGGCACACATTGACAAGCTATAAAGGACTAACATGCATAAAATAAAGAACATAGCCATCATCGCCCATGTGGATCACGGTAAGACCACTCTCATCGATGCCATTCTTCGTCAGGCCGGAGTTTTCCGGGACAACGAGCAGGTGGCAGAGCGCGTGATGGATTCAAACGATATCGAAAAGGAACGCGGGATCACCATCTTTTCCAAGAGCGCATCCCTGCATTATCACTCATACAAGATCAATCTGGTGGATACACCGGGACATGCAGATTTTGGCGGTGAGGTCCAACGCATCATGGATATGGTGGATTCGGTCTTGCTGCTGGTGGATGCTTTTGAAGGGCCGATGCCGCAGACTAAGTATGTGCTCAAAAATGCTCTGGCTCTGGATTTGAAACCAATCGTGGTGATCAACAAGATAGATCGCCCCAATGCCAGAGCTCATGATGTGCTGGATATGGTCTTTGAGCTTTTTCTGGAACTGGGTGCCAGCAGTGAACAGCTGGATTTTCCAGTGATCTACGCTTCGGGTAAGGATGGCTATGCGATCAATGAGCTGGACGACACGCCCAAAAACATCTTTCCGCTCTTGGATTTGGTGATCAAAGCCGTTCCGGATACCACAGGTGACCGGGGCAAGCCCTTGCAGATGCTGATCTCAGCCATCGAATATGACAACTATATGGGCAAGATGGGCACCGGCAAGATCCATCATGGCAGCGTAAAAAGCGGTAGCGAAGTGGCTCTGCTCAAACGCAATGGTAGCACCCAAATCTATCGGGTCTCAGCATTGTATAGCTATGAAGGTCTGCAAAAAAAAGAGGTCAGAATCGCCCATGCCGGAGATATCATCACCATCGCCGGGCTGGAGAGCATCGATATCGGCGAGACTGTGGCAGACAAAGAAAATCCGGTAGCCCTGCCCAGCATCGCTATCGATGATCCCACCATCGCCATCGAGCTATATATAAACAACTCCCCGTTCATGGGACGCAGCGGAAAATGGCTGACGTCAAACAAGATCTGGGAACGGCTGCAGAGAGAACTTATGACCAATGTATCCCTGGTGGTAGAACGCCGGGCTGGTGCGGATTCCTTCACGGTCAAAGGCCGGGGCGAATTGCAGCTTTCCATCCTCCTGGAAAATATGCGCCGGGAAGGTTATGAATTTCAGGTATCCAAACCCCGGGTATTGTACCGTGAAGAAAATGGTAAGCTGATGGAACCCATAGAATTGGCCATGGTAGATGTGAGCCAGGACTTTGTGGGAACCGTGATCGAATTGCTGGGCAAACGCAAAGGCGAAGTCCTGCACATGACCCCGGCGGTGGAGGGCTATGCCCGGCTGGAATTCAAGGTGCCAGCGCGGGGCCTGATCGGCTTCCGCAATGAGTTTCTTACCGAGACCCGGGGCACCGGAGTCATCAGCCAGTGCTTCTTTGGCTTTGAAGAATACAAAGGCGAGATTCAAGGCTCCAATCATGGTTCCATGATCGCCATGGAGAGTGGTGTGGCTTTGGGCTATTCGCTGAATAGCTTTCAGCCGCGGGGAACCTTTTTCATCGGCGCCAATACCGAAGTCTATGGCGGCATGGTGGTGGGTCAGCATAGCAAAGACAAAGACCTGGTGATCAACGTCTGTAAGGGTAAAAAGCTGACCAACAACCGCGCTGCCGGCAAGGATGATGCGATCAAGCTGATTCCACCTCGAGTCTTCAGCCTGGAGCAGGCAATGGAGTATATCGGCGATGATGAGCTACTGGAGATCACCCCGGATAGCATCCGCATGCGCAAGAAGATCCTGCATCATACCAATAGAAAGCGGGATGAAATCGCCGGTTGAGCGGATGCGCTTATGCCATACAATATGGCGGCTTTGCCAGTGTCATGCCAAGTATCCCAGATCGTAAAAGGGCTTGGGCTGCCAATCTCTGAATTGACAGAAGCGAGAGATTTCCAGCAGTTTTCGTGAGCTGTTCTCGCTGAGCCAATGCTGAGCTTGCCGCCTCAGGCTGTCATCCCAGCCGGGTGCTGATTTTGGTGACTTCCTTTAGGATTGCCTGCAAGATCTCTGCTTCATCAGTCGGTACTGCTGGTGCCGGAGTCGGCTTGGGCTTGGGGTAGTCGATGTAGGCCAAGATACTGTCCTTCAAGTCTTCACTATCCCGAATCCCGTGAAAGACCAATTCCGCCT
>CAZCRD010000043.1:0-26904 GCA_964501025.1 uncultured Candidatus Cloacimonadota bacterium | reverse complement strand
TCAAAGACAAGGCATAACGCTATCTGATATCTCGACCAGCTTTTCTCAAAGAACACCAGGAAAGCAGCATAATGACCTTAA
This sequence comes from uncultured Candidatus Cloacimonadota bacterium, assembly GCA_964501025.1. Lineage (GTDB taxonomy): Bacteria > Cloacimonadota > Cloacimonadia > Cloacimonadales > Cloacimonadaceae > UBA5456. The sequence continues at coordinate 26,823 of CAZCRD010000043.1, read as the reverse complement.
GGATTGTGAACAGTCTCTCAGCCTGGCTGCGCAGCACATGTAAAAAAATAGCTTGACTGCAAGCCAAAGTACAAACATTATTGCAATGAGAGATAACTTACTGAAAGCAATAACGTATAGGAGATAGGGATGGGACCAATCACCGAACATCATTTAATGATGTTTCTGATCCAATTTGCCCTGGTCTTGGGTCTGTGCAAGTTTGTGGGATATTTCTTCATGAAAATGAAGCAGTCCAGCGTGACCGGAGATATCCTGGTGGGCATAGTGCTGGGTCCGGCGATTCTGGGCAAGCTATTCCCTGCACTTCATGCCAGCATCTTTCCGGCAGATGCTATTCAACGCTCCATGCTGGAGACCATAGCCTGGTTTGGCAATCTCTTTCTTCTGATGGAAGCCGGGCTGGAGATCAATTTTTCCCGCATCTGGCAACAGCGGGGTGATGCGATCAAGCTTTCTATGATGGATCTCACTTTGCCCATTATTCTGAGTTTTTTCCCCATCTACTTTTTGCCTGCGCATTATCTGAGTGATCCCTCGCAGCGGGTGCTTTTTGCGCTGTTTATCGCTGCAGTGATGACCATTTCTGCTTTGCCGGTGGCCATCAGAGGAATGCGGGATCTCAATATCCTCAAAACCGATGTGGGCTTTTTGATCCTCTCGGCGCTCACGATCAACGACATCGCCGGTTGGGTGATCTTCACCATTATCCTGGGCATCTTCTCTCATGGCTCTTTGGAGCTGGGCTTTGTCGCCAGATTGATCCTCCTGACCCTGGCTTTTACTTTCATCAGTCTGACCTTCTTGCGGCGAATCGTGGACAAGATCGTTACATTTATCCACGAGAAAACCGGAGATGGTTCCGGGCTCAAGATCACCTTCATCATGCTCATCGGAGCGATCTTTGGAGCGATCACTCTGAAGATCGGGATTCACTCACTCTTTGGCTTCTTTATCGCCGGCACGGTGTTGGGTGAAGCCACGCATATCAACGAAAGGGACCGCTTTGTGGTGAACCGTCTGGTGTACTCGGTGTTTGTGCCGATCTTCTTTGCCAATATCGGCTTGCATCTGGATTTTATTGCCAATTTTGACGCTCTGCTGGTGCTATTGATGGTAAGTGTGGGCATCATCGCTCGCTATACTGCAGCATACATCGGAGCCAGATGGTCAAAACAGCACAAAAGCAACCTCCCGGTGATCGCCATTGCCCACACTCCGGGTGGTGAGATGCACATTGTGGTGGGCATGCTGGCATATTCCGGCGGGTTGATCTCAGAGACGATACTGGTCAGCATCATTGCTTCATCGCTGATCTCTACCATCATCTTTGGCCCCTGGCTTTCGCTGGCAGTCGGCAAATTGCGAAAGGCTCTGTTTGTGGTGGTCTTTGGCGAGGATGATGTGCTGATCGATATTGACAGCAGTTCACAAGAGGAAATGCTGCGCATCATGAGTGATAGCGTGGCCAAACGTACCAGACTCAATCGGGAGACGATCTTCCACGAGATCAAGCTGCGCGAGGAGCAAATGAGCACTGCCATCGGCAGAGCAATAGCCATACCTCATGCCCGGCTGGAAGGCTTGCAGAGATCCTATCTTTTTGTTTTTCATACCCGGCAGGGGCTGGAATGGGATAGCCCGGATGGCAATCTGGTGCGCTTCATCGTGCTGGTAATCACCCCCAAAGATTCTCCTAATGCCCAAATCCAGATTTTACAAGGTCTGGCAAGCGCTTTGCATGATCGCAAAAAAGCGCGCAGCCTGGTCACCAGCAGGGATCAACGCTATGTCTGGGCGGCAATACGCAGTGAACTGGATTCCTGCCAGCAGTGCCAGGTGAGGTATTAGGCTCAGCTGAGAGCTCTTAACCCCCCCCCAGAGCTTTGGTAAGCAGCTCTTGTGTCAAAGTGATCGCTATTTGCAGATCCCACTTGACAATTATTTCATTGTCCAGTAGAGCAATATGTATCAGAGCTATGAATACATCTTTGGCGTGTGGCTGCAAGAAAACGGCTACCAAATGGCCGAAGCCGATTCCCTGGAAATCTATGACGAACGCTTCCAGCCCGAAAGTCCGGATTCAATCTTTGAAATCCGGATCCCTGTGAAAAAGGTATAAACAAAGAAAACCCTGAGTGCGGACGGTGCACAGTCCGTGGCTTGGGCGAGAAAGTTCAGCAGCTGACGAGATTTTTAACTTGACAAAATGCAGGCTGTTAAATTCTTTGACTAAACATGTAAAAAATATGGTCCAGTAACTCAGCGGTAGAGTATCTGCCTTTTAAGCAGAGAGTCGATGGTTCGATCCCATCCTGGATCACCAGATATTTGCGACCCCTTCGTCTATCGGTTAGGACTCAAGATTTTCATTCTTGCAAGAGGGGTTCGACTCCCCTAGGGGTCGCCAATATTATAGATTACAGGGGGCAAAGAAACTGCCTCCTGGTTTGCGTCCCGTTCGTCTAGTGGCCTAGGACTCGTGATTCTCAGTCACGCAACAGGGGTTCGATTCCCCTACGGGATGCCATTTTTTTTGTCTTAGTTTATCTGCACGTTTACCGGACTCTCTCCCAAAATCCTGCCGATGTAATCTGTATTATCCGCGTCAAACAAGTCACCATGTTTCAGATCTGCAGCTACATTGGTCTGAGGTATGCTCTCGCTGAGTATTCGCATTCTTTGGCGCAGGCTATCCGGTTCTTCTTTTTCTTCCGAGACCACGGCTTCGCTTTGTTTTGAGGGTTTATCCTGTTTAAAAAATTCCGGTGTATTGAGCCAGCCTTGGCGGTATGAATGCAGGAGGATGGAGCCCAGGATCGCCACAAAAATCACAATGCCCAAGGTCCAGAGGAAGTTTGTGGAGAGCAGGATCTTCTTCTCTTTGAGGTTTTTCCGGGGGGTAAATTCCGGTTTGGTGTGCTCGGGCATCATGATCCGAAATTCTGCCATTACCAGATCTAGATCAGCCTCCAGGTAGCGCGCATAGTTGTACACCAAGAGTTTGACAAAGCCATAGGTGCCCAGCTCAAAATAGCGGTCCTGTTCCAGAGCTTTGATCTGTTGCTCGGTGATCTTGAGCTCTTGCCAGATTTGGGGATAATCGATCTGGCGGCTTTGTCTGAGCTGGAGGAAGTATTTGCCTAAACTTTCCACAAAAATCTGCCTGTGAATACTTCGCTTACCGGACCCATCAGCAGCAGAGAGTTGTCATCTTTCTCATGGATGATGCGGATGCTGCCGCCGGGGAGCAAAACTCTTACCTGATCTTGCAAGAGACCCTTTTTGATGCCGGCAAATACGGTAGATGCAGCCCCGGTGCCGCAAGCCAGAGTGGCTCCACAGGCTTGCTCCCAGATTTTCAGGCGGATGAGATTCGGACTCAATACTTGAGCAAATTGCACATTGACCGGAGCAGAAAAGGCAGCATGGTGCTCCAATACCGCTCCGTATCTCAGGTGGGGATCCGCCTCGAGATCGTCCAAAAAGACCACAAAATGGGGGTTTCCGATATCCACCAGATCTCCCTTAAAGCCTTCCACTGTGATGTCGGGATCGATGATTGCGGCTGCTCCCAGATTTACGGTGATCTCCTCAGCCTGCAAGTGGGCAGATTTGAGCCCGGAATCGGTGCTGATCTTGAGCTCAGGTTTTGCCCAGGCTCTGAAGAGCAGAGCAGATACACAGCGCAGCGCAGAGCCACACATCTTTGCGCGGGAGCCGTCTGAATTGTAGATCAGCATCTTTGCCTCAGCTTCAGTGCTGGGCAGGATCAATGCCAGACCATCTGCTCCCACGCCAAAGTGACGGTCGCAGATAGCAGCAGCCAAAGCCGCAAAATCCAGCTCTGGCAGATCAGCCTCCAGATAATTCAAGATCACAAAGTCATTGCCCTGAGCCTGCATTTTGGTAAATGGGATCAGCATAGTATGTCTTGCACCATTTCCTGAAAGCTGAAAACTCCCTTTTTGTCTGCGAGCCACCGGGACGCCATCAATGCGCCGAAAGCGAAGGTATCCCGCGAGCGCACCACATGGCTCAGCTCGATCGTATCCGCTTCGCTATCAAATGCCAGGCTATGAGTTCCGGGGATCTTGCCGCCACGCATGCTGGCAAAATGCAGTTCATCAGGCTGGGGTTTGCGCTGGAGCCGGTCCCAGATCACGGTGTTTTTGCGGCTACTCTTGGCCAGGATCAGCTGGGCCAGATCTATGGCCGTTCCAGATGGGCTGTCTGCTTTTTGGGCATGATGCTTTTCATAAGCCAGGAGGTCATAATCCTCAAAGCGGTCAAAGATCTCCACCGCCTGGGCGATTACTCGGGAAAAAAGATTCATGCCCACAGAGAAATTTGCGCCATAGAGGAACCCGATGTTTGCCGCTTTGGCTGCGGCTGTGATGCGAGGCAATTCCTGATGCCAGCCGGTGGTTCCGACCACAGTGCTTTGCCTGAGTTTGATCAAAGTTTCCAGATTGGACAGGACGACTGCGGGGTGGCTGAAATCTATGGCTACATCCGCATCATTGAGGCTTTGGGAAGATATCTGAGTAGCATATCCTGCCACCTGGGGATCGATGATGCTCACCACTTCACAATCCTTATCAGCACTCAGCTGATGGATCATCTTCCCCATCTTGCCATAGCCGATCAGGCAGAGCTTGGTCATAGTTCTGTACTGCTGTAGATCCTGATCAGCTCTTCTACAAAGCTTGTTCCCTGCAAAAGCTGATCAGTCTCGATGCTCTCGTGCACGGTATGCACATTGTTCATGCCGGTGCCGGTGATGATGGTGGGAATCCCGCTGGCGGAGAAGATGTTGGCATCGCTGCCGCCGCCACCACGTCCGGTAGTAAAGGGGATATCCAGATTTCGGAGTGCTTTTTGAGCCAGCTGTACCACTGCTTCATCTTCAGAGATATTGAAGGACTCGTATTCAGCGTTGCACACAAAATCCAGCTTTGCACCCTGAGCTTCATAGCGGGCTATGGTGCTGGTGAATGCGTATCTGATATCATCGCAGACTTGTTGCAATTTAGCGGGATTGTGGCTGCGGGCTTCGCCATGCACGGTTACCTTGTTGGGGACGATATTGCTTGATTCGCCACCGTGAATCTTTCCCACATTGCAGGTGGTCTCAAAATCGATGCGTCCCAAAGGCATTGCGGCGATAGCTTCAGCGGCGATGCGGATGGCGTTCAGCCCCTTTTCCGGTGCTACTCCGGCATGGGATTCCACTCCGTGGATCACGATCTGAAAAGACTTTTGGGAAGGAGCTGCGGTCACAAGCTCGCCCACCCGATGCGTATCCAGGGCATAGCCGAAAGCAGATTTTATGCGGCTCTTATCAAAACCCTTCGCCCCCAATAGCCCAATTTCTTCACTGACAGTAAAGATCACTTCGATGGGCGCATGGGCTTTGCCGCTGGCTTTGATGCGACTCAGGGCAATCATAATCTCGGCAACACCGGATTTATCGTCGCTGCCCAGGATGGTGGTGCCATCCGAGACAATCTTATCATCTTTAATCCTTGCTTTTACGCCCTTGCCCGGAGTCACGGTATCTACATGGGCACAAAAAAGAAGCGGATCCTTGTCTATGGTGCCCGGAAAATATGCATAGAGATTACCGGCATTTCCTCCAGTTTTTTTGTTACATTCGTCTTCTACTATTTGAGCTCCAAGATCCTGTAGATCCAGCTTGAGGGCGTCGATCATAGCGCGCTCATTCAGAGATTCACTATCAATCGCCACCAGGCGCATAAAGTAGCTTATCACGTCACTTTGCATCAAATTCCCCTTTGTTGTTTTTAGCTTGATGCATTATGTGTAGATGGGTATTTTTTGTCAATTCATAATCCTCAGGGACTATATCTTTCTGGGAGGCAAGTACAGCAAAAACCGTGCTTACAATCATGATTTGCACGGTAAACATTTCAGATTATGTTTTTATGTATAAGGATAAAGATAATTGGCTTGTTACATAGTGCAGTAGAGTATTATTGCATGACCGTAATGCTAATCAAAAATCCTGAAGCAGATATCAAAAAAAGGATTCGGGTACAAGAATAAAGGAGAGAAAAATGAAGAAGCTACTATTTGTCATTAGCCTCAGCATTCTGATCTTGGGGCTATCCGCCAAAGGCTGGCAGATTGATTCCGACATCAATCTTACCCTCTCGCAGAGCGCATTTAGCGATAACTGGGCAGGAACAGAACTTAGTAATATCACGTGGCTTGCCAGCTCCAACAGTCGTATGGAAAAGCAGATGAAAGAATGGCTGCACAATAGCAACACTCTGGCTTTGGCTTTTGGGCAGAGCCATCTGCAAAAGACCGATGACAATGGCGACAAATATTGGGAAGCTCCGGATAAGAGCACGGACAAGATCGATCTGGAAAGCCTGTGGCGCTTTACCCTCAAATCCTGGGTGGATCCCTACGTGGCAGGCAGATTTGAATCTCAGTTTTTGGATCTGAGCCAGGAAGATATGGATAACACCAGATTTGTCAATCCCATGCTATTCACTGAAAGTGCCGGTGTGATGCGCTCATTCATCGATGCTGAAGATACCAGATTGACCGCGCGGCTCGGCGCTGCCTTCCGCCAAAACGTAAACCGGGATCAATACACCTGGGATGGAGCAGACTTTGCAAAAGAAAGCACGACTACAATGGATGGCGGTGCAGAATTTGTCGCTCAGATGCGCAAAAACATCCAAGCTCCTCTGCAGAGCACCTTTAGATCCAGGCTGCACCTGTATCAAGCTATCTTCAATTCAGAATCCGACAATCTGCCCAATGACGATTGGAAAGCGGCAGACATGGTCTGGGAAAACAGCCTAACAACAAAGCTCTTTGGCATCGTAAACGCCAGCTTTATTTTGGAACTCCGTTATGACAAAGAACAGGATGACGACATCCAATGGAAGCAAATGCTGGGCTTGGGAATCAGTTACGCTTTATTCTAATCCATGGTCTTAACACACAAAAAGAGGGTGGGCGCATGTGCTCAATGCTCTTTTTGTGTGCACACAAAGTGAGATCCACACAAAAATGATAAGCATAAAGGAGAGATGATATGCGTCTGCTGCTCATCGCATTGCTGCTTCTGCTGCTGACTACAGGCTTGAGTGCCGTTACTACTGTAAAGAAGGTGGATCTGCAAAAGTATCTGGGCAGATGGTACCAATTTGCCTGGTATCCCAATAAGTTTCAACCCAAAGATGCAGCTCTATCTTCGGCGGATTACTCCATGGGTAAAAAGAATAAGATCATCGTAACCAATACCAGTTACAAAGATAAGGCCGGCACTGAAATCCTCAAACAAGTCACCGGCAAAGCCTATGCTGTGGATGAGACCAATGCCAGGCTCAAAGTCACCTTCTTCTGGCCTTTTTATGGGGATTATTGGATAGTCAAGCTGGACCGTGATTATCAATATTCAGTGGTCAGCGATGGCAAACAAAAGTATCTCTGGATTTTGAGTCGTCAGCCGGTGATGACAGAAGAAAGCTATCACGAAATTCTGCAATTTTTGGATCGTGGTGGCTGGGATATATCCAGGATTGAAATCACCGGGACTTTGCAATAGCACAGGTTGTTTGGGACTTCCGCTATGGTAATGAGGAAAGTGTATGCAGCACTGCCTCTGCCTAAGCATCAATGCCGGTGTGCAAGAGATCCATCGGGGCAGATAAAATCAAAGTGAGACGCCCTAAATTCCTTTTCACAGAGACTTAAGCAGCAGGGGTTTCTTTTTTTTGATTGACAAAATCAGCCATTCACAGGTTCATGCTCTAATTGAGATAAATTATTGAATCACTTTGTGTCCGGATATGTGATAATAGTAGTTATGCACAAAAACTGAATCCGATTCACCAAAGTGAGAGCCAAAGGAGAATAAAAATGGCAGTACCCAAAAGAAAGACTTCAAAAAGTCGTAGAGATAAGCGTAGAACCCACGATGCGCTGAGCATTCCCAGCTTCAGCACTTGCCAAAAATGTGGAGAGCCTACCCGCTCGCATCACATTTGTGAAAATTGCGGCACCTACAACGGTAGACAGATCACAGCAATCAAGGAATAAGTTTGCGTGTAGCGCTGGATGCTTTCGGCAGTGACAGTGCCCCGCATCCCGAGGTAGAGGGTGCTGTGCTCGCGATCAAGGAAGATCTTTGCCACGAGGTGATTTTAGTAGGAAACGAAGAGATTCTCTCCCGCGAGCTCAGCAAGTACTTTTATGATCCTGCCCGCATCAGAATTGAGCACGCCTCCGAGCGGATTGAGATGGGGGATAGTGCTGCCTCTTCTGTGCGCAGCAAAAAGGACTCATCCATGGTGCGCGCCATTGCTCTGCACAAATCCGGTCAGGCGGATGTAGCCATCTCCGCGGGTAATACCGGAGCAATGATGAGTGCTTCCCTGATCACTTTGGGGCGGATGAAAAATGTGCTACGTCCAGCCATAGCGGGGGTGTTTCCCACGCAAAAAGGTCACGAGATCATCCTGGATATTGGGGCAAATGTGGATTGTAATGCCCAGCATCTCATGCAATTTGCTCTGATGGGCTCAAAGTATTTTGAGTACTTTTTCAAGGTGGATAATCCGCGAGTGAGTCTGCTAAACATCGGCGAAGAAAGTGCCAAGGGCAATACCATGTCCAAAGAGGCACATCAGCTTATGGCAGATAGCAAGGACATCAATTTTATCGGCAATATCGAAGGGAAGGACGTCCTTAGCGGCATCACAGATGTGATCGTCTGCGATGGCTTTGTGGGGAATGTGATGCTAAAAACCGTCGAGGGTGTGGGCTTTTCGATCTTTGCGATCCTCAAAGAACAGATCAATAAAGATTGGATCGCAAAGCTGGGAGCGATGCTTTCCTATCCGGTATATAGCTATATCAAAAAAAAACTGGATCACACCGAGTATGGTGGGGCACTATTGGTGGGTCTCAACGGGATTTCTGTAGTATCGCACGGCCGTAGCAACGCCAAAGCTATCAAAAACGCTATCCGGTTCGGCTCCCGCATTGCGGAATCCGGCTTTGTAGAAAACACAAAACACTATTTTGAGAGGTTGTAATGGGAAACTACTTTGCAAAATTCTCCGCTTTTGGGAGCTTTGCTCCAGCCAAGATATTGACAAATCAGGATTTGGAAAAGATTGTCGAAACCTCAGATGAGTGGATTCGCACTCGTACCGGCATGGTGGAACGCCATATCGCCAGCAAAGAAGAAGCTGCCAGTGATCTTGCCTATCAGGCATCCCTGAATGCGATCGAAGCCTCCCATGTAAAGTACAAAGAGATCGATCTGATCGTGGTAGCCACCATTTCCGGGGATCACCCCTTCCCTTCCACCGCTTGCCTCATCCAACACAAGCTGGGGCTAAAAAACGTACCCGCTTTTGATGTTTCTGCCGGCTGCACAGGTTTCATCTATGCCTGTGATGTGGCACGTCAATATGTGGAAAACGGTACGGCAAGAAATGTTTTGGTGGTGGGCGTGGAAATCCTGACTAAGATCACAAACTGGACCGATCGTAATACCTGCGTGCTATTTGGAGACGCCTCCGGTGCGGCAGTGATATCCAGAGCTGACTCCACGGATATCTCCCGCATCATAGATACCAAGATTGATGCCGACGGCAGTCAGGGAGATTACCTGATTCAAGCTGCAGGTGGCTCCCGATTACCCGCCAGTCATGAGACCGTGGATGCCAATCAGCATACTGTGTATATGGAAGGCAATCGCATCTTCAAAAACGCCATTAAGAGCATGTTTGCCTCTTCAGACGAACTGCTCAAGCGCAACAATCTCAGCACTGCAGATGTGGATTGGGTGATTCCACATCAGGCCAATCTCAGGATCATCGAAGCTCTGGCAGACAAGATGAAGGTGCCCATGAGCAAGGTGATCGTGAATATCCAAAAATATGGCAACACCTCATCAGCTACGGTTCCTCTGGCCACCGATGAGGCAATCCGCAACAAGAAAATACGCCGGGGTGATATCATGCTGCTTACCTCTTTTGGAGCAGGACTCACCTGGGGCAGCATCCTGGCCAGATACTAAGGAATTTTACTATGAAGATTGCTTTTGTATTTCCCGGACAGGGCGCTCAATATGTGGGTATGGCAGCAGACTTTCTGGCTGAAGACCCGAGCTTGAAAGCCATCATTGAAGATTTTGATGCAGCGCATGATACGCAGCTCTTGCAAGCTATGATTGCAGGACCGGAAGAGCTGCTAAAACAGACTCACCTTACCCAACCGGCGATCCTCTTTCACAGTATCTGTGCTCTGCGAAAATTTCAGCAGCAGTATGCCTTGAAGCCGGACTATGTGGCAGGGCACTCTTTGGGAGAGTTTTCCGCTCTGGTCGCATCTGGCATTCTCAGCTTGGAAGACGCCATGCACATCGTGCACAAACGGGGCGAGTATATGATCCAGGCGGTGGGGGATATTCCCTTTGCCATGGCTGCTGTGATTGGGCTGGATCCCGATACGGTGACCGCGATATGCGAAGAGGCCAGTCAGGAAGCGCTGGTGCAAGCAGTGAACTACAATACCCCGATCCAGACCGTGATATCCGGCACTGATAAAGGCGTGAGCCGGGCGGCAGAACTGGCCAAAGCAAAGGGTGCCAAACGCATAATTCCGCTGGTAGTAGGCGGACCCTTTCACACACCGCTGGTAGATAAAGCCAGTGCCTGGCTGATCGAAGAGATGGGAAAATTTAGCTTTCATCCGGGACAGATCCCGGTGGTATCGAATCTGGATGCCAAGGCTTGTTTAGATGGCAATGCAGCCCGCCAAAAACTCGGCAAACAGATCACATCTGCAGTGCGCTGGGTAGAATCAGTTTCCTTTATGAAAGATGCTGGAGTGCAACGCTATATCGAGTTTGGTCCCAACAAAGTACTCAGCGGCATGATAAAGAAGATTGACAAAGAAGCTCAAGTCTATTCTCTTGATCGCATAACCGATCTTGCTGAGCTGGAACAGGTTCTGAACTGAACAGCATTCAGCTGATGATACTTAAGAAACTATATGAGGAATAGATAATGCATGATTTTTCAAATTACGTGGTGGTGATCACCGGAGGCGCTCGGGGCATTGGTTTTACCATAGCCACCCTCTTTGGGGCCGCCAGGGCTGTGGTGATCGTGATTGATCTGAATGAAGATGCTGTGCACCAAGCTGTTCAAAGCCTCAAGGATCAGGGTAGTGATGCCTATGGTCATGTGGGCAATGTGACAGATTCGAAGGGGATGGAAGAGCTTTTTGCCGCCATCGCCAAAGAACACGGTAAGATCGATGCTCTGATCAACAATGCCGGGGTAACCCGGGACAATCTGATGCTACGCATGAAAGAAGAAGAATGGCAGATGGTGCTGGATATCAACCTGAAAGGCACCTTTATCTGTACCCAAAAAGTCTTTAAGCACATGATGAGAGCCAGAACAGGCAGCATCATCAATATCGCCAGCGTGATCGGTCTTATGGGCAATGCCGGTCAGGCAAATTACGCAGCTTCCAAAGGTGGCATGATCGCATTTACCAAAAGCTGCGCCAAGGAATTTGCCAGTCGCAACGTGCGCGTAAATGCGGTGGCTCCCGGCTTTATCGAGACCGAGATGACCGCCAGCCTCAGCGACGAGATTCGCGCCAGCTATGGCAAAGCCATCCCGCTGGGCAAAATGGGTTCTCCGGAAGATGTGGCCAGGCTTTGCATGTTTCTGGCTTCCCCGGACAGCGCTTATATCACCGGCCAGACCATCGCTGTAGATGGCGGCCTTACCATGCACTAATATAAACCCACATAAAAATACACTTCAATAACATAGGAGGAACAATGGATATTGAAGCCAAAGTAAAACAGATCGTGATGGACAAACTGGGCGTAGAAGAAGCTCAGATCGTTCCTGAAGCAAACTTCATCGAGGACTTGCGCGCCGACTCTCTGGATACAGTAGAGCTGGTGATGGCTTTCGAAGATGAATTTGCTCTTACTATTCCTGACGAAGATCAGGATAAACTTCGTACCGTTGGCCAGGCCATCGATTATCTGAAGGAAAAACTCGGTTAGACGAGACTCAGCCCAGGAATCAATCCTGATAGCATTGATATCAGGATTGATTCCACAATAAAAGCACAATCTCTGCCTTTGTCTGAGAAATTGCGCAGTCGATGATTCAGATAAGCGCGGTGCTTGAGTAAGATGCAAAAATAGAGGTTTATATGACAAAAAGAAGAGTCGTGATAACTGGCTTGGGCGCTATTACTCCGGTGGGTCACACTGTGGCTCAGACCTGGCAAAGCCTGGTAGGAGGAGTGATTGGCGTGGGTATGATTACGCACTTTGATACCACCGATCTACCGGTCAGAATAGCAGCTGAAATTAAAAACTACAATCCCGAAGATCATTTTGACCGTAAAGAAGTGCGCAAACTGGATTTGTATACCCAATATGCCCTGGTCGCAGCACGCGAAGCAGTGAAGGATGCCGGTCTTTTACCAGGCAACTTTGATCCAGATCGCACTGGAGTGATCACTGGAGCAGGCATCGGCGGGATCCAGACCTTTGAAGAAGAATGCGTAAAATGCCACACTGCCGGGCCGCGCAGAATCAGCCCTTTTTTTATCCCCAAAATGATCGGTAATATCGCCGCCGCACATATCAGTATCGAACACAATTTCAAGGGGATCAATTTTAACGTGATGAGCGCTTGTGCCAGTGCCAACCATGCACTGGGGACAGCGATGCGTTCGATTCAGTATGGCGATGCGGATATCGTGCTCTCCGGTGGTACTGAAGCTGCCGTTACCCCCCTGGCCGTGGGAGGATTTTCCTCCATGCGGGCTCTTTCTACCCGGAATGATGATCCCCAAACAGCTTCCCGGCCTTTTGATAAAGAGCGGGACGGATTTGTGATGAGCGAGGGTGCGGCAATCCTGGTGCTCGAAGAGCTGGAACATGCCAAAGCTCGCGGCGCCAGGATCTATGGAGAATTGGCCGGATACGGGGCCTGTGGAGACGCATATCATATCACCGCTCCCACCGAAGATGGAGAAGGCAGTGCGCGCGCCATCCTGATGGCGATCAAGGATGCCGGACTCACTCCTAATGACATTGATTATATCAATGCCCATGGCACCTCGACGCCGCTCAACGACAAAGGAGAAACTCAATCTATCAAAAGCGCTTTTGGTGCCAGAGCTTACAAATTGAAGATAAATTCCACCAAATCCATGGTGGGTCACATGCTGGGTGCTGCTGCCGGCATCGAAGCCATTGTTTGTCTCAAGAGTATCGAAAATGGGATCATCCATCCCACCATGAATCTCAGCAATCCTGATCCTGATTGTGATCTGGATTATACCCCCGGCTGTGCGGTCAAACAGGAAGTAAATGCCGCACTCTCAAATTCGCTGGGTTTTGGTGGACATAACAGCGCCGTGATCATCACCCGCTATAGAGATTAAACTGCCTTTGCATTGACTCCCGTTGGTATCATGATACCAGTGGGAGTATTTTGGCAAAATGAGCGCAAAATTGAAAAAGATAATTGCCCAAATCCTTGAATACTTCAATGGTAAACGGATGCCGGAGGCGTATCCCAAATGGGAAAAGAGCCTCGCACACTTGCAAAAACGCTTTGATTACAATTTCAACGACCTTACCCTGCTCAAAGCTGCTCTGACTCACAAATCTTATCTGCGCCGCCACTTTAATGATCATAAAATCCCCTCTCCGTTTGAGCGCATGGAGTTTTTGGGTGATAGCATTCTCGGCTTTGTGGTGGCCAAGGAGCTTTTTTCCAAGCACCCCAGTGAACAGGAAGGCAAGCTCTCCAAGCTAAAATCCAAAATAGTCTCTGAAACCTATCTCACCCTAAAGGCAAACAATCTGGATCTGGGCAGATACCTGCTGTTGAGTCCCGAAGAAGCAGCCTCAGGAGGAGCAGAAAAACCCTCTATCCTCTCAGACAGCATGGAAGCGCTGATCTGCGCAATCTATCTGGATAGCGGGATTGCTGCTGCCACCAGATTCATCAAAAACCATGTTCTCTCAGACTATGAGCATACTGTTACCCGGGATGAATTGGTAAACTACAAATCCATCCTGCAGGAATATCTGCAAGGCCGCAATCAGGAACCACCCAAGTATGAGACGATCAGCGAAGAAGGCCCGGAACACCAAAAGATATTCACCGTCAAGGTCATAATTGGTAATAAGCTGAGCTGCATGGGCAAGGGTAATACCAAGAAAACTGCACATCAGGAAGCTGCCAAAGCTGCCTGCCAAAAACTGGGAATCTGAGATATTGCCCCTGAGCACATGCCTCTTGCTTTTTCAAGTAGCATGATTTTCCAGGATATACATGGTGTCTGATGCCACTTTGCCCTTCCCCTAAACAACATAAGCTTACTTCAGCTCAATATCAAGCCAATAGTTCCAGGAGCATGAGTCAGGCTGGAAGGGATGGTGACTGAGAGTGAAGGCACACAGGAGTTATAGCGAGCCGAGATTTACGCTCAGGCGCAGCTCTATGGTGCTGGTGAAGGGTTCTTTCAAGCTTTGCCGCAGATGAGCCTGAATTTGTCCCAAGCGAGCTGTGTAGGATGTGCTCAGCTCAAATCTAAGTGAGTTATTTCCCACTGCCTCGTAGCCCAGACTGCTATCATCTGCTATAATCATTCGGAAATTTGTACTATTCCAGATCGCGTAACCCAGGCTGATTTCCCAAGGTTTTTGTTGATAGCGGATACTCTGCTGCCACCAGGATCCCGACGAAAGACCCGCATGTTTTTCCTGATGATGATAACGAGCAGAAAAATCCAAACTCCAGCTCTCACTCAGAAAATGCCTGCCCTGCAGCTGCACCCGATAATGCAAGGGGATGCTGCTCACATAAGTGCTATCAATGGCACTCAGGATCTCCCGATCAATCAGTTTCAGGGTTGCCCAGAGCCGACTGTCCTGATCTTGATAGCTGATCCTGATGCTACTCTGTGCAAGCCAGGGTGGATCGGAAAGATTTCCCAATCTGCGATTCAAGACTGCAGCAGCCTTGATCCTGATGGTGGGCAGAGCTTGATAGCGGAGCTCGGCACTGATTTCTTCTCTTTGGTTGAGACTGCTGATTTGCATGGCTTTCGCCGCATAAGCCGGGCGTTGATACTGCCCCAAATATGAGTATCGCCAACGATGCCAATAAGCTCCACTCTGCCACTGCCATTCGGATTTCAGTGCGGTGTGAGTGCTCTGAAATGCCGTTTCCAGGCTCAGTTTGTGGTTTCCCCAAGAGGCTTGTCCAAACACGCTGTTGATCAAAAGCAGCGAATCCAGATCCGGATCGACAAAGCCCAGATCATAGTTCTGGCGATACACCAGGGTCCCCAGATGATAGTGCGGCGTCTCATAACACAAGGCCACAGCCGAGATCTCTTCTTTGCTGCTGGTCAGATAATCTTGCCTGGTTCTGGGCATTGAGCTGATCCTGTGGTCACTGAGTTTTACCGCTCTGGCTTGGGTGGAGGCCAATGCCCACAGCTGCCATCTGTGATATGAGAGCTGAGAGGCAAGTCCCATGGGAGCATAGCTTTGAGGCGCAGGAGGATTTAATATGCGGGGAGATCCAGTACTTTGGCTAAAGACCAGTCCCTGCCCAAAAGCCGGTCTGAAATGGCCTAAACAAAGAGTATTGCGATATTTGATCTGGAGATTTGCCTGTGCCGCATCAGCGGATTTGAGCGCACCACGCATACTGATATTGCCTGTTTTGAGCTGCAGATAGGAGAGGTAGTAGCTATCTTCTCTCAGATATGTGGAAACCGACAAAGCTCCCTGAAAGGGTTCAAAAAAGCGATATCTTGCATCGCTATTCTCATCAGCAAGAAGCTCCAGATTCAGCTCTGGCAGCGCGATGATATCATCTTCGGCCACTTCCCCATGAATGCTGAAAACATACAGACAGAGCAACAAGCCCAGGGCAAACTTCACCAGTCCAGTTCCAGGGATATGGCATGGCAAAAATCCAGTTCTGGATGGGTGCGGATCGAATACAGGACGCTCCAGGTATCCAGATTCAACCTGATCCCGGTGCCAAAGCGGCCGGGCTCATTTTGCCAGGAGGAGTACAGGCTAAGGTATTCACTAAGCCCGGCATTGATGCCTATGTGGATGAAATTGCTGTGCATCTCATTCACCACATAGCCAATGGCGGATCTAATCTCAGGACTCAGGCTACTCATCACACTAAGGCTATATTGCTCGTTTGCAGTACCTTTGCGCAGCACTTTTAGCTCTGCACTGTGCTTTTCTCTGAAGACAGCCAGCCCCAGATCATAGCTGAACTCATATTCACCATCTGCATCCTGAACCGAGTCGTAGAGCATATGTCCGGTGAGTCCCAAGCGCAGGCTGGAATATGTGTAATTTAGATTCAGATAGGGATTGTGTTGGATGTAATCTTCATGGTAAAGATATGTGTTTCCCAGAGCGAGGTGGAGCTTGTTTTTGTTCATAGCGCTGTTGATGCCAAAAATCGCAATTCCGGGAGTATTGAAGGGTCGATAGTAAAAGCTATTGAATCCGGAAGCAGCCAACACCGGAGAGATGGCACAATCTGCCACGGATTCTGAGAGTAAAGTGATTCCACTTAGGGCATTTGCCGAGGCAGAAAAGTCCAAAGCAGAAACACAGACGGACACTGATATAAGCAAGCTCAGGATCAATGCCCGTTTCATAGTGTTAGATCAGGGTTTCTTCACTCTCAGGATCAAAGAAATGAGCCTTGGTCATATCCACACTGACGGGTAAGTCTTTGCCTACTTTGGGCAGTTCTTTGGGATCAAATCTGGCCACAAAGCTGTATTGCCTGGTTTTGAGCACCACATGAAACTCGCTTCCCAGGGGTTCGACAAGATCACAAACGGGGACAAATTTCTGCGGAAATTCTGCCATGCTGTCGTGACGAGAGTCGTAAATATCCTCCGGACGGATACCCATGATGATCTCTTTGTTCTCGAATTTTTTGAGTTTGCTTTGCTGATCATCGGTGAGCTTGAGCTGATAATCTCCACTGTCAAAGCTGAGTGCACCATCCCTGGCGGCAATTTTTCCGGTGACCATGTTGATGGCGGGACTTCCGATAAATCCGGCGACAAATACATTGGCAGGATGGTTGTAAATTGTCAGCGGAGTATCGATTTGGTGGATGACGCCATCTTTCATCACCACGATGCGATCTGCCATGGTCATGGCTTCGATTTGGTCGTGGGTTACGTAGATCATGGTGTTTTCCAGGGTTCTATGCAATTTCACGATTTCCGCTCGCATGGCGACCCGCAATTTGGCATCAAGATTGGAGAGCGGTTCATCAAAGAGGAAGACCTTGGGATTGCGCACAATAGCACGTCCCAATGCCACTCTTTGACGCTGTCCGCCGGAAAGCTGACCGGGTTTGCGAGTCATCATGCTTTCGATGCCCAATAGAGCTGCAGATTGATCTACTTTCTTCTTGATTTCTGCCTTGCTTTCGCCCCGGAGTTTGAGGGCAAAAGCCATGTTGTCATAGACCGTCATGTGCGGATACAGAGCGTAATTCTGAAATACCATGGCGATATCGCGTTCTTTGGGTGCTTTGTTGTTAACCATCGTATCACCGATAAAGATTTCACCACTGGAGATTTCTTCCAGACCTGCGATGAGGCGCAAGACGGTGGTTTTTCCGCAGCCTGAAGGTCCCACGAGGACCATAAATTCCTTGTCTTTGGCCTCAAAGTTTACGTCTTTTACGGCATGAAATCCGTTATCATAGTACTTGTTCAGGTTCTTTACTACTATCTTTGCCATGGCATTCTCCTTTGAGAAATAAAGATTTTTGTCCTGTGTAAAATGTCAAGCAGGAAATTTTCTCACTGCTGGATTATAACCGAATTGCGACTGGCTTTTTTGGCTTTGTACAAGGCGGCATCAGCTTTGCAGACATAGCTTTCAAGGGAATTCAGCTTGGATTTTTTGTCAAAGACTTCACACCAGGCTCCGACACTGATGGTGACATGGATCTTCTTTCGCTTGAACTTGAAGCTGTGTTGTCCAATCTTGCTGCAAAAGCTTTGCAGGATCGTCTTGCAGTGCTGAAGCTCAGTATCAAAGAGCACGAGCAGAAATTCATCTCCACCATAACGGATGATGATATCTGATTGGCGAAACTCACTGGAGAGTAATCTGCCTAAATCTGTAAGGATGTGATCCCCGGCGGCATGACCGTAAGTATCGTTGATCTCCTTAAAATAGTCAATATCCATAATGGCAAAGCAGACCGGAGCGTTGTGCCGGGCAGCCAGTGCCATGATCTGCGGCAGGTTGTTGTCCATAAACCGCCGGTTGCGTTGTCCACTCAGCGAGTCGGTCAAGGAGAGTTCGCCCACTTGCTGATAGAGCTTTTCAATCTTTTCAAAATTCCCCTGCAGATTTTCCACATAGCTGTTGTTTCTCAGGCTGGTTTGATTTGACAGTCGCAAAAATTTCTCTTCCAGATACTGCATCCCGAGTTTGTAATCATTGGGATTGCTGTGTGCCCTCAAATATTTTGAGATTCCGATCAGCCGTTCCCAGCATTTGTGCAGGTAATAGTTTGAGGCTTTGAAGCTTTGGATCGAATCTCGAAACTGTTTCTGCATGCCGCTCAGGTAGTTTCCGGCAAAAAAGTGTAGAGAATGTAGTTGCCGCGAATTCAGTACATTATCCTGATATTGAATGAGATCCTGATAATAACGCATTCTCTCAGGGGGAGAAACCTGCTTTTCCTGAAGAGAAAACAGCTCATAGCCCACGATGGCAGAATTGAGACTCTTGCGCTTGCGGATCTTGTGGTATAGATTGCCCAACAGTACTTTGTAATACTTGCTGGGTTTGAACCAGCTGAGCGAAAAGAGCCAGTTTGTCATCAGATACAAAGTTGCTTCAGGGCCTTCAGAATCCCAAGTTCGGGTAGCCAGATTCAAGAGCAGCTTCATCATGTGCGAAACTTCCTCTGCCGCACTGTGAAGTTGATATCTGCTCAATTGATACATGGCATAAAAGCACAATTGATCTTCTCTTACATGGTTTTCCAAATCTTCTGCCAGGAGCCTGGCGGCATCAAAGTATCCGATATTCGTAAACACAAACAAAAGCTGGAGGCGGTCAAACAGTTTGATCAGAGAGCGATCTTTGCGGAAATGGGGTGCCAGGATATCCAGGGTTTCGGAATAAAAGTGCGAACTCTCTAATACAGGTAAGTGATTCATAATAGTGAAAAACCGATAGAGATCACTACTATGCGTCACTCTTTGAGACAGCATACAGGAGAAAGCGGCATCAAAAAATACAGCAACCGAGCCAGAGAAAAGATCAGTGTTCTGGATGACTTCCAGATGGCAGATAACTTCTGAGATTAGAAACTCGATATTCTCTTCTCTGGTTTGCTGCCCCCCGATAAAGATTTCACAGGCCAGATTCTGAATCTCGGAGATGGTCTTGGCATCCAGCTCAGTCATCTGGCTGATATCAATGATCTTTGGCATTAGTCTGCATCCTTTGCCGGAACAAAGCGAAACACCTTTTCATCCGGTTTGATGAGGCCAAATTGTTCACGGGCTGCTTTTTCTGCAGCTTCCGGATCTGTCTTGAGCCGGGCATTCTCTTTGGCCAGAGAGTCGTTTACTGCCTTTAGATGATTGGCTTCCTGCTCCAGCTTTTCCACCTTACGCCGCAGTGTGTATGTTTTTGCAAAGCTATTTCGGCTGAACAAAGTAATCCACAAAAAGAGCAGCAGCATCGCCAACAGAAAGGCATACCGCACGATCTTGGGAGACTCTTTACCCTTGGTTTTCATCCCATAGCCCTTTTGGCAATGAATGATTTGTGAATATCAATCGCATGCGAGGGACAGAGTTCGTGACAACACATGCATTTGATGCATTTGTCTTTTTCCACCCGGGGAAAGCCGTCAGTTTGCCAGATGATGGCCTGAACCGGACAGGATGAAACACAGATGCCGCAGCGCACACAACGAGGGCTGACCACAGGGTAGTAATAATAGACCTTTTTGAAGGCATAGCGTACTATCCTGGGCAGGTATTTCAAGCTCTCTTTGCTCATTTTTACTGTCCGGATATTGGCATCAGGGATGCGATAATGCAAAAAACTATGAGGGACCACAATCCGCGATGGCAAGATGCCATCATGGTGCAAAGCTCCCCAAAGATATGGCACATCAGCGATCTTGAAGCCCATCATGCGGGACGCCACCAGATCCAGGGCAGGAATACTCTCAGAGCCCATCAGCAGACCAAAGTCTTTGGCAGTGCCGGCTGAGGGTCCGGCTCCATCCATGCCAAGGATGCCATCAATGATGCTATATGTGATCTTGGAGCGGCACAGGCCATATAGTGCCAAGAGCAACCGGGCAAAGCTCTCGGTATCAGGATTGAGCCGATGGTACTCACTTTTTACCATACCCGGGATGAGACCATAGAGATTCTTGAGGGCTCCGGTAAAAGCCATCAGCGAGTGGGTCTTGTATTTGGCAACGTTGATCACAATGCCGCATTTAAAGAGCAGATCCGAGATCTTAACCGGGATCCCATTATAATCCAATTCCCGAAAACCGGAGGTGGAAAGATTGACCAGCTTGATCGGATAACGATCTGCCAGATCCTGCAGACCACAGCTTTCCCACACAGTTTGCACCGGGACTGTGCCCCCAGGACTATCTCCCAGCCAGACTTCCTTGTTGTGATCCAGGAAGTAACGGATGATGGCTTCCAGGACAATGGGATGAGTAGTCACAGCCCGGTCTGGATGATAAGCGCCCAGGGTGTTTGGCTTGATCAAGACCCGTTTGCTGCGCTTAAACTTCGGATGCCGAAGATCGTCAAACCACTGTTTCACTGCATCTTCGATGGCAGGAAGATCATAACTTTCTATAGAGCGAATCTGGACACTTGGCTGTTTCATGGGAATCTGAGAAAGTCCTCGCGTTTGAAGGAGCTGAGATACAAGCTGAGGCTGAGATTGATCTGCGTGGTTTTGGTCTCTCCAGCCACACAGCTCAGTGCAGACAAATTGATGCTGCCATCCCGGAAAAGATAGCCATAACCAAGGCTGAGAAAATGCTGCGAGTTTTCAGGCACTGGCAAAGTGGTGGACACATCATCCCAGAAGATCGAGCTATCAGCTTGGGCACTGGTATTCACGGGCAGGAGAAGCTGTCCATCCCAGACATTGGAGCGATAAAAGTAACCAGCCCGCAGGATTTTATTGCCATTGCGTCGCTCTGCCCCCAAGTGGATCGAATAGCGATCTTCAAAGGCATCGTCTATGGCAGAATCCTGGCCATAATTGAAGTCCGCAGAAAACCGGAAGTTATCTTTGGTAAAGCTAAGCCCCGTACTCAGCTGGAGCGGCAAGACGGTATCATATCGGGCATATCTGAGATCCCATTGCATCTCGGTGGGAAGAGTGGCAGATAATCCCACTGCCAGAGCTTCGCCCTGGTATAGCAAGCCGGGCTGAAATCTCAGGGCATATTTGTATTCACGAATCCGGTCATAGGTGCGCAGGAATATCACATCGTCCAGATAGTGGATTTGATTGTGCAAAGATAGTCCCAGCTTCCACTGAGAGCTCAATTGATAGCTGGCCATGCCACTGAATTGATGTAGCTGGTATTTGGGATAACGGGTGATGACATCTGCACCTTGATTGATGAGAATGGAAAAGTCGTCCAAAACTATAGACTTGGGATTGTTATAACTGATCGAGGCAGCCAGGCGCTGTCCCACGGGGAAGCTGACTCCTGCCACAGCAAAGGGCATGGGTGAGCTGTAGCGGCTTTCAAAAGCCAGACCTTCAGTTCTGACTGGAGGTTTGATATTGACTTCAATAAAGACTTTGGCGGAATCTGCCATCATGGTAGCCGGATTGATATAAGCAGCTTGCGCCGTTCCCGGCACAGCGGCTCCGGTGTATCCCCGTCCGGCAGCTTCCACCCCGATATAGTTTTGCGAAAAAGCATCGTAAAAGGGATTGGTAAACTGAGGTGAAGAGAGCACAAACAAGGTGTCTGCACTTTGGGCAGCCAAGCTGCCGGCGAGCACCAGACACAATATGATCATACCGTATTTCATGCTTGCTCCTTTATCCTGAAGTAGTTTTGAAGGTTTGTTTGCGTTCTTTACCCACCGAGACTATTTTGACCGGAATCTCCAGCAAATCTTCAATGGCTTCGAGGTATATTCTGGCGTTTTGGGGCAGGGCATCCAGGCTGCGCACCGCACTAATATCCTCTTCCCAGCCCTTCAGGCTCAGATACAAGGGCTTGACCTTACTCAGCTCCACAGGATGAGCCGGCGGAGTGGTAAGCACCTTGTTCTTGTATTTGTAGCCCACGCAGATTCTGAGATCCTCGATACCGGAAAGCACGTCCAGCAAAGTAAGCGCAATCCCATCCAGGGTATTCAGGCGAGCCGTATAAGCAGCCAGGACAGCATCAAAATAACCAATCCTGCGGGGACGTCCGGTGGTAGCGCCAAATTCATTGCCCTGCCGGCGGATCTGATCTGCCAGAGGACCATCAAGCTCAGTGGGAAATGGTCCTTCTCCCACACGGGTGGCATAGGCTTTGAATATGCCCAATACCTCATCGATCAGGCGGGCAGAATAGCCCGTGCCGATGCCGACCGCATCCACGATCGTATTTGAAGAAGTGACATAGGGATAGCTGCCCCAGATGCGATCCAGCAAAGTGCCTTGTGCCCCCTCAAACATGATGCTTGCGCCAGAAATCCTGGCTTCATGAAGGATCTGCTCCACAGAGCCAGTGTATTTTTTCAAGACCTTCCAGGCTTGACTGAGCTGGGTCGTGACCTCATTGATGGACTTGGTGTCTGCGGCATGGCCATGATATCGATACAGCTCTTTCAGCCGCTGTTTCAGATATGCCGGATGTGCCAGATCTCCCAGCCGGATCCCGCTGCGGGCTGTCATATCCGCATAAGCAGGGCCAATCCCGCGTCCAGTCGTGCCAATCTTCGCTTCTTTCAGCCGCTGTTCATTGCTGCTATCCAGCTCCTGGTGCAAGGATAGTACTATCCCTGCTTTTTCATCTATGATCAGGCGTCTGGCAAAGCTCAAACCACAAGCTTCCAGATCCTGAATCTCCTTGACCAGACTCAGGGGATCTATCACCACACCAGCCCCGATCAAACACCTGGTTTTGGGATACAAGATCCCGGAAGGCACAGTGTGAAACACAAACTTCTTGCCATCCAAAACTATCGTGTGCCCGGCATTACTTCCGCCCTGAAACCTTACCACATAATCTGCCGTATCTCCCAGATAATCAACTATCTTTGCCTTCGCCTCATCGCCCCACATACATCCCAAAACAGCTATTGCAGACATTATAAACTCCACTTTTCTTTAGATCACCATGCTAAAATCTCAAAGCTCTTTTGTCAATGTAAATCTTTGGACAAGCTGAGATTCATGAAGCAGAAAAACAATCCACACATAGCAAAGCATGAGGGGGAGGCAAGTTTCTACACTCCTGAACCTCTCTTTACGGCCAGATCTGGCTGAGGCGGGTTTCCTTTCAAAGGAAGAGCTCTCTGGTGATACTTACTTCAGCTTGAGCGCCTTGATCGTCTTGCTGCCAAAGGGAGTTTCGGCTCTGAAGATATACACTCCACTGGCGCAGGAGTTTCCGGCTTCATCTTTGCCATCCCACTTCAAAAGATGATCTCCTTTGGCAAGGGCTTGGTTGTGGATGGTTTTCACGCATTGTCCGCGGATATTGTAAACCCTAAGCTTAAGCTGGGCTTCATCTGGCATCTTCAGGCTCAGAGCTGTGTATTCCCGGAAGGGATTGGGATGGTTTTGGGCTATCGATAGCAGCTCGGGATTGTGATGGGGATCGTCATTGTTCCAGGTGTTCAGCTCATAATACTGCACTCCGGCGCCATGACTGACGTCATTATTCTGGTATGGAACCATGAGCAAGTAAGCTCCAAAATCGGTAGCATAAGCAGCCTGACAACTGCCTTCCGCAAAAAGCGCATCTGCCGGATACTCGATGCTGCCATCAGCACTTAGCAAAGCATAATACAACTGGTGCTGAAACAACCAATCATAACGACGGGAGACGATCATGATCCGGTCATCCGGCAGCGGCAGCAGACCGGTGATGCTTGAATAAGCATATTGCACGCCCCACAGACGGTTTCCGGAGAGGTCATACTTCTTTAAATATGGTGAACCAAAAGATGCACAGTAATATGCATCCGCTGTCATGCAGTTGACATTCTCGTAATTGTAAAAGGGGAATAAATCTTGTGAAACAATGCTGCCATCAGCCTGTACGATGCTAAAGGCAGGGGTCCAGTAATAATGCCAGGATGGGGAACTACTGTGTCCTCCGTCGTACTCCCAAACCCGATAATGATATCTGAGCATCGCGATCAGATCTGATCCCTGGGTAAAAATCTGGGCAATACCGATACCCAGATAGTCTTCACTCAGAGTACCCAGAGGCACACCCTGGATGGGAAACTGGAGGACACCTTCTTCGCTAAAGATATTCATGAAACTCATTTCTAGATATACGTTGTTGTCGGTGCATAGCTGGCTCCAAAACAAGCGGTTCTCATGGATAGAATGAACGCTCAAGGCACTACCTGCAAAATCAGGATTTGGCTCTGCAGCTAAAACACCATTGCTATCCCACATCGGCAGGCCATTCACAAAGCGGTGGATTCTGATCTCGGAATTTACTGCCCGAGCCAGATACAATGAACCGTCAAAGTAAGAGAATTTCGGATCTCCAGGACCGCTAAACAGCGACCTGCCTTCAGGTTCTCAGAGTGCTCCTGTTCCAGGTTTGAGCAATTGGGCATAGGACGAAGTGTTGTCCCCAGAGCCCTGGACCCAGCAGATCAAAACCTGGCCGTCGTCAACCGGAAACAGCGAGAACCAGCGGATGTATTGCGCTTCTTCCATAAAGCATTGAGCAGTGGAGAAAAGGGTTTGGCCCCGTGGCGTAACCACGTTGTACATAATCTTGTGTGGGTGCAGATAACTATTGTTACCTTGTCGCCACATCGTGAATAGCGCTCCATTTGGCATAGTAATTGCCATCACATTAAACGTCATGTCACTCACCCCGGATACCAGGCTGAATCCGCTTTGTGGGTAGATCAGATTGAGCTGATTGTCCACTAACTGGGTGCAAATCTCAGCTTGATTACCTTGCCTGTAATCATAGATAATCCGCAGATCATCACCCTCCGGTGTGATAAACGCGGCATAGTGCTGCAGATACAAATCTAGGGCAAAATAAACCGGTCCTGGCCCGGGCACATAGCTGGAATCGTAATGCTGCACCAGATTTGATGGATTCGCAGAGCTATCATCAAAATCAAGCGCAAACCACCCGCCATAGTTATCTGCCACCAGCCGATTTGCAGGGTGGTCTATCTCACTGCTATGCAGGGTGATCCCGGAAGGATCTACAACCTCACAATAATAGTAATCCGGCAGAGAATAGCCTTGCATGTACCCGGTATGAACCACCAGATTTCCCAGGCTGGTGACTACTGCCGCAGCAAGGAATCGGTCCTGACCGCTTTCTGGAGTCCATTCTTGTGGCCACATGACATTTCCCAGATAGTCAATCTTGCTCGCAGCAACACCGTTTTGTGATAAGCGGGCGACGGTGTAAAAGGCATCATCAATCCCATCCAGGAGCAATAGACTATTAGGAAACATATCTGCAGCTTGATAATCACTTTGCCAGGCAATCTGGTGATCCCCATCTATCTTGGTGAGGAGAATGCGATCCTGAAAGCTATCATCAAGATGAGGGTAGCAAATCACAGCACCATTGTCTGCTGTGGCTGTCATCACAAAGCGGTAGTCAAGATCACTATATCCCAAGTTCAATCCACTCAACGGATGCGCCAGATTGCCGGCAGAATCGATATGCTGGTAGCGATAGTAATATTGACCGTCACAAATGCCGAAGTGAAAACCGCCCTGTTGGTCATTAAGGAAATAAATCGTGCCGGAGGACAAACCATATCTTTCATAAACCGTGATGTCAGACAATTCTGTTACGAGATTTCCCTGAGCATCATAAGTATCGATCGTGTACCTGTAGCTGGAATTTTCATTCCTTTGCAGATAACAAATACTAATGCTATTGTCCTGATTGGCGAGCATCTTGATATTATTGGTATATGTATTATACAAACGAATTGGCTCATCCCACAGCGCTTGATTTTGGGGGTTGAAAACTTGCAGGTAGGCAGCCCTCACTCCCATTTCACTCATTAAATGCATTACTGCCATGTTTCCATTGGGGCAAATAGCGCTGATAGAAGTAAACTCAGGATTATTAAAATCGTACAAGGCTACCTGCGCATCAAAAGCCATGCTCCCACCAAGGGGAATCAACATCAAGATGCCACATAGCAAAAAGAGAGCTTTCATTTCACACCTCCCAGGATAGTGATCCATATTATGCCAATATTTGAGGTCAGCCACATAGTGTCAAGATGTTTGTTGGCGGGTGGAATCCTTTGAAAGAGTGAGAACATATCACATAGCTGAAACCTGAAAACTTTTACTGAAAATTTCCTCCCGTCATTCCGGACATCGATCCGGAATACAGTGTCACGTCAAGCTTGAGCTGGCTATTGGGGTGGCAAATTGAATTTGCCACAAAGGCCTGAGGCCTTTTCCTGAAAGCGGCTTCGCTGTTTCTGTCA
>CAZCRD010000042.1:0-6518 GCA_964501025.1 uncultured Candidatus Cloacimonadota bacterium | reverse complement strand
CCCATCTCCTGCGTAAAGGACTGCGCAAAGCTATACCCATGTCCAGATTTTTCATTTGACAAAGGTGAGAACTTTTTGCTTTTGTCGCTTATACAGTATCTTGAAGATGAAATGAAACAAAAAGAGGTATAAATGCATACTACACAGGAGAATATCCAGAGACTGCTGGACAAGGAAAAGAAGACAATGCAAATGGGTGGCGACCAAGCCATCGCCAAACAGAATGAAAAGGGCAAGTTAACGGCGCGCGAGCGGCTGGATTTGCTATTTGATCCCGGCACCTTCCGTGAACTGGATATGTTTGTCAGCCATCGTTGTGATAATTTTGGCATGGAAAAGATAGACATTCCCTCCGATGGCGTGGTAACCGGACATGGATTGGTGGATGGGCGTCCTGTATTTGCCTTCTCGCAGGATTTTACTGCCCGGGGTGGATCTCTGGGAGAGATGCATGCCGCCAAGATCTGCAAGGTGATGGATATGGCGCTCAAAAGTGGCGTACCTTGCGTCGGTATCAACGATTCCGGCGGAGCCAGAATCCAGGAAGGTGTGGATGCGCTCAAAGGTTATGGTGATATCTTTTTTAGAAACTCCCGGGCCAGTGGTGTGATTCCTCAGATCACTGCCATCATGGGACCCTGCGCCGGTGGAGCCGTTTATTCTCCTGCCATGACGGATTTTGTCTTTATGGTAAAAAACACCAGCTTTATGTTTATCACCGGGCCGGACGTGATTCGAGCCGTAACCGGTGAGGAAACCACTCAGGAAGATCTGGGCGGAGCGATGGCGCACAATACCAAGAGTGGCAATGCACATTTTGCCTGTGAGAGCGATGCCGAGGCCATCTCTGAGATCAAGATGCTGCTGAGTTTTCTGCCCGGCAACAATATGGAAGATCCTCCCCGCACCGAGTGCAATGATGATCCCTGGCGGGATTGCCCGGATCTGAACAGCATCATTCCGGATAGTCCCCGCATGAGCTATGACATGCACGAGGTGATCAAGAGCGTGGTGGATGATGGCATTTTCTTTGAACCGCACTTCTTTTATGCGCAAAACATCATCGTCGGATTTGCCCGGCTTAATGGGCGCAGCATTGGCATTGTGGCCAATCAACCCTCGGTGCTGGCGGGCTGTCTGGATATCGATGCCTCAGACAAAGCTACGCGCTTCATTCGTTTCTGCGATTCCTTCAATATCCCGCTAATCACTTTTGTGGATGTACCGGGATATCTGCCGGGTACGCATCAGGAACACAGCGGCATCATCCGTCACGGCGCCAAGCTCTTATGGTGCTATTCCGAGGCGACGGTGCCCAAGCTCACAGTAGTCACACGGAAGGACTATGGTGGCAGCTATATCGCCATGAGTTCCAGACATCTGGGTGCCGACATGGTCTTTGCCTGGCCTTCTGCCGAGATTGCGGTGATGGGTGCGCAGGGCGCTGCCAATGTCATCTTCCGCAAAGAGATTGCCGCTGCTGAAGATAAGGCAGCAAAGCGTGCCGAGATGATCGCAGACTATGAAGAACGCTTTAACAACCCCTATGTGGCAGCTTCCCGGGGCTATGTGGATGCGGTGATATTGCCTTCCGAGACCAGAAAAAGGCTGATCGATGCCCTGGAAATCCTGAATACCAAAAGTGAAAGCCTGCCGCCCAAAAAGCACGGCAACATCCCAGCTTGAGGATCTGCTATGATGAAAGACAAGCAAGAACTCGCTGCCATCTCAGCAGTGCTGGCTCTCATAGATTCCAGCGATGGACACTTTGAATATCAGCCACCATTGGCCGGCAATCCCTCGCATCCCTGGGCGGCCTATGGACGCTCTACCACGATGCACTACCGCGATATTACTCAACGCAGAATCATAAAAAGAAGCAGATAAAAAGGAGATACAATGGATAAACACGGCATCCTCGAAATGACCAAGCTGCGCTATGCAGCGGATCGTCCCCCAGCCGCTAATCCGATCAAAATTCAAGACCTCAGTTTCCGCGATGGTCATCAATCCCTCTTTGCCACCAGAGGCAGAACCGAAGACCTGCTCCACGTGGCAGAGCTCATGGATCAAGTGGGGTATTACTCCATGGAAGTATGGGGTGGAGCCACCTTCGATGCCATGCACCGCTATTTGGGCGAAGACCCATGGGAGCGCATCCGCACTTTGAAAAAGCATATCACCAAGACCCCTTTCTCCATGCTCCTCAGAGGGCAAAACCTGGTGGGTTATCAAAACTACGCCGACGACGTGGTGGAAGCCTTTGTGCAGCGTGCTTGTGATAACGGCATTGATATCTTCAGAGTCTTTGATGCACTGAACGATTTTCGCAATTTCCAGACCGCCGTCAAGATCATCAAGAAAAACAACAAACACTTCCAGGGCAGTATCTGCTACTCCCTCACCGAACAGCGGATGGGCGGAGATATCTACAACATAGATTATTATGTAACCAAAGCTAAACAGCTGGAATCCCTCGGTGCAGATAGCATCTGCATCAAGGATATGGCGGGTTTGATCGCTCCTTATGATGCCTATGAATTGATCAAGGCGCTCAAAGCCAATGTGAAAGCTCCGGTGCATCTGCACACCCACTTCACTTCCGGAATGGGTGATCTCTCCCTGTTCAAGGCCATCGAAGCCGGAGTGGATATCATCGATACCTGCATGGGACCTTATGCTTACCGGACTTCGCATCCCGGGGTAGAGCCGCTGGTAATAGCCCTGTTGGGTACCAACCGCGATACTGGAATGGACATCAAGCTGCTCAATAAGATTGATAAAGAGATGGAAAAAGACATCCCCAAATACCTGCATTTTGCCAATAACCCTAAGTATTCCATCATCGATACCGATGTCATCATTCATCAGACTCCGGGTGGGATGCTTTCCAATCTGGTAAATCAGCTCAAGCAGATGGAAGCTCTGGAAAAACTGGATGATGTGTTTGAAGAAATCCCCAGAGTGCGCAAGGACTTAGGCCAGATCCCGCTGGTGACTCCTACCAGCCAGATTGTGGGTATTCAAGCGGTAAACAATGCACTTTTTGATAGCAAAGATGGCGAATATGCCCGCATCACCGAGCAGGTGAAGGACCTTTGCTATGGGCTCTATGGCAAGACCACTCTGCCCATCGACAAAGAGCTGCAGGCCCGCGCCCTGAAAGGATATCCCAAAGGTGAAAAACCGATATCAGTGCGCCCCGGAGATGTGATCCCTCCTGCTATGGAAGAGGTGAAAAAAGAAACAGAAGGCCTGGCCAAAGATCTTGATGATCAGCTTATTGTCGCACTTTATAATGTGACCGGGAAAAAATTCCTCAAGATCAAATACGGGCTCGAGCCCATGCCCAAAGAGATGATGCCCAAGACTATGGAAGAAGTGAAAGCCGAGCAGAAACTGATCGAAAAAGCCAAAGCCGGCAAACTCATCGAAAAGCCGGAAGCGCCCGCTAAACCGGAAGATGCCAGACAGTTTGACGTCTTTGTGGATGGCAGCTACTATCTGGTGGAAGTAGCCGAAAAGGGTGGAACTCCGCGAGTGATCTCGAGGCGTCCTGCTGCTCCTGCTGCACCCGCAGCTCCAGCTGCCAAACCTGCTGCAGCTCCGGCAGCCCCCGCTCCTGAAGCCGAAACGCCAAAGGCTGCTCCCGCTCCTGCTGCTAACGCTGGGGAACCCATCACAGCACCGATGCCGGGCATGCTGATCAAATATGAAAAACAAGTGGGCGATAAGGTCAAGCGCGGCGAAACCGTGTTGGTGCTGGAAGCCATGAAGATGTATAACAACATCCCCTCACCGCTGGATGGAACTCTTAGCTCCGCGCCACTTTCATCTGGGGCAAACGTTAGTAAAGGCGACGTCCTGGCAGTGATCAAAGCAGACTAAAGGAGATGCAAATGCAGATTAAAAGCCAAATCATGGACAGCGTTCAGATGGAACGCAGTATACAGCGCATGGCGCACGAGATCATCGAGCAAAATCGCGGCCTGGAAAAGATCCGCCTGGTGGGCATCCGTTCGCGCGGCGTGCCGCTTGCAGAGCAGCTCTCGGATTATCTCAAGCTTATCTCAAACCAGGAAATCCCTGTAGGTATCCTGGATATTACCCTGTACCGGGATGATCTTTCCACCATCGCACACCAACCCGTAATCAAAGGTTCTGAATTGAATTTTGATATCGAGGATGCCATTGTGGTGCTGGTGGATGATGTGCTCTATACCGGCAGGACAGTACGCGCAGCAATCGATGCTCTGATGGATTTTGGCCGTCCGCGGCAGATTCAGCTGGCGGTATTGATTGATCGCGGGCATCGGGAATTGCCCATCAAAGCAGATTATGTGGGCAAAAACGTCCCCACTTCCAAAGAGGAGATCATCAAGGTCGCCCTCAAGGATATCGATGGAGAAGATAGTGTCAAAATCGTTTTGGCATAAATATCTTGAGCGCTACCAGGAGCTGCAAAGCCACGTCTGTATTGGCCTGGATTCTCAGCTGGATAGATTGCCGGTATGTGTGCGGGAATCCGCAAATCCGATCCGGGATTTCAATGAAGCCATCATCGAAGCTACCCAAGAGTACGCTACTGCTTACAAGCCTAATCTCGCCTTTTATCTGGCGGATGGGCTGCGTGGGATCACCGCTTTGTATGATACCATCGCAAGTATTCCTGCACAGATTCCGGTGATCCTGGATTGCAAAGTGGGCGATATCGGCAGCACCATGGCGGGTTATGCCCATGCCTTTTTCCGGGATCTCAAGGTAGATGCCATCACCATCAATCCTCTGATGGGAGCTGACGTGCTAAAGCCGATTCTGGAGCTCGAATCCAGCTTCTGCTTTGCTCTGGCGCTTACCTCAAATCCCTCTGCCAGCGATTTCTTTCACGCCTGCAAACTCAAAGAGGCTGTGCCTGAGTGGTTGCAGGAATATCCCATTGAACGAGTGGGAGCAGTGGTGGGAGCTACGCAAGTGGCAGATCTCAAAGCCATGCGGGAAAGCATGCCGGATCGACTCTTCCTGGTTCCCGGAGTGGGAGCACAGGGTGGAGATCTACAGGCTGTATTGCAGCATGCCAGGCATAGCAAAAAAGAACCCAGAATCTTGATCAATAGCTCGCGTGGCATCATCTTCGCTTCCCCGGCAGAGGATTTTGCCGAGCAGGCAGCCAGGGCAGCCAGAGAGCTGTATCTGGCCTGTAAAACATAAGATAAACCCTATATAAAACAAAAGACCCGGCTATATATAACCGGGTCTTTTGTTTTAACAATGGCTGGGATGGAAGGATTTGAACCCTCACATACGGATCCAGAGTCCGCTGTCCTACCATTAGACGACATCCCAACTAAAACTCTGTAATTCTGGCTCAGCAGGGAGGTATTCAATCTCCCCGGTAGAAGCGCCGCGCCGCTTCAAAAAACTGGCTGGGCAGGGAGGACTCGAACCCCCGTATGGCAGGACCAAAACCTGCTGCCTTACCGCTTGGCGACTGCCCAACACAAAGTAGTGGCGGAGAGGGAGGGATTCGAACCCTCGGTAGGCTTTTGACCTACATACGCTTAGCAGGCGCACACCTTCAGCCAGCTCGGTCACCTCTCCTGGCACTTAATCTATGATATGTATCACTTCTATATTCTGGCGGAGGATGAGGGATTCGAACCCCCATGGGCAGAACCCGGCGGTTTTCAAGACCGCTGCCTTACCAATTAGGACTAATCCTCCATGTGGTCTTTTCCTTAAATTTGGGAGTGGAATTTTTGTCAAGCTGATTCTTAATCTGCGACAAATGATTTACTCTCTGATGCCAGCAATTCTCTTGATCCAAAAGCGATGGGCTGCTATATTGGGCATCCTGATAAATCGCTTACTCTACTTGGATGTCGGCAATGGTGGGGCCGAATATATTGCTTTCATCGATCAAGAATTTTTTCCGGCATTCAAATTTCGGAGCCTGCTTCCAATCTGTATTCGCATAAGGACGGTATGTGCCTTTGATCAAAAATTCACGGATTCTGATGCTATCCGGAGATTTGCCGATTAGCAAGCTCAGAAAAGCATCTCTGCGCTCACTGATGCTTTGGATGCGCCAATCCATGACACTATCTTCCAAGCCCAAATCCTCGGCTTGATACTTTTCTGCGATATGAGTGTCTATTGCCTGATACATTGGTCTATCGGCATTTATCACGTCCCAATGAACCAGAAATAAGAGATTGATCACTTCGTATATAATCCACAAACTGGCAAGGATCAGAATTGCCTTTTTCATAATTGAACCTCATCACATACTGAGATTGATAAACATCTTGAAGCGGCTCTTCAGCGAAGCTAAGCCATGCTGAAGCTTACTTCAATCATCACATAATAGCCATTATCCCTGAGTCCGATAAACCGTCAAGACAAAACTGCTATACTTAAAAGCATAACTCCTGGAGCCTGTTCACAATCCTTAAGGTCATTATGCTGCTTTCCTGGTGTTCTTTGAGAAAAGCCGGTCGAGATATCAGATAGCGTTATGC
>CAZCRD010000041.1:0-16147 GCA_964501025.1 uncultured Candidatus Cloacimonadota bacterium | reverse complement strand
CGAGCGCCGGTACACGAAAAGCAAGGTGCAAGCCGCAGCATCGGAATGCTACGCTACGTAGCGGAGTCTTTCCAAAGCTCCGTTCCCCGTATCTGGGCTTTTCCAAAGCTCCGTAGCGGTTTTGCCAATCGTTCGAGAACAAAATTACGATTAAATTCGGGAGGAAGAAAAGGTGATCTACAAGCTTGGTTTTGGATCTAGGGATTGAGTCTGGCGATAGCAACAAAAAAAGCCCTGAGTCCGTCAGGACGGCACCTCAAGGCAAAAGAGAAAGGCAAAAAAAATGGCTCCGGAAGAGGGATTCGAACCCCCGACCTAGTGGTTAACAGCCACCCGCTCTACCGCTGAGCTATTCCGGAACGCATTGTTCG
Source organism: uncultured Candidatus Cloacimonadota bacterium (assembly GCA_964501025.1). Taxonomy (GTDB): domain Bacteria; phylum Cloacimonadota; class Cloacimonadia; order Cloacimonadales; family Cloacimonadaceae; genus UBA5456. Next base: position 15,776 of record CAZCRD010000041.1, on the reverse strand, counting down.
AACAAAATCTCCAAGAGCGCTTTTTTTGTCAACAAGTTTTTTGGGGGCAGACCCTGATTTGCAGTGTAGTGTGGAAGTTTTGCCTCAGGGGTACTGAGTTCATCCCGTACAGATCCCGAAAGAAATCTGGGGATCCAGTAGATAAAAAACTGTTCTCAAGGGGGTACTTGGTGAGTGGATCGCTTATGTACTGTGTTCATGCATTATGGGTTTTTGTTTTGGATTGCCTGCTTTGCTTGAATTGCTTGACAGATAAGGAGCATCCAAAATATATTGTTCGATATGAATAAGGATGCAAATCATGACAGAGATTAGAGGTCAAGCAATGCGTAGATGGATGCTTTTAATATTTTTGATATTTGCTGCAGGGCTGTTATCTGCATATAGCAAAGCGGAGCTTGAAAGATTACGAAATAATCCTGCCTGGATCGTAGGTTTAGGGCGAGCTACCAATGACACTATGGCAGATCGGGCTGCGATTCAGGATTTGCTTTCTCAGATTTCGGTTCAGGTATCTTCTTCCACTGAATACAGCTATATAGAAAAGAATGGGAATCTGAGCGAGTATTGGGAAAGTGCTCTGAACACCTATTCGAGCACTCATCTTGATGGTGCTGAGCGCCGGGTATTTGAGACTCAGAACGGCTATGAGGTTTTTCGATATATGAGACGGGCTGATTACCATCGTCTGTTTGAAGATCGCAAGCGGATGCTGAAGGACTATGTTTCTCGAGGCCTGGATGCAGAGAGGGATTTACGCATCGGAGATGCCCTGATGAATCACTATTGGGCTTTGGTGCTGCTGCGCACACATCCCGATGTCACTCGCATAAATCATGAAATTGATAAAGAGATGCAGCAATTGATTACCTGGCTGCCGGAGCATATTCGTATCATCTTGCGAGGTTTGAAATTCGAGGTAAAAGATCAGATATATTGCCAGGACGATCGGTTGACCAGCTATGAGATATTTGCCACCTACAAAGATCAAGCTATCCGCAATCTGGATCTTCGATACTATTATGGCAACAATTGGTCGGTGCCGATTACGATGAAAGACGGCTATGCGATAATGGAGTTTTTCACTGCGCCTGAGGAAGTGCCAAATCCCCTCCGTCTGGATGTGATATATGATTATCAATACAAAGCAGGGATTAACAAAGATTTGTACCTGATAATGAACGAAGTATCCTTGCCCATATTTACGGAATCCCGCTTTGAATTGCGGCTTGCCCGGCAAAGTATAGCTACAGAATTTCAGCCGGAAATACAGCTAAAAGCGGAAGAGATATTGCCGGATGTGCAGCCAGAGATAGCACTTGATGCCATTGACGCTCAAGATCTGGTAGACAAAGCTACTCTGCTCAGCACTTTGATCCAACAAAAAAACTATTCTGCTCTGGAAGAGCTCTGCACTGCTTCCGGCAAGGAATATGTGAAAAAGCTCTTGCAATATGGCAACGCCAGGCTTGCGCGCAGCAACTTTGAGATCAGCTATACGCAGATGGATGATATCGCTATCATGCGAGGCTTGCCTTTGCAGTTTTACTTTCCACGCAGCGGGCGCAACTTCAATGAAACTTTGAGTATCACCTTTGATCAGGATGGCCTGATCGAGCGCATCAATTTGGGGCTCAGTGAGATGGCGATCACGGACATCATGGGCAGCGTGCGGGCTGAAGATGAAGAAAAACAACGGATCATTAGTTTTGTGGAAGATTATAAAACTGCATACAGCCTGAAGGATATCTCTTATGTAGAGAGGGTTTTCAGTGATAATGCCCTAATCATTGTGGGTTCCATGCTGCAGGATGATCCTACTCCACTGGATGGGTTGTATCAGCGTCTTGGTCAAAACTGGCAGGCAAACAGATATTCCAAAGCGCAGTACATAGAAAATCTGCGCCGCGTGTTTGAGACCAATGAGTATGTGAATCTGGCACTTGAAGATAATATCCTTACACGCACAAACGATCCCGAGAGCAAGATCTTTGGAATCCAGATTCGGCAAAATTACTATTCCCAAAGCTATGCCGATCAAGGCTACCTGTTTTTAATGTTTGATCTCGAAGACGTAGGAAACCCCAGAATCTATGTCCGTACCTGGCAGCCAGAAATGAATCCTGATGGCAGTATCTTTGGTCTGAAGGATTTTTATATGGGGCAATACTGAGCATAGCGAGCTTGTTATGAATCGTAAAATCCTGGCCATAATTGTGTATTTGAGCATTATCTGCGGGCTCTGGACTGCAGAGATCGAGATAAGGGAGGAGCTGCGTGAAAATCCCTCGGATCTTACCCTGATCCGCAATCCCAAACAGGACTACAGTGGTAGGGATTGTGCTTTGATCAAGATCTCCACCGATCTTGCTCCCTTTGATAAGATTGAAAGCAATCAAACTCCGGTAGAGGTGCAAAATCAAAGCGGAGAAGTTTGGCTTTATCTCTCTGAGGGCGAGCGTAGATTGTACTTTTCCAAGGATGGCTATGCCCGCTTAATCTATGATCTACCCCTCAGCCTCAAGAGCAATAAGGTCTATGAAATGAAGCTTCTGGGTAGTGGAGTAAATCTCTCCAAGGCCTTACCCGTCACCGTTAGAATCGATCCGCCAGATGCCAGTCTGGAGGTGGATGGTCTTACTTACGATCCCACTAAACCAGTTTTGTTAGAGCCTGGCAGCTATCCGGTGGATATCTCAAAAAGAGGCTACATCAACTTGAGAGAAGAGATTGTCGTCAGTAGCGATAGGGTATTTTTTGAGTTTCAGCTCCGACCTCAAGATCCGGTGATGCTTACTATCCGTTCCGAACCTGATGAGGCAGAGATAGCGATTGATAATGTGAGCGAAGGCAGAACCAACAAGCAAATCTTCCGCTTTCCGGGCAATTACCATCTGCGTATTCAAAAAACAGGTTATGAGCCACTGGAAAGAGAAATTACAGTAAGTGAAAATGGAGATAACTTTTTCAGCTATCAGCTGGAAAAATCCACTGTTACATTGAGTGTGGTGTTAGAACCTGCCGATGCTACATTGCTGATAAACAACCAGGAAATGCTCGGCAGCAGCTTTGAGCTTGCCGCAGGACAATACAAACTGGAAGCCCGCAAACCAGGCTATGACCCTGTTGAACGGCGCATTGAGCTGCAAAAAGGGCAGAACCATGAAGAAAGAATGGAACTGATCAGACAATTTGGCAGATTGATCTTCACCGTGGAGCCTATGGAGGCTGAGATCACACTATCCAATGGTGATACCTGGACCGGTTCCAGGATCATGGATCTGCCGGTTGGGGAGTATCTGATAGAATCATATATCGAAGCATATGAGCCTGAAGAACGAAGTTTTAGAATTGATCAGGATCAAGCTAACCAGCTAGACTTGGTATTACAAAAGCTAGATCAAGATCAAACTTCACAAGTAAGTTCTGTACATAGGATAGACAAGATCGATCGCATGGTGTTAGTTCCTGGCGGTACCTTCACCATGGGTGATACCAGAGGAGAGGGACGTAGCAATGAACTACCTACTCACAGGGTAACGATTAACCCTTTTTTCATGAATGAGTATGAAGTAACTCAAAGTGAATGGGAAAATGTGATGGGTGTGAATCCCGCCTTAGATTATGGTGAAGGAGGCAACTATCCTGTTTATAATGTATCTTGGTACTCAATACTGAAATACTGCAATCGACGCAGCAGGATAGAGAGACTAACTCCTGTCTATTCTATTGCTGGATCAACCAATCCTGCAGATTGGGGTACAGTACCAACGTCGAACAATAGTGTCTGGAATGCTGTAATCTGCAATTGGAATGCTAATGGTTATCGCTTACCCACAGAAGCAGAATGGGAACATGCCGCCCGGGGAGCTAGCAATGAACCAGACTATAGATATAGTGGCTCCGATGAAATTGCGGTTGTAGGATGGTATGAAAAAAATACAGAACTCTTTGGTTCAAAATCAAAGCCGGTTGGCATAAAAGCTCGCAATGATCTAGGTATTTATGACCTTAGTGGTAATGTATGGGAATTGTGCTGGGACTGGTATAATGATAGCTGTTATGATAGCAATCCTCAGAACAATCCGAAAGGTCCTGAAACCGGATCTCTCCGTGTCTTACGCGGCGGTTATTGGGGTAGCAATGCATACAGTTGCAGGGTATCATATAGGAGTAGCAGCAATCCAAATGATAACTATTATGACATTGGCTTCCGCGTCTGCAGGTCAACCCAGTAAGCTTCTGGTAGCTTGTTCTTGTTTGTCTGGCAAAAAGACAGCGGAAACAGTAGACAGGGATAGCATTTGATGAGCACAAAAAAAACCGGCTCCCAAGCCTTGGGAACCGGTAAGTTATGCTCAGGAAGAGAGTATTAGCTACACTTCCATGATTTCTGTTTCTTTGGATTTTTCCACTTCATCGATTTTGGCGATCCATTCATCGGTGAGATCCTGAATTTCTTTGAGCAGTTTCTTTTCTTCGTCTTCGCTGATCTCGCTATCTTTCTTCATCTTTTTAGCACCGTCATTGGCTTCACGACGGATGTTGCGAATGGCGATCCGGGCTTCTTCAGCGATCTTTTTCAGATCCCGCACGATGCTTTTGCGCTTATCTTCGGTTAGCGGTTGGAAGGGCAGGCGGATCACATTGCCATCGTTGTCCGGGGTGATGCCGATATTGGCGCCCAGGATGGCCTTTTCGATGTCAGCCAGAGTGGTTTTGTCCCAGGGTTGCACGATGATGGTGCGAGGCTCGGGAATGGAGATATTGCAGAGCTGTTTCACCGGGGTGGGTTGACCATAGTAGTTGATCTTGATGTCATCCAGGATCGACGCACTGGCTCGTCCGGTGCGCACTTTGGAATAGTTGTGCAGCAGCGAATCAAATGATTTCTGCATTTTCTGAGTGCTTTGATCTTTTAGTTCTTGCATAATGTACCTCGGTTTTAGGGATGAATGTAGGTGCCGATTGTGGCATCCTGCAGAGCGGCTTTCAGATTGTCCGGCTTGGTGATATCAAAGATCTTGATCGGCATCGAGTTTTCTGCTGCCAGAGAGAAGGCGCTAAAGTCCATCACTTTGAGCCGTTTGTCCAGGCAGGTCTGATAGTCTGCATCGCGGATAAACTCGGCCTTGGGATCCTGGTGGGGATCTGCGGTATAGAGTCCATCGACCTTGGTGGCTTTGAGCACGATATCCAGCTTGAGCTCGATCGCTCGCAAGACAGCGGCGGTATCGGTGGTAAAGTAGGGATTACCGGTGCCGCCGGCCACAAAGCAGATCTTGCCTTGCGCCAGTGCGCTTTGCACCTTGGGAGCGCTATAATGGCGGGCTACCTTGTCCAGCACAAAGCTGGAAAAGACTTCCGCAGGAAAGCCTTTGGCAATGAGGATCTCGCTGAGATATATGGCGTTTTGGATGGTGGCGAGCATGCCGATGTTATCCATACTCACGCGGGATAGCCCCGGGTTGCTGGCACTGGCTCCGCGAAAGATGTTTCCGCCTCCCAAAACGATAGCCAGGCCATAGCCCATGTTTTTGAGCTCGATCAGCTCATCAGTGAGTCGATCGCAGACCGCATCGTCAAAGCCAAAGCCGGCAGGGCCAGCCAGGATCTCACCGCTGAGCTTGAGCATCAGGCGATTGATCTCCTCGGGTCTGAAAGTGCTTTTCATCCTTGATTTCAGGCGGGTTTATTCGCCTAAGGCGTAACGCGTGAAGCGGGCGACCTGGATGTTTTCTCCGGTCTTGCCGATAGCTTCGGTGAGCAGATCTTTGACGGTTTTCTTTTCGTCGCTGATCAGGCCTTGTTCCATCAGAGCGTGTTCGCTGCAATACTTTCTGATATTGCCTTCGATGATCTTTTCCACGATCTCAGGTTTTTTGCCGTCGTTGATAGCTTTGTTTCTGGCAATCTCTTTTTCGCGCTCGATGATCTCGGGATCGATGCCATCAGCGTTTATGGCCAGAGGGTTTGTAGCTGCGATCTGCAGGGCAATCTCTTCGGCCAGAGCTTTGAATTCTTCGGTGCGGGCCACAAAATCAGATTCACAATTCAGCTCGAGCAAGACGCCGATCTTGTCGTTGAAATGAATGTATGAAAAGATGATGCCTTCTTTGGTCTCACGCAGGCTTTTGGCTTCGGCTTTGGAAATTCCGCGCTCGCGCAGATATTTGATGGCATCATCCATCTTGCCCTCGGTTTCCACCAGAGCTTTGCGGCATTCCATCATGCCTACTCCGGTGCGCTCGCGCAGTTCTTTTACCATGGTTGCGGTAATATCTGCCATGTTTGTTCTCCTTGCTGGTTCAAAAATATGTAGATGAGCTAAAGCGTGCCGGAGTTTCCGGCACGCAGGAATATACTCTTATTGTTCAGTCGCGGCCATTTCCGGGACTTTTTCTTCACTCTTGGGAGCTTCGGCTGCTTCCGCCGGCTCTTCAGTTTCTTCGGGTTTTTCTTCGCTAGCTTCTGCCGCCTCAGCGCTGTCAGCACCTTCACTGGCCAGTCCGCGACCTTCGATCACGGCCGTGGCCATGATGTCTGAGATCAAGGTGATAGCACGGGTGGCATCATCGTTTGAAGGGATCACATAGTCAATGAGATCAGGATCGCAATTGGTATCCACCATGGCTACGATCGGGATGCCGAGGATGCGGGCTTCGTGGATGGCGATATCTTCATGGATGGTATCGACCACAAAGATGGCTCCAGGCAGGGCGTCCATATCACGGATTCCACCCAGGGAAAACTCGATCTTATCGTGCATGCGTCTCATTTTTTGAGCTTCCAGCTTGGTATAGTTTGTCAGGGTACCATCGGCTTCGATCTCTTCGAAATATTTCATCTTCTCGATACTCTGACGGATGGTGGCCATATTGGTCAGCATGCCGCCATACCAGCGCTGGTTTACGTAAAATACACCTGACTTTGCAGCAGCATCACTGATTGCGCTCTGAGCCTGTTTCTTCGTTCCCACAAAGAGGATGTATTCCTGACGGCTAGCCACTTCTTTGATAAACTGATAGGCTTCGTTGATGGCATCTACCGTCTGTTTGAGGTCGATGATGTGGATCCCGTTGCGTTTGATAAAGATATATTTCTTCATCTTGGGATTCCACTTGAAAGTCTGGTGACCGAAGTGGACACCGGCTTCCAGCAGTTGTTTCATAGATACTACGGACATTTAGTCTTCTCCTAATCTACGGTTAATGTTTCCGCCAAAGGATCTACGCAATTCAGAGGGGCTATCCCCTCACCGCCTTGCAACTCGCTTTGGAGGCTTATTTTGGCATCTCTGCCAGGATTTAAACTCTGTCTCAAAAAGCTCTTCATCATCAATGGTGGGGGAGAGAATCCCCCAAAAAACCAGTGATTAACGTTTAGAGAATTGGAATCTCTTTCTGGCTTTTGGACGACCGGGTTTCTTGCGTTCTACCATACGGGGATCGCGGGTAAGAAATCCACGGGCTTTCAAGACGGGTCTCAGCTTCTCATCATATTCCACAAGTGCACGGGAAATGCCGTGACGAATGGCTCCGGCCTGCCCCGAGAGGCCTCCGCCAGATACATTTACGTACACGTCAAAGTTATCAGAAAGACCAGCGGTCTGAAGCGGCTGCTCCACCACCATTTCCAGGGTTTCACGCTGGAGGTATTTCTTCATCTGCACTTTGTTGATGATGCGCTTGCCGGTACCGGGGGTAAGACGAACCCGCGCGGTGGCATCTTTTCTTCTTCCTACGGCATCAAAGTTTTGCATACCTTGTTTGTCTCCTTACAGACTGAGTTCCACAGGCTGTTGTGCGGCATGGGGATGCTCGCTACCTGTGTAAACTTTCAGTTTTTTCATCATTGCGCGTCCCAGCGTATTCTTTGGCATCATGCCTTTTACGGCGTGCTCGATAATACGCTCCGGATGCTCTTCCAATATCTTGGCATACGGGATCTCTTTGAGCCCACTGGGGTATCCACTAAAAGATTTGTAAACCTTTTGCAAGGCCTTGAGGCCGGTAACGCGAACCTTGTCGGCATTGATCACTACTACGTAATCTCCGGTATCCAGGTTCGTGGCAAAATATGGCTTATTTTTACCTCGAAGTATCGTGGCAATCTTTGTGGATAAGCGACCAAGAGGCTGCCCCGTAGCATCTACGACATACCAGGCTTGGGTAATGTCGCTTGGCGTTGGAGTTAGGGTCTTCATCGATTCTCCTTTTCGGTTTTTATACGGAATGTCAGGATTTTAGCTAATGAGATGGTGTCAAGAGAAATCATTCCCTGAGCGTGATTTGAGCTGCTGATCCTGATCTGCAAACCACGTCAACGAGCTGGGGTAGCATCCCGCACTTGACATTTACAGCAGCTTAAGATAAGGTGATCTTAGCCAAGCAAGGGAGGAATACAGTGTTATACATGCCCACCAGGATATTTTTGGAAAACGGCGCTTTGAAACAAGCGCAGAAACACATAGCCGCTTTAGGAAACAAAGCTTTGATCGTCTGCGGAAAAAGCAGCGCTTACCACAGCGGAGTGATGGACGAGCTCTTGCCGCTTTTGCAATCCGCGGGCATTGCACATAGCGTGTTTGACAGTGTCCGGGAAAATCCCGATCTGCAGTGTATCATGCAGGGTAAAGAGCAATTTCTTACCAGCGGGAGTGATTTCATCATCGCCATCGGAGGAGGCTCGCCCATCGATGCCGCCAAGGCAATTTCACTGGCTGCGGCAAATGATCTTTGTGCAGATCAGCTATATGACGCCGAGCTCAGAAAGCAGAGTCATCCCATCGTGGCGATCCCCACCACCCATGGCACCGGCTCGGAAGCTACGCAATACAGCGTTTTAACCGATGTCAAAGCGCAGAAGAAGGCAGGATTTGGCTCGGATCTGATTTTTCCCCGCCTGGCGATAGTGGATGCTCGCTACATGAGATCTCTCAGCCCCAGAATCAGCTTAAACACCTCGATCGATGCGCTATCTCATCTTTTGGAAGGGATTTATAGTGTCAAGCGCAATCCCTTGCTGTATCCCATGATCGCACAGGGCATTGATCTCATCATCAAGAATCTCTCACTGTGTCTCAAAGAGCCGGATTATCTGCCAGCCCGGGAAGCTTTGGCCAGAGCCTCACTTTTTGGTGGGATTACGATAGCTCACACCAGTACCACACTGCAACACGCCATCGGCTATCCTTTTACCACCAGATACGGCATTGCCCACGGTCTGGCCAATGGTATGTTCATGGAGCAATTGCTGCGCTTTTATGCAGCTGCGCTCGAAAGCGAGCTGGAACAGATCTTTGGCTTGTTAAATATCAGTATGGAAGACTTTTTGGCCTGGCTGCACAGCTTCCCGATCCAGATTAAGGTGGAGCTGAGTGATGAGCAGATCGAAGAGTGGATTCCGGTGATCTTGAGTACCCGCAATACCGGCATTAGTCCGCGCATACCGGATCATCAGCAATTGCGCAGCATCTTGCAAAGTGTACAAAAGCAACAAGAGGAAAGCAAATGAGAGTAAAGGAATTTCGGGAAAGCCGAAAGCAGCTGACCAAGCTGACTCTGACGCAGGGAAATCTAAACATCAAGCGCTTTTTTGCCCTGGATCATGCTGCGTATGAAGATGGCGAAGTCCCGCCAAAATACAAGGAAATGATGGGCTTGGTGGCGTCAATGGTGTTGCGCTGTGATGACTGCATCTCATATCATCTGGATCAATGTAAGGAATTGGGTGTAAATAACTCGGAACTAAACGAGGCCATGAACATTGCCCTGGTGGTGGGAGGATCCATCGTAATCCCGCATTTACGAAGGGCTATGGCCTATTGGGAGGAGCTGAATGCTCTTGCCCGGGAGGACGATGCTTGAACGCCTTGAGAGGCTGGATCAGATCTGGCTGCTCAGAGTTTGAGCCACATCCTCACGGCTGCGGCAAAGCCATCGGTATCGCAGGAAGCCACTGTGTGATACCGCTTTCTTAGCTCCTGGAGGGCATTGGCAGTGACATAGGCATGGGGGCTGAGCTTGAGCATATCCAGATCGTTGTAGTCGTTACCAATTACCATGATTTCATCCGGTTTTACATTGAGTTTGTGCATGATGAACCGTACTGCTCCCCCTTTGTTTACGCCCGGAGCAAAAATCTCGATCCACATCGTGCAAAAATCTACCGGGGAAGTGGTACGTACTGCAGACAGAGGATGCAGGCGACGATGCAGCTCATGGTAGAGGTCTTCGCGATCCTGGGCTACCATTGCCAAAAACTGGGTAGCCTCGATGATCTCTTCGATGCGGTTTATATCCAGCTCTTCAGCGTAGTTTTCATATTGCTTGATGCGGGCTTGAAAGTCTGGTATTCCGTTTTTTCTGCGATAGTGCATCAGATGGGTATCCGGGATTTTGTGGTGCAACATATAGTCAATTTCAAATTCTTCCAGGGTATCGCAGACCTGTTTTACCTCTTCAGCATCCAGATCGTGAGAAAAGATCAGCTCCTTGGTATGCCAGTTCAGGATTCCGGCTCCGGTGGCAAAGATCACGTAGTCAAATGGAGAATCGTGGGGAATCACGTTTTTCAGGCTATACAGGGATCTCCCCGTAGCCAGCACGCGGGTTATCCCTCGCTGCCCCAGTTCTATGAGTGCCTGCAAATTGGCTGATGAGATAATCCCCGCAGAATGCATCAGGGTTCCATCCAGATCGGTAACGCAAATCTTACGGGTGCTTAATGCTTTCATTCCTGGCATAGGATTTGCTCCAGATTCACGCCTTCGGCTCCGGGTTGACTATTTTTCTGGCTGAGTTCGATGGCATGGTAGATCAGCTCTATTGCCCGGGGAATGGCTTGCCCGATTGCTACTTTCCGCAGGCGGTATGCCACCATCAAAGCACTAAAGATATCTCCGGTGCCGGTATAGAAGCAGGGCAGATATTTGTAGGGAAAGTGTTGGGGAGTGGCATTCATTGCTGCTGAATAAACTACTTCACTATCTCCATTTTGTCGGGGGACACTGGTGATAATCACTTCTTTGCTGCCCAAGGCATGCAGATCCCGGCAGAGCCTGTGCAGAGCAGCTTCATCTCTGATTTCTGTGAGATCTTTACCCGCCAAAAAACAGGCTTCCGTGTAATTTGGACAGATAATGTCGGCCCTGGCCACCAGTGTGCGCATGGCCAAAATCATGGATTCATCATAGCAGCTATACAGCTCACCGTTATCGCCCATCACGGGATCAATCACAATCAAGCAGCGCTCTTTACCAAAGCTATCAATGGCAGAAAGCACGGTATCCACTTGCTCTTTACCAGCCAAAAATCCGCTATAGATGGCGGCAAAGCTGAGCTCCATCTGCTGCCAGTGCTCCAGACACTGCTGCATAAAAGCTCCGGTATCCAGCATGCGATATCCTTCATAACAGGTATTGGCAGAAAGCAGAGAAGTGGGCAAAGCGCAGACCTTGAGCCCAAAACGGTACATGATGGGGATGATTGCCATCAGTGAGGTATTGCCCAGACCCGAGAGATCGTGGATGGCCAGCACACGCTTATTCATTTACCGCTCCGGTAAGAGGGACTTGAAATTCATAGATCAGACTGCCCTTGAGATCATAAGTTTGAAACTGCAATTCAGCGGGGGTTCTGCGCATCAGGACATAGTGGTGGATCTTGCTGAAAAAGCGGCTATAAGGGCTGGCAAAGCTCTGCTCTCGCAAGGGCGCTCCGCCACCACCTGTAACCAGATAGTGCAGACCATCGGCATAAAGGTGCTCAAAATTGTGCTCATGCCCACTGATGACAGCCAGCACATGGTGCTTTTTCAACAGTGCCGGCAGATATAGCTCCAGACCCAATTCCTGGCCGTGATAGCCGGAGCTGAAGACGGGATGGTGCAAGAGCAGCAGCACCGGCAGGGTGGCACTTTCCAGCTCTTGTTGCAACCACATATATTGCTCGGTCCGCGGCAAGAGACTGATATTGCTATCCAGAATGATGTATTTCAGCGAATCATGGCAAACCGTGTAGTAGCTGTTGCCATTGGTAGCCGGATAGTTTTCCAAAAAAAGTTGCAGATCACGCTCATGATTTCCCCGCACCGGATAAAAATCCGCCTTCAAGGGGCTGATAATCTCTTTGAAGAGATCGTATTCAGCCTGTTTTTTCCCTTTTTGAACTTGATCTCCAGTGTGAAAGACTGGCTGCAGGGGAGTCTTTTCTACCCGCTGGATCAAAGCCCTGTGCACTTCGGGCTGGCTGCGGGTATCGCCATAGATCAGCACATCTGCCTTGATTGGGCTGGACAGTGCCAGCAGGAGCAGTAACCAGAGGTATTTGGGCATTAGCTTAGCAGCTTGCAGGCTTTTTGGAAGGCTTGCAAGTCTTCCCAAGCCGGGCGTTTCCAGTGTTGATTGCGCAAAAGTGCGGCAGGATGGTAGGTCACAAAGGCGGGGATTCCCATAAATTCATGCTGTATTTGTCGATGCCAGGCCAGAGATTGGGTAGTTCCCAAAAGGCTTTGTGCTGCCACCAGACCCATGATCAGCAGGATCTTGGGCTGGATGATCTGAATCTGTTCGATCAGATACGGCATGCAGGCGAGGCGTTCTTCGTTGACGGGATTTCTGTTTTGAGGGGGACGGCATTTGACAATGTTTGCGATGTAGATCTCTTCGCGCTTGATCTGGATGGCTGCCAGCATCTTATCCAGCAGCTGTCCGGCAGCTCCCACAAAAGGCCGACCAGTTTTATTTTCGTTGTCGCCGGGACCTTCTCCGATCAACATCACTTGGGCATCGGGATTGCCTTCACCATAGACCAGATTGATGCGTCCTGCAGCCAGAGGGCATTTGTCACAATCCGCATAGGCTTTGGCCAGATTGTCCAGCGTAGCCTGCTTGTCTATGGGTGCCGGAGCCTGTCCGGATTCATGAAATAGCTGCTGGATCCCGCTTTGTTTTAGAAGTTCAAGGTACTGTAATAAGGCACGGCGAGACATCAGTTATCATCATCATCGTCTTCGTCATCTGAATCCAGGTCATCGTCATCATCGTCGTGATCTGCAAAGGGATCCTTGACCACTTCCAGACTGTCATATTCGCTGATGTCTGTGGCTTCAATCTCTTTTACAAACCTGGCCGAGTCATCAATGGTCTCTTCGCCAAATTCGATGCCTTCTTCGTCATCTTCATAAAGAGCGCGCTCGGCAGCCAGGATTCTCTCGGCTTCTTCGAGTTCGGATACATAATCCGGCACGTCGTTATCAGTAACGTGGTCCATCGCCAGGACGGTGATTTTTTTATCAAATTTTTGCTTTACAAAGCTCGGAAAGTTGTTGATCCGATGTGCCTCTAATTTGGAAAGCAGACAAAAGAGATAGTTCATATTGCCTTTTTCGAGGAAGTTTTCAATCTTCTCATTTATCATGTTTATTCTCCTGTTGCAGGAAACCCTGCATGGGGTTCTGGTATCGGTAAACCCGGTTTTCTTCAGCCCTTATAATGGCCAAAACATCATTCACAGCCTGATCCAGCTCATCATTTATCACCAGATAATCATAATTTGGGATGCAGTCCAGCTCTTTTTTTGCAGTATCCAATCTGCGTTGAATATCCTCGGGGCTATCTGTACCTCGTTTGATCAAGCGCTCGCGCAGCACTTCCACCGAAGGTGGGATGATAAAGATCTTCACCAAAGGGATATCAGAAACACTGATCTGAGAAGACCCCTGCACGTCGATATCCATGATCACATGGCGATCAAGCCGGAGCCGGGATTTGATATAGCTGATCGATGTGCCATACCAGCTTTGGCCAAAAACATTGGCATATTCCAAAAAATCACCAGCAGCAATATGCTCTTCAAACTCAGCTTCATCCACAAAGTGGTAATGAATGCCATCTTGCTCTATCCCGCGCGGAGCACGAGTGGTATAGCTTACCGAATAATCTATGTGATCCACTTTGAGCAGGATTTCATTCAAAATCGTACTCTTACCTCCTCCCGAAGGTGCAGATAGGATGATCAGAAAGCTTGGGCTTTTTGTGATCAAAAGTCAGCCAGCTCTGATGACTATTCAGGAATGATCTTTTTGTATTCGATAGCGCTGAGAAGATTATCCAGCTCGTCTTTTTCGCTGATTCGAACCTTGATAATCCAGCCATCTTCATAAGGGGATTTATTGATCAGATCAGGGCTATCTTCCAGATCAGTATTGCGCTCACTTACCTTTCCGGAAAGCGGGGAGATCATGTCTTCCACGGCCTTGACTGCTTCGATGGAGCCACAAGGCTCGCCCGCAGTCACTTTCATGCCTACATCCGGTAGCTCGACAAATACGATGTCGCCCAGCTCGTGCTGCGCAAAATCACTGATCCCGATGGTGGCGATGTCGCCATCAATTCTCACCCATTCGTGACTTTCTGTGTAAAACAGATCTTCCATAATATTCATGGTTATCTCCATATACTTTTTTGTTTAGTTTAGAGTCAAGACTGCTACTTGGCACATTATGTCAAGCGTAAAAGTCAAAAATCCAGCCCAACAGCACTTAGATCGCTTCAAAAGTAGCGGTGAAATGACGCATGATGGGAGCTTCATACTTGATCTTCAAGCCACGGTAGCTCTCGCGTTTTCCCCAAATCTGCTGCAGACCCCAGGCTACCACATCCATGTGGTTATTGGTATATACGCGGCGGGGTATCGCCAGCCTGAGCAATTCCATCTTGGGCGGTCTTTCTTCCCGGGTATCAGGATCACGATCCGCCAGCACTGTGCCGATCTCCACCCCTCTTACTCCAGCCTCAGTATATAGCGCTACTCCCAGGACCTGTGCTGGATATTGGGTTTGCGGGATCTGCGGGAAAAAGGTCTTAGCATCTACATAGATGGCGTGTCCGCCGGCTGGCTTCACGATCGGGATGCCGTATTTGCTGATCTCGTCGCCCAGATATTTTACCTGGGCAATGCGGGCTTCCAGATAGTTGTATTCTGTGCTTTCCATCAATCCGGTAGCCAGAGCTTCCATATCGCGGCCACTCATGCCACCATAGGTGATGTATCCTTCAAACATGATGTTGAAAGTGCAGCACTCACGAAAGATCTGCTCACTCCTGAGTGCGATAAAGCCACCAATATTGATGATGGCGTCCTTTTTGGCACTCATGGTCATGCCATCGGCAAAGCTGAACATTTCGCGCACGATCTCTTTGATGTTCTTATTCTGATAGCCGTCTTCACGGGTCTTGATGAAATAGGCATTCTCGGCAAAGCGGGCGGAATCAAAGATAAGGGGAATATTATGCTCTTTGCAGATCGCCGAGACTGCCTTGATATTCGCCAGCGAGACCGGCTGTCCACCTCCGCTGTTGCAAGTAACCGTCAGCACCATAAATGGAATCTTGCTGACCCCGTGCTGGGCGATGCAAGCCTCCAGCCTGGCAGTATCTACATTGCCCTTGAAGGGTAGCTCCAGGCTCATGTCTGTGGCTTCATCCACTGTGCAGTCCACTGCTGTGGCATGGCGAAACTCGATATGCCCCTTGGTGGTATCAAAATGAGTGTTGCCGGGAATGATGTCCCCGGCTTTGATGAGGGCAGAAAAAAGCACGTTTTCGGCAGCCCGGCCCTGATGAGTGGGCAGGACATACTCAAAGCCCAAAAGCTCCTGTATCGTCTTTTTCATCCGCAAAAAACTCCGGGATCCGGCATAGCTCTCATCGCCTTGCATCAAGGCAGACCACTGCCGGTCACTCATGGCACCGGTTCCAGAATCGGTCAAAA
>CAZCRD010000040.1:0-12140 GCA_964501025.1 uncultured Candidatus Cloacimonadota bacterium | reverse complement strand
GCTTGCATCGTGTCCCAAGGTCATTCCTAAGCCCCGAAGGACGAAACCATAGTACCGTTGGGGCGCTCGCCTGAAGCGCCCTTCATAACGTAGATTCCGCTGCTGCGAATAGCCCGTAGATTCCGCTGCTGCGAATAGCCCGTAGATTCCGCTGCTGTGAATAGCCCGTAGATTCCGATGCTGATAATAGTCTGTAGCATTCCGCTGCTGTGAATAGCCCGGAGGGCGACAGATCATAGCGAGGGTGTGCAGCGAAGCGGAACCCCTCGTTAATGCACGCCACAACAGGCACAGAGCCCTTCATGGGCGACAGATCATAGCGAGGGTGTGCAGCGAAGCGAAACCCCTCGTACAATGCGGCCATCTCCTGCATAGAGCCCCTTGTGGGCGACACAATCCTGCTGATAATCTGGAAAACAGCGCGTTTTGCCGGTGGCTAAAGCCAACCGGAAATCATCTTTTCTGCTGTCAATCCCACTTTTGGGCACGGCAGCTAAAGCAGCCGCCTTTCATCTTTTAGCCTCCTGCGCACGACAGATCATAGCGATACCTGAGCCCGGAGGGCGAAACAGATCATAGCGAGGGTGTGCAGCGAAGCGGAACCCCTCGTACAATGCAGCCATCTCCTGCATAGAGCCCCTTGTGGGCGACACAATCCTGCTGATAATCCGTATCATCCCCCCCCCTCGTAACAGGTTTTATGCAGTATCACATCTAAGCGATCTGTAGATATCTTGCCTCTTCCCCCCTTACCAATATGCTATCATTACCAGTCACGACCCGTAATGATAGCGTATTGGTTCCGTATTGCAGCAGGGGGCTGTTTATTGCTGATCTTATGGATTTGAAGGAAAGCCTGTAACAATCTTTCTTCCCGCAATATGCCCGCAATGTAGCATGGCTACACTGCGGATATCAAGAATCAGGGTCAGGCAGTTAATCTGTTTTTTTAGATCCCTGCACCTTTGTCAAAAAGATTGGCCATCGTCTTTAGTGAACCCAGTAATGCAGAGGATTCATAAGGCAGGACCACGGTTTTGTCACCTTTTTGCACCAGACTTTCAAAGGCTGTGATATATTTGAGCGCGATCTGATACTGGGCAGGATCCACATTGTATTCCTTGAGCGCTTCAGCTACCAGCAAGATGGATTTGCGCTCAGCATCGGCTACCAGCAGGCGGGATTTTGCTTCACCTTCCGCGCGTTCGATCTTGGCCTGGCGTTCACCTTCAGCCACGCGAATCTGATATTCCTTTTCACCTTCGGCAGTGAGGATTTTGGCGCGCTTGTCACGTTCGGCCCGCATCTGTTTTTCCATGGCATTGCGGATCTCTTCCGGCGGCTGAATCTCCTGCAATTCCACCCGGTTTACTTTCACGCCCCATTTATCGGTGGCTTCATCCAGGATCAAGCGAAGTTTGTTGTTCACCGAATCTCTGGAGGTAAAGGTAAGATCCAGAGTAAGCTCACCAATCACATTACGCAATGAAGTCTGGGTCAGCTTTTCGATGGCTTCCGGCAGATTCCCGATCTCATACACCGCTTTGTAAGGATCTGTGACCTGAAAATACAAGAGTGCGTTGATATTCATCGACACGTTATCGGCAGTAATCACATTTTGACGGGGAAAATCATAGACATTTTCTCTGAGGTCAATGCGATTTTCCACCTTTTGCACCACCACAATGTTTCCGCGATAATCCGCTTTGTTGTAACGCCAATGGATGGGGCGCATCCGATCAAAGAGGGGTACGATGATGTGGATGCCACTGGGCAGAGTACGATAATACTTACCCAGGCGTTCGATCACCACCACTTCGGCCTGGCGCACCACGATCACACCGCGTGAGATAACAATCACCACCAGGGCAGCGAAGAACAATACAAGATATAAAGACAGCATTTTTTCCTCCAGTTTTTCTCTTATTGCCAGCATCTGAAACCGGCTGATATCTGGCAAGGAAAATATTGCTGCTTTGAATCAGAATTGAGCATTGAGCCGGGGCTCGCTTTGCCGGGGAAAGGCAGCAGGAGCAACGCTCTCCTAAAGGTCTGCCCTTTGTATCAGTCAAGGCTTAATCTACATAGAAGTATCCCGGATTGCCGATAAAAGCAAGCGCACAGTTTCCGATCATGATGTATTCATTTTCAGGATTGTCGCCAAAGCTTTGCACAAGCTGAAGCTCTCGGGTAAGGCCCGCAAAACTGCGGTAATAGACTCTCAGCGGTTCACCGGGTAGATAATCGGCAATAGGGATATAGATATATGGCCATTCCTCAATGGCTTGCAGGAAAAAGTCTGGCAGCATCGGGTTGTTTTGCGGTCCGGTAATGCCTACCCTATAGGCAGAACGTGATGAGACTCCCGGAGCAAGGTTTGCAAGCTGATGCAGACTGATACTTGACCCCAAAGGCAGGGTGGTGCCGATCTGAGCTATGGGCACAGTGAGCTGAGCCTGATACAATGAAAGATGGCTTTCTTGCACGCTATCAAGGGAAATCTCGATAGCGTTGTGCTCATTTGCATCTTGCATGATAGCATATTCGGCATCATATGGCAGCACAAAAGCATAGTGTCCAGCCTCGTTTACAAAATGCCAGCCATCAGCTTGATCTCCTTCGGGATAGCTGTATATGCGGTAATAATCCTGATCAGATTCAGATATCAACAAATCCTGGTTGCGGGACTGATGCTTGATCCGGATATAGGGTTGAAACTCCTCATAGAATCCGGGATTATCCAGCATTTCAAAGCCATAGGCAGAGCTAAGATAACTCAGATCATACTGCTCCTGCAACACTTGATGGGAATCGCTAAGGCTGGTTTTTTGCTCAATTTGTAAGGTACTTGGCGGCATCATTGCCTCCGAGTTCAGATACAGCTCCAGATCAAAGTCGTCAAAGATCATCTTGGGATACATGGCCAGGTCGCGGATATTGCCAATCTCGTTTAAGCTACTGCCATCGATGAGGTAGCCGGCACAGGCAGGGGATACACTCATCGTGCCATCTGCATAGAGAAAACTGTTGTGTTCCAAAGTGTTGCTGCGATGGTAACGGATGAACTTGGGGTAGCTAAGCATAGCCGAAAAATTGATCAGTGATTGGGGGTTGCCGCTTACTCTGCTTTGCAAAAAGAGTCCTTGCGGCAAGGCATCTGTGCTGCTGCCGAGGCTGACAATCTGCAAAAGAGACTGCTTGTTGCTCAAAGAGTATGGCAAGTCACTCAGCCAGGGATGGCCGTCCGGCACTAAAGCTCCGTAATCCAATCTGATGGCAGTGCAGGGCGGATTGCTGTCCTGGTAGCTCAGGGTGGTCCTCTCCATCTCAAGATACAGCTCGTCTTTGAGGCAGGGTATCTGTTGAGAGCTGCTATGCTCGGTGATGTGTCCATACAGATATATCCCAGATGAACTAATGCCGGTGTAAACGTAGGAATCTGAAGTAGTGAAATGATTATCATCATAGGCGGCAGCATGGGTTTTGTAGCTGATGATGTCTTTGTCCGGATCGCGATAGACTCGCATCAACCGTGCACTTGCGGGATCCTCAGATCCAGCGGCAAAGCCAAACTCCAGCCATTCTGCTCCCGGTAAGCTTTCCAGACTCTCAGGATAAGACCAGAATTGAATCTGGTAAGCCCGAAGTGGGCCTTGATTATAGTAGGGACTCAGACCAAAGTAATCCTGCATGATATCTTGAATGGGCGGATTTGGCGTGATTTCCAGATCAATGCCTGGAGCATTCAGTTCTTTGAGATCCAGCCACAAATCCTGCAGAAAGATCTGGCTGTAAGAGCCGTCCAGACTGATGCGAAAGGAGTTTTGCCCGCTGAGGGGCTGTAGCAGAAAATAGCTGGCTGCGCCATTGATAAAGCTGATCAGCTTGCCATCCTGGATGATCCAGGTATCTTCTCCTTCAGCCCAGCTGTCGATCCTGCCATTATGCAGCTTTAGCCACTGGGTGCTTGCGCTTTTGACCGCGGGCAGATGGTAATGGATGATGGGAGGATGGCTGCTGCTGCCAGAGTTTTCGGTAGATACTTGCCACACTTTGGTCAGCAGGGCAAAGCCGGGAAAAAGCTCTTGCACGTTCTGCAATTGATCTGATTCCAGTGTATCGGTGAGCTTGATCACGCTTTGTCCCATCTCCTGAGTAAACTCGGCGGGGACAAATATTTGCATCCAGGTCTCTGCTGTTTTCAACAAACCCTGAACTTGGGTGTCGCTTTCCTCGATCACCAGTTCCATGCTGTCGGAGAGCTCTGCCAGAGCAAAATCTCCAGTGCCGTTAATCTCAAAAAAAGCACGCCTTTTGTTGTAAGTATGGATGTTTACCTCTTCTGCTGATAGCAGATACTCCCAGGAGATCAAAGTCGCACTGCTTTGGCTAATGCTCCTGCTCAAATCGGTATAGATCGTGGCGAAGGATTCGGCATGAGCCAGACTGATGTATTCCCCAGAGCGCTTCACCTGAATCCGGTAACTGTTGCTGAGGCTCGTGGATCCTTCCGCCAAAGCCAGAGAGTCTCTACTCAGCAGGCTTTCCACCTGGCTGAATGAGATCTCGTCGCCATACCAGATTAGAGAATCCGAGATGCTGGTCTTGGGCAGATACAAAAAGCTGTCGTCATTTTCAGAACTGATTAGATGATCCGAATAGACTTGGATGCGATTGGACAATACATATTCCTTGGGGTCAAGCTCGGGAGGCAGCAGGATGTCTTCCCGCAGATTGCAGGAACTGAGGACAAAGCCCATCAGCAACAGACTAAATGCGGTAAGACAGGGTAAGCGCAGAGCTAAAATCAGTTTCATTATCTTGTTTTCCAAATTGGCTGTAAAGCAGGATTCCCAAATTTTTGGTGATGGGGCTATACAAAGAGAGGCCATAGACCGTGCTGAAGGTCTCAAAATCGTCGTTGATCACATCATAAGGGCTGCTCCACCAGGCCTGATCCCCCAGCACCAGATATGCTCTGATCCACATTTGCTTGTGCACCAGGGCACCAAGATCAAAGCTATGCAGGGTCTCTTTTCTGTCGCTATCAATGGAATCATTATCCTGATAAAGCACATAGTAATGGTAGCCGCCCGATAAGCGGTCGCCTTTGACGCTTAGCCCCCAATCAGCTTGTTGGACATCAAAGCGTGGATAGCTACTATAATGTCCACCAAGTGAAGGGCAAAGTTGCACCTGTTCCAGATAAAACACAGGCTCCAGGGACAGGCTGTATTGAAACCCGGGATACACTCTTTTGTCCTCTCCAGCCAAGCTATTTACGCCAAGCTTCAGATTCGCAATGGGGTTTTGCCACTGGACTGAGGCACCGAGTATATGTCGAAAATGCGATCCTTTGAGCAGCAGCTCATCATATTTGAAGGCAGCACTCCACACAGCTTTTTGCATGTTTAGGGACAAACTGCCACTGAGGGCGGCGTCATAGTTTGTACTCAGGCTCAGGGAAGTGCTATAGTGTGCTTTTTGCAGCAGTGCATTTGCCGTAGAATCACTGCTGGCTTCCAGCCGCTTGAGCCTGGCGGTAGCGGCGGAGTAATCCTGCAAAAAGAGATATTCCCACGCCAGCCCCAGGGTAGCAGCGTGTCTTTGAGCATCGTCTTTGGCCAGCTTCCTGGCTGTGGCATAATGCTTTCTGGCGGCCAGGTGATCTCCCAATTGGGATAGCGCATAGGCTTTGTAATTGTGCAGAGTAGCACTATCGGGATGCTGCTTCAGGAAATCATCAGCTTTGAATATGCTCTGCTGATTGCGTCCGGAGCTCTGCAATGCCCAGAGCACCCCTGCCATAGCCTGCTCGTTTTTAGGATGCTGGATCAGCAAGGTCTCATAGTGTTTCAAAGCTTCATCAACGCTTCCAGATAGCATCAGATGGTAGGCCAGATCCAGCCTTGCTGAGGCATCCCCAGGGTTTTGGGCTACCCAGACTCTCAGATTCTGCAAATCTGGACTGGCTGTCTGAGCTGAGAGCCAGGCACAGCACAGCAGCAGAAGCAGGATTGCACTTTTGTTCACGGCAGATCCAACACACCTTTGTAATCGATTACGATTTGGGATTGGGGTGCATACTTTTTGAGAATTGCATATTGGATTTTGGCCTCAGCGATATTGCCGCCCAGGTAAAGATTGCTTACCCAGTATCCCAGGTTTTCAGTATCCCAGGGATAGATCTCGGCGATGCTGGCATAAAATCCGGCAGCCTTGCTATAGTTCATATTCATATATGCTGCGTATGCTGCTTTGCCCATGATCAAGGTATTTTGTGGGTGCTTTGGCAGCAGCTGTTCGGACTTTGCCAAAGCTGCTTCCCACTGCCCCAGGGCCAAGTGGCAATTGATGATACCCAGATGGGCATCCAGGTGATCAAGCTGGGACAGCCCCTGCTGATATAACTTCAGGGCTTCCTGATAATCTCCGGAAAGGTATTTCAGCCAGGCTACGCGCATGCTGTAAAAAAGCTCATCAGGCTCATCGGCTACCAGCTTTTGCATGTGTAGCAAGGCGTTGGAATAGTCTCCCCGGGCTTCGGCCTGATATGAATCCTGGATGCTTTGTCCCAGGATCACTTGCAGTGCTCCCCAGAGCAGGATAGACAGAATCACTTTCTTATACATCAGTATGCTCCTTATTGTCTATACGGGTTGCTTTTAATATCTGTTTGTCTGCTTTGTGCAGGATTATCTCGCGAATGCCATCTTGTTTGCTGAGCTTCAAGCTCGTATCAAAACTGCTGAGGGGCATTCCCAACAACCTGAGTTCGATCGTGCTGCTTAGCAATAGATTGTTTTTCTCGCCACTCAGCCTTGAATTGCTGCGCACCCGTATGGGGCTGAAAAAGGGGATCAGGAACAGGGTGAGATTTTTCCACAGAGGATTCATGGCCACAGAGAGGCTGGGTTCATCCTTCCAAAAGATAGCTTGATTTTCGATCCACGGGATCCGACCAGCGGCCAGAGCGAATGCCGCTAACGCACTTGAGCGTTTTCCTTTCAGATTCAGCACATTGAAGATTCCCTGATATACAGAAAAATCCAGCTTGCTGCCGGTATCGGCCACGATGCTGTGATTTCCCAAGAGATCAAGATCCACTTTCCAATGCTCTATCTGGCTGCCGGAGTGATCTTCCACGGCAAAGCTTTGCTCCTGCCCATATCCCAATTGCAGGATATTGGCCAGGTCTTTTTCGGGAATCAAGGGGGATACCAAATCCTCCTCTTCGGGCACTCCGCTGGCCACAAAACGATAGCTCCCATCAGGCTGCCAGACTTTATAATTCAGGATGTGACTGTAGAGCGTGCGAGATCCCGCGTCTATGGCAGATTGGGCTTGAAAATGCAAATGCGGCACAAAGGACCTTCCGGAGTTTCCCACCTGACCCAGCTTTTCACCCATCTTGATATAGTCGCCTTCGGCCAGCTTGATCGAGCCTTCCTTGAGGTGAGCATAGAGGGTGTAAAAGCCATAGCCATGGTTGATGCTCACATAGTTTCCCCAATTGTCCACCGTGTTTACTGCTCCGATGGCATTATCCGGGATGCTATTTACCACCTTGGTGACATATCCCGCAGCGGCAGCGGAAACAGGCTTGCCAAAGCAATAGTAATCGCTCAGGGTCTCCTGATTTTCCGAGTATTTTTTCCCGGAGGTATCGATCATCTCAAAATCCCAGGCCAAAGCCCAGTCCTTTTTGTGAGTATGTTTTCCATTGTGTCCTTGCGTGATCAGCCACTGACCGCTTAGAGGCATCTGGATTTGCGGGATTCCCACGCTCACAAACCGCCGATATCGCGAAAGATATGCATCCAGAGCTTTTTCAGGATGCAGAATGCCATAGTCATTCAATACCGGTGAGCGATGCTGCAAACGAAGCCTCAAAGAATAGATGAGGCCGATCACCACGATGTTTACCGGAAACGCAAAAATCGGCAGATAGAGAAAGGAAGGCCGTCCCGACATCAGATCCGAGTAATAATATTTGCCAGACATGGCATAGGCCATCAGAAAGCCGACTACTGTGGCAAAGATGGCCAAAAGGTAAGAACTCTTACCCGGAATCAAAAACACAGATCCCACCGCCATTGAGATCAGGATCAGGTTAAAACCCGGAAAGAACATCCCGTATGTGCTACCCAGATTGGTATATTGCATCATCACATAGCAGATGCTCCAGCCTACCAGAGACAGCATAAAGCCGATGCGGGTGATCATAAAAAGCACCAGTGCCAGCAGGATGCCCACGATTACATCCGGCACAAACATGATGCTGGCCAGGCTCAAAAAGTAATCCTGCCAAAACCAGCTAAGCTGGATCTGATGCTCAAAGATCAGCGGTTTTTGAAAGTTTAAGCCCGTAAAATATCCTCCCCGCACCAGATAATACCAAAAGAACACTGCGGCAATGGAAAAGGCCAGGCTCATGGATGGCATTTTCAACAGGCTTTGCGTGAGATAGTTCACCCCCACATAGAGAAACATCGTGGTCAGCGATGCCACCAGCAGCAGCCCAAAAAAATGCGGGTTCAGGGTGGCCACCCCGCTATAGGGATAGTAATATCCAATGGCGAGCCCGATCAACATGCTGTTAAAAGATAGTATTCCGCTGGAAGAATCCCATGCTTCAAAGCCTAAAGCACGAGATGCCAGCATGGCTGCCATCAAAGCCAAAAAACCGGAAAGCCCTACGATTGGTGACACAAAGGTCAGCCCGATCAAGGCCAGCCCGATGCCCATGCTCTCTGAAAACAGAGTGGTGGAATAGGCATTGGGAATGGCCTTTAAAAAGGCCATAAGATTGCCGGATTTCATCAAATCTTTCTCAGGTGTTCCGGTATTCTCTCACGCATGGTAATATCCTGCAATGTTTCGGCTTCCCGGATCAGCTCCGTCTGGCCAGTTTCGGTGATCAGCACGATCTGGGGACGGTATTCGATAAATTGCATCCACTGGGTGTTGTTGTATGCACCCACGGGCGTGATCAGCACTTTGTCCCCAAATTGCAAGTCCGGAAAAGGAACCGCCGGACGGATTACATCGATGTTCATGCACAAAGGACCATAGAATATGGTGTTTTGATATGCTCCCGGAAAGCTGCGTGTGGGGGTGACTTTGAGCTTGTACCACCAAGCTGTGATGGTCGTATTCACGCCAGCATCCAGGATGATGGAGCGTTCCCCGGTGGGTAGATTCTTTTTGCCCAAGACAGTGGAGATCATGGATCCTGCTTCATCCACCAATGCTCTACCGGTTTCCAGGACCAGAATTGGAGTGTGCTCGCTTACAAAGTGCGATTCATTGAAGGCATTGCCGATAGCCGCAGCATATTGATCAAAAGAGGGAGAGGCAAATTCCCCCGGGGTATATTGCGAATGCAAGGTATTTTGTGAGGCAAAACCACCGCCAAGATCAATGTATTCCAACACGATTTTGTGATCTTGCTCGATGCGTGAAGCAAGCTCGAGCAAGGCTTTGGCCGCCCAATAGTAAGCATTGGCATCCAGGATGAAGGTGCCAATGTGGGTATGTAGTCCTCGCAGCTTCATCCTTTTACCCGAGAGCAGGCGTTGAATGGTGCGGTAAGCTTCACCATTTTCATAATTGAAGCCAAAGCGAGTCCATTGCGGACTGATGCCGGTATCCATATTCACCCGGATGGCCACCTGAGCTTCCAGCTCCAGTTCTTTGGCCAGTTTTTCGATCAAATACAATTCATCGAGGTGGTCGATATGGATCAGGGCAGATTCTTCGATGGCTGTGCGCAAGGCATCCACGCTTTTTCCGGGTCCGTTGAAGATGATGTCTTTGCCCTCGATGCCCCGCTTTCTGGCCATTTCATACTCCATCCTGGATACCACTTCTGCTCGTGCACCCTCCTGATGAAAGATGTTGCAAACTGCTGCCAGGTAGTTTGTCTTGTAGCTCCAGGCCATCTCCACTTTGGGATAGTGCATTTGCATGATGTCCAGCAGCCGACGATAGTGTTTGCGCATCTGAGCTTCTGAAAGCACGATCAAGGGAGATCCAAAATCCTTCACCAAGTCGTTGATGGGGACGCCTTCTATCTTATCCTGATGGCGCACAACGCTCTTGGCCCCATATTTATTTGTATTGCCAGCGCTATTGCGTTCGATGTTTGGGGCGATATATGTCTTTTTCATGTTTAGCTCCTGATCATTTCACTTTTTGCTGATAGTTCTCCCATCACCGAGATATCCGTGATGATGTCTTCCGCATGGCGGATAAAGAGAGTGCCGGATTTGCATGCGGGCAAGGGAGATATCTCCTCTCCCAGAGCTTTGAGCACCACTGCTGCAGGTTGATTTTGTCCGGATCCTTCGGCCAATCTTACCCAGGCGGGAAAGCGCGGGTTGATCTCAATCAAGTAATTTTGGCCATCGACGCCGCGCATCACTTCCAGCTCACAGGGTCCGCGCCATTTGAGCAGAGAGATCACCTGCTGGGCAAATTCATTCAGTTCGGGATTGTTTATCACCACCCCACCAAAGCCTTTTCCTTTGTCTGTGATCACCAGTTTCTTTTGGGGCACCATACCCAGGATGCCGCCTTCACCATCGCCCACGATCACAATATTGTATTCATCTCCCCAAATCAGCTTTTGCAAGATGATGGGCAAGCCCCACCGGCTTTCGATCTCGTAAAAATACTTGAGACCTTCTTCTGCGTTGTGGGCTTTGTAGGCTTCGTAATAGCGACCTTTGATCATCATCGGAAATTGATCTCTGCTGGCAAGCAGCTGGGCTGCGTCGCTGATCAGAGTGGTCTGCGGAACTGCGATCCCCCGGGGCGGGAAATAGTTGGCAAGCTTGGTCTTATCTCGCAACAAAAAACACTCTTCGGTGGGGAGAAAGCTGTGAATGCCCAGCTTTTTCAGCTGTTGCTGCAAACGGATGTAAAGGATCACCTCAGCATCCAGAGTGGGGATGATTACGTCTATCTGGCGTTTGCTTGTGATGTACTCAATTCTGGCCAAAAAGGCTTCAGCTCCGGCAGAAGGATACGGCATTTGATATACTTCATCCACCAGATCATCCAGATATATGCCAGACTCCATGGAGTCATAGACCAAGCCGATGATCTTGCCCGAAAAACCTGCAGCCCGGATACTGCGTATCACCGGAACTCCGGGTTGGGGATTGTCTCCGGTTTTGAGACCCGTAACCGCGATCGTGGCCTTTAGCTGGGAAAGATCAGGATTTTTTGCGGGCTGATCCATCAATCATCCACCAGGCTCAGAGCTCCCAGCATCATCAGGTAATGCTCGTAATCACTGTTAAAATTATCTTCCGATACATCGTAATCTGCCATTATCTGTTCACGAATTGCCGCTTTATCTTTGCCTGCTGCCATCTCTTTCAGGATATACAGCCCAGTTTCGTTGCTGGTATAGCTGTAGCCCGTATTGGGGTCAAATATAAAGCCATTATCGTTCATGGCCAGGTTTTGTAACTTGCTAAAGTCCATCTTATCCTCCCGGATCTGCACTACCGTATCTACATAGAAATATAGTGTAATGCAATCTCCGTGCCAAAAGCTTTTTACTATTTAATACCCCAGTAAACAAACATTCCTGCACAATATCTTCCCAAAGCGCAATCTGGCGCTAAATCCCGGCTTGAGTATGCGCCGTTTTGTCCCAAAAAAGCAGCAGGTGCTGCGAGATCCTGCGCACCTCGCCCAGATCAGTTGCTGCTGTCTTTTGTTGACTCATTTCATCTTCCTTTTGCTCGATTTAGGTGTCAACTTATTTAGGACGGCACAACAAACACGTCAGGATGACGTGGCTACCCTCTTTGCATTACGGCAGCAATACGCCACCATTACGCCTCGCAGGCGCAATGCTGCCGCTATGATATTGGGAAAGAGGGTGTTGTGTAAACATGGAAGATAGCATTCCAATGCTACAACCAGCCCCGTGTGGGCGTCAGATTATAGCGAGGGTGCGTAGCACAGCCTAGCCCCTCGAACCTGCGGCACCCCAAACATTTAGCCCCTTGCGGGCGACACAATCCCCCTGTTTGCCGATTTCAGAACCAATCCACCAATAACTAATTGTCCCTGTTTTTCCCGATGATTATCTGCAGATCAAGACCACTGCCTTACTGATC
>CAZCRD010000039.1:0-39437 GCA_964501025.1 uncultured Candidatus Cloacimonadota bacterium | reverse complement strand
GGTAATGAACGCTATTGGGATGGCGATGGCGATGGCAGCACGATCATCGACGTGGGTGCCTATGAATATCAGCCGCTCTATTCGCCCATCAATCTCACGGCAGAGCACAGCAATCAACAGATCTGGCTCAGCTGGCAGATGCCACTCATGGATCGGGGTCTCAGTGGCTTTCGCATCTATCGCAATGATACTCTGGTTGCCGATATCATGGCGCCTTCAGCCCGGCAGTATCGGGATTACAGCACGGTGAATGATACTCTTACATACTATGTGGTGGCACTTTATGGCATGGTGGAATCAGCAGCTTCAAACCCGGTGACGGTGATTATCGATAGTGTGGCAAATGAGGATGAGCTGGCAGCATCGATGGCACATAGCATCTCTGTGGCGCCCAATCCCTTCCGGGAGCTTGCTGTGATCAGCTATGAGCTTGCAAAAAAGAGTGAGATTGAGATCAAGATCTACAACATCCGCGGTCAATTGGTGAGGCGGCTTTTTGCAGGAGATCAAGCCAAAGGCGAGCAGCATCTGGCCTGGGAAGGCTGCGATGATGATGCTCGCTACCTGCCAGCGGGAGTGTATCTTATACAAATGAGAGTGGATGGGATCAGCAAGACGCCACTGAAGATCCTGAAGTTATAAGATAAAAAACCATAATTCAGCATTCCATAGTCGCATACAACCTTTTTCATTTGACACATATCTGCATCTGATATTGTGTGCACCAAAGAAAAAAACATGAGGATTAGATGAAGATTTTAGTATTGAACTGTGGAAGTTCATCCATCAAATATCAATTGATCAATATGGAAACCAAAGATCTAATGGCGGATGGCATTGCCGAGAAGATCGGTGAAGACATCGCCTTGTTTACCTACAAAAGCCCAAACTACACCAAAAAGAAACGCAAAATGGTGATCGAAGACCATGAACAGGGGCTGCAATTGATCCTGGAAGCTCTGGTGGACAAGACCAATGGCACGCTGGAAGATCTGCGGGATATCGATGCCGTGGGACACCGTCTGGTACATGCTGGCGAGCACTATTCCGATGCAGTGGTGGTCACAGATCATGTGGTGGATGTAATGCGTGAGTGCATATCTTTGGCTCCGCTACATAACCCCGCCAATCTCAAGGGTATCGAAGCAGTGAATGCCGCCATGCCGGATTGTCCCCAATGTGGGGTATTTGACACTGCTTTTCATCAGAGCATGCCAAGCGAGGCATATCTCTATCCGCTCCCTCTGGATTTTTATCATACTCACAAGATCCGGCGCTACGGATTTCACGGCACCTCGCACAAATATGTGAGCATGAAAGCAGCGGAGTTTTTGGAGTCTACCCTTGAGGATTTGAAGATCATCTCCTGCCATTTGGGCAATGGTGCCTCCATCACTGCCATCAAGGAAGGTAAGTCCATCGATACTTCCATGGGGCTTACTCCTCTGGAAGGCCTGATGATGGGCACCCGCTGCGGCGATATTGATCCGGCAATCCCGATTCACATGCAACAAAGACTGGGGCTGAGCGTGGATGAGGTAAACAGTATTTTGAACAAAAAAAGCGGGATGCTGGGGCTATCGCATATTTCCAACGATATGCGGGAGATCGAAGAAGAGATTTTGATCAAGAAAAATCCCAAAGCTATCGTAGCCCATGATGTGTATTGCTATCGGCTCAAAAAGTATATCGGATCTTACTTTGCCGCCCTAAATGGTGTCGATGTATTGATCTTCACCGGCGGCGTGGGCGAAAGAATGCCCATCTTACGTGAACAGGTTTGCCAGGATCTGGATGCTCTGGGGATCCAGCTAAACCTGGAGGAAAATGCCCGCTTTACCGAAGATATCCAGATTCTAAGCACTCCCGAATCCGCAGTTACTGTGCTGAAGATCCCCACAAATGAAGAATTGATGATTGCTCTGGAAACGCAAAGACTAATTAGCAAATGAAACAAACCTGCAAATCTTCCTTGAACAAGAGAGAGAACGATGAAGGAATTTAAGATGAGCTTTTACCGGATGCTGTTTGATCAGTCTCCAGTGTCTTTGTGGGTGGAAGATTTTTCACTCATTTATGCCTATTTACAAGCCCTCAGAAATGAAGGGATCACAGATGTTCGTGCCTTTTTTCAAACTTATCCAGAAAAATTCTATGAATGCGTAAGCCTGTTGAAGATCCTGGATGTAAATATGGCCACACTTCGGATCTTTGGTGCCAGCAGCAAGGAAGAACTCATCACCTCCACAGATCTCATCTTCCGTGAAGATGCTGCAAATTGCCTGTTGGAGTCTACAGTAGCTATTGCGGAGGAACGTAAACACTTTGCAGGACAGGGGATAAACTATGATTTGCAGGGCAACCCCCTGCATTTTCAGATTTCCTGGAGCATTCCTGGCGATGAGCTCGATGATTACAAACGCGTGATCGTCGCCATGCAGGATACCACCAGTCTGGAAAAGATCCGCAAAGATCTCGAAGAGCGCGAAGCCCTGTTCCGTTGCATCTTTGAACAGGCCGCAGAAGGAATGATGCTGGTGGATATCACTGGCAAGGTGCTCTTGGTAAATCAAGCCATGGAAAACCTATCGGGACTCATAGCCAAGAATGTGGTGGGAAACTACCTCTGGGATTTTTATGATGCCTTCTTTTCCACTGTGAATATGGAAAAAGAAAGCAGCTGGAATCCGGCAAGCATAAAGGAATTTTTCCAGAATCCCCATACAGCAGTTATCTCTGAAGAGTGCACTTTCTTTGATGCACGGCACAAACTTCATGCCCACAAGCAAACGATAATCCCGATCAAAAACGAAAACCAGGATCTCTTTGCTGTGCTGCTGACTGATCTCACGCCGATGCGCCGCAGTGAAGTGATTACTTCCATCTTGCACAAGATCGCCCATTCCGTGAATATCGAGTGTTCGCTGGATGAGCTCTTTAACACCATTCATCAATCTCTGGCCCGAGTGATAGACGTAACCAACTTCTATATCGCATTGTATGACGCCCGTAGCAATCTCATCACCTTCCCTTATCTTGTGGATGTGATGAGTGAAGATAGCAGCGCCATTGAAGCTGATGACAACACCTCGCTCACAGCTCAGATCATTTCCGAAGAACGCACTCTGTTGCTAAGCCCGGATGACATCGAAGAGCGCACCAAAGACCGGGGATTTATGGGAGTCCTGTGTAAAAACTTCCTGGGCATCCCCTTGATGCTATCCGGTAAGGTGATCGGAGTGATGGTGGTGCAATCTTATCATCGCGGTGATCTTTATGATGAAGAAGATAAGCTGCTTTTGGAATCCATCTCCGAGCAAATCGCCTATGCTTTGCACAAAAAACAGGCAGATGAGAACATCAACGTGCTCTTTCAGGCCATCGAACAAGCCGGTGAAGGCATTGTGATCTTCAATCCTGAAGGCACTATTCAATATGTGAATACGATCTTTGAGCGCATGACATCGTATCGCCGCATCGAGCTGCTGGACAAGCCTTTTGAATATCTGCCCTTTGATGTGAGCAGTCGCAAGGAAATGCAACAGTCCTGGCTCAGAGTCCGTTCTTCCCAGCCCTGGCGGGGCAAGATCGATATGATCCGCAAGGATGGCCCCAAGATCACCCTGGATATGGTGGTGAAACCGGTGATCGACAATGATGGCCGGCTTTCCAGCATTATTGCCAGCTGCAAAGACGTTACTTATGAGATCATGCGGGAAGAGCAGCAAAAACGCACCCAGCGTCTGGAAGCTATCGGACGCCTGACCGGGGGCATTGCCCATGATTTTAACAACATCCTCTCCGCTATCATCGGCTATACTGAGCTGGCCGGAGACGATCTGCCTCCGGATAGCGATACTGCACTGAATTTGGTGGAAGTACTCAAAAGCGCATCCAGAGCTAAAGAAATGATCGCCCACCTGCTCTCTTTCTCGCGACAGGAAGAATCCAAGACTGAGGTGATCGAGCTGGTGGATCACGTAAAGGAATCGGTACGCTTTTTGCGCAGCTATCTGCCCCGTTCGATCAGGATTGTAGAGAAATATAGTGTTGAACGCCGTACGGTGATTGCCGTTCCGGGCCAAATCCACCAAATCATCATCAACCTGGGCACAAACGCCATGCACGCCCTGCAAAGAGACGAAGCCGAATTGAGGTTATCGGTAGAAAGCGTGAGCTTCACCTCGCATGATATGCAAGCATTTCCGGAGCTGGAACAATCCCAGTATCTCAAAATATCTGTATCTGATAATGGCACCGGCATCGATGCTGCAATTCTGGATCATATCTTTGATCCTTATTTCACCACAAAAAGCGCAAATGAAGGTACTGGATTGGGGCTCTCTATCGTGCATAGCATCGTGCAATCCCATAATGGAGCAATTCGGGTGGACAGCACAATCGGCGTGGGAACCAGCTTTCACATCTATCTGCCGGTATATACTCCGGATGCCTGGCATCAGGCTGTCTCCGATGTCGAAGTGGAAAACGTGATCAATGGTTCAGAAACCATCATGTTTGTGGACGATGAGCCGGCTTTGGTAAATGTATTTCGGCAAGGCTTGATGCGCCTGGGCTACAAGGTGGAAGGCTTTACCGATCCGCGTAAGGCTCATGAACACTTTAGCAGATACTCAGACAAGATAGATATCGTAATCACCGATACCACCATGCCTTATATGAACGGTGTGGAATTGGCTCAGAAAATGCTCGAGATCAAATCTGACATCCCGGTTATCATTTGTACCGGATTTACCACTTTGATCTCGGTAGATGATGCCAGAGAAAGGGGAATCCGTGACTTTGTGATGAAACCATTTAAGATCAGAGATATTGCTATCCGCATCAGGGAAATATTGGATGGGGAGGATACCTATGAGACTGGATCTACTGCTGAATAAACTCTGCCTGACCAAGACCCGCAGCATTGCCAAAAACGCCTGTGATAAAGGCCTGGTCACAGTAAATGGTAAAAGCGCTAAGGCAGCAGAAACCATCCGGGAATCAGATACGATAGTCTTGAAACTCTATGGCTATGCTCATGAGTTTAGAATCACCAGTATCCCCCGTGGCAATGTGGCAAAAAAAGATGCCGGCAATTACTTTGAAATGATCTCTCGGGAGCCATTGAGCTAAAGGCTTGAGGATATCTGCCATGAGGCAAATCTGCTGGTCGTGGATCTGACTATGAAACCAGTTTGGGTCAGACCCAAAATCGGTGTTGTCTTGCTGCTCTGGCTGGTCACGATTAGCCTGTTTGCCGGATATCGGAAAGTACATGAATCCCCTTATCACGAGCTGTATAGTCGGCGCAGCGCCTTATCCTCTGATCTGGCTTTGAGCAATGCTCTGTCTCATCGCATCGCTGATCTGCAGATCAATCTGGGCATTTATCCAGATTCACGGGTCAAGATCTATGTAGTACACAAGGCCGCGGAATATCAGGCTTTGAGCTTGGGTAAAGCAGAGATTGTGGAATTTAGCGATGCTTTTTACAGTGGCAAAGAAGGCGTAATCTATATCCGCAGCCAAGATCAAATCCAGGATAACTACCTCAAAATCCTGGTTCATGAATATATTCACTGGTATCTGGAAGAGCTCTTCCTCTCTACTCCGCTCTGGTTTCATGAGGGTATGGCCACCTATCACAGCAAACAGATGGGCTATGAACGCTATCTGATGTATCTGCGGGAGAGCTTGATAAATCCCAAAAGCGATCTCTTTCGCATCGGCTACGAATACCCCAGGGCCAGATCAGATTGGCCCCGCTTTTACCTCAGCTCTGCCATGGCAGTACGCTATATGCAAGACAAATACCCCAGCAACTGGCAGAGATTTTGGGACATTGTAGCCTCCCACAACAAGACCGGACAAAAGCTGCGCTTCCACGAAGCTTTTCAGCTGGCCTATCATATCGATCTCTGGGATTTTCATCAAGATTTTGAACGTTATAGCAAGCGACAGGGATATCTGTACCTGATCGTGGCAGCAAACTCTCTGATCTTTGCCTGCTTACCTTTTGTGATGCTGGCCGTGGCCCGCAAACGGAAGCGACGAATGGAAAATTTACCCGATCTGCCGGAACCGCGGCAAGCTCAGGGCTCCGATAGTGCAGACAAGTCTGCCACCGATTGATCCGTCCCTGGGGCATAGTATACAAGCACAGCAGGGGAGAGCTTGCTCTCGCCGCCAGCCTGTGCACTTTTCCTGCTTGACAGATATATAGCCAATATATATACTGCTATTATACTTTTGATGTTTAGAAAAATCCTGACTATAGGAGTAGATATATGAAGTATCTCGATCTCGCCATGAATGCGGCCCAAAGCTTGGGAGCAGAATATGCTGATATCCGCATTCAAAAGACCACCGATCAGATGATCTATCTGCGCAATCTCAGCCTGAAAAGCGCCAATACCAGAATCATTGATGGTTATGGTATCCGGGTGTTCAAGGATGGCGCCTGGGGCTTTGCGCATAACAACGTGTACACGGATGAAGCGGTCCTGGCCACCGTGCAAAAGGCCTTTGATATCGCCGCCCTCTCCGCCTCCGTGAACAAAAACAAGAAACTGCGCCTGGCGCCGGAACGCAGCTATATCGCATCTTACAAAACCCCTGTCGGCATCGATTCCTTTGACATCCCCCTCTCTCAAAAAGTGGAACTGATGATGGAAGTAAATCGCAGCATGCTGGCCTTTGACGGCATCAAACAAGCCGTCTTTTATCTGATCCTGCACAAGGATGAGAAGCTCTTTGCCTCCACTTTGGGCACCCGGCTGGATATCACCTATCAGTATATCGATCCCATTTTCACCGCTACTGCTGTGCATGAGGGAGACAGCCAATCCCGCACCTTTGATGAAGGTGGCCGGGCAGTGGGTTGGGAATGGATTTTGAGCCTGGATCTGATCAGCAAAGCCAAACAGATCGCGGAAGAAGCTCTGATCAAAGTCAAAGCCGATAGCCTGGGAGCAGAATCCCGGCGCACTTTGATCCTGGACCCCAATCACCTGGGACTCACCATGCATGAAAGTGTGGGACATCCCACCGAGCTGGATCGGGTGCTGGGCTGGGAAGCTGATTTTGCCGGTATTTCCTTTGCCACTCCGGAAAAGCTGAAGAACTTTCGCTATGGCAGCGAGATCGTCAATTTTGTGGGCGACAACACGCTCGCCGAGGGGCTGGCCACTTTGGGCTTTGACGACGATGGCGTGCCCGGCCAAAAATGGCACATCATCAAAGACGGGATCTTAAACGAATATGGCAGCACCAGAGATACTGCCATGGAGATCGGGCTGAATTACTCCCGAGGCTGCAATCGCGCTACATATTACTATGATCAGCCCATCAATCGCATCCCCAATCTCTATCTTTTGCCCGGTACCAAGCCGCTGACTCCCTCAGAATTGATTGCCGATACCGAAGATGGCGTATATATCCAGGGTCGCGGCAGTTTCTCGATCGATCAGCATCGGGTAAACTTCCAGTTTGGCGGAGACTTTTTTTGGGAGATCAAAGACGGCAAATTGCATCGTCCGCTCAAGAAAATCCTCTACAAATCCTGCAATCCTGAATTTTGGAATAGCTGTGATGCCATCTGTGATGAACGCTGGTGGCGTCCCTTTGGGGTAGTAAATTGTGGCAAAGGGCAGCCCAGCCAGACCGCCCGTATGACACACGGATCTGCGCCTGCCAGATTTAGAAACATCCGAGTGGGAGGTTCTCAATGAAGATCGAAAACATCGAACAATACATCCGTGATCACTGTGCGGCAGATGACTTTGTCTGCCATATTAGCAGAGGTGACAGTCACGAAACCCGCTTTGCCCAAAATGGTATCACCCAACACCTCGCCGGTCCCAAGATCAATATCCACCTGCACGTCTTTTTTGGCGGCAAGAGTGGAAGCTGCTCTGTCAATCAAGATGATGAAGCCAGCCTGGCAACCCTGGTCAAAACCGCAGAAGACATCGCGCATTTGGCCCCGATAGATCCGGAAGCCATGCCCTCTGCTGCTCCGGCTGAATTGCCCAAGATCAATAACTGCTCAGAATCCACAAAGAACCTGGCTCCAGCCCAGATGGTAGAAATTGTGCAGCAGAGCATCAACAAAGCCAAAGCCATGGATGCCACAGTCTCAGGAATGTGTGAGAAACACCATAGCCAAAGCTGGATGTTTACCAAAAACGGCTTTGCCGGCTCTGATGAACACAGCGTGTTTGGCCACTCCATGACCCTCAAGAAAGGCGCTGTGGAGACCAAGGTCAGCTATGAATCAAAGGATTATGCTCCCTTTGATCTAAAGCGTGAATTTGAACGTTTGGCCGCCCAAGCCGAGGCCTTGAAAACCATGCAGGATTTTGATCCGCAGAAGATCGCCGTGATCCTCAGGCCCGAAGCTCTGCAAGAATTGATCTGGTTTTTGGGTTGGATGATGAACCGCCGTCAGAGTGATGAGGGATTCACGCCTTTCACAGATCAATTGGGCAAAAAGGTATTTGGCGAGAACTTCAGCCTATATTCCACTCTGAAGCGCCCGGATATGATCGCTCCCAGATACGATGGCGAAGGAACCGTATCCCAAGATACTTGCTGGGTAGAAAACGGCGTGCTCAAAAACATGCCGGTCAATCGTTACTGGGCTCAGAAGGTGGGCTGCAAACCAGCCAGCAGCTTCAATATCTACATTCCCGGTGGAGATACTACCGAGCAAGAGATGATGCAGATGGTGCCCCGGGGCTTGATCATCAACCGCTTCTGGTACATCCGCTTTATCGATATGAAGGCCGGTGAACTCACAGGCATGACCCGGGATGGCGTACTTTACTTTGAAGACGGCAAAGTACAGCATGCAGTAAACAATCTGCGATTCAACGAGATTCCCCACGCCATGACGCGCAGGATCCTCGCTTTAGGCGCTAA
Source organism: uncultured Candidatus Cloacimonadota bacterium (assembly GCA_964501025.1). Taxonomy (GTDB): domain Bacteria; phylum Cloacimonadota; class Cloacimonadia; order Cloacimonadales; family Cloacimonadaceae; genus UBA5456. Next base: position 30,512 of record CAZCRD010000039.1, on the reverse strand, counting down.
GAAGCTTGCTTCACCGTATGTTACGGCACCCACAATCCTGGCTGACGGCTTCAATTTTGTGGATAAAACATCTTTTTAAAAAAATGTGTTGACAGAAATATGGGAATTAAAACATAGTGACACCAGAAGCGATTCAACATTCCCAAGTGCCGTTTCCTTGTGTTTCGGGAAAGCCCAAGAATGTTCGATCCCGAAAAAACATAGGAGAAACCATGCCAGACAAAACCATTATCTGCAGAGACTGCAACAAAGAATTCGTCTTCACCGAAGGCGAACAGGAATTCTACCAGGAAAAGGGACTTCAGAATGAGCCCCAACGTTGCCCCGAATGCCGCAAAGCAAAAAAAGCGGAATTCAATCGCAATAGATTCCAACGTCGCTAATATTATAGCATAACAAGATAAGCCGCCCCAATCGGGGCGGTTTTTTACTATATCATAGAAATCCGGCTTTCCGGCCTGCCAGCGGCCTCGCTTGTAGCCCAAGCCTTACAAAGGAGACATTGTGCGCAAACTTCTCAGCACTCTAATACTGCTATTGATCTCAATTTTGCTCGCGGCAGAGCTTGACCCTCAGTTCACCCAAACAGCTAATCCGGAATTGTACACTCAACTGTACGACCTCGCTACACGGAATCTAAAAAACATACCCAAAGCCCAGAGCAAAGGCTATGCCAGATTGCTCAAAGAGCATGACGATATCCTGATGGCATACCTGATCGCCTATGAATCCGACGCCAAGCTCGCTGAAGCTCATCCTCAGATCCTGCTGTCGAACTATCAAGAGATAGTAAAGCTGCTGCAGCGGGAAGGATTGCAGCATACGCCGGAGTTTTTTCTCTCTTACATTGCCCGGCAAAGTGTTTCTGACGAACGCCTCAGTGCTTATCGCAAAGCCATGCTGGATTCCGGCCTGGCCGAAGTAGCCGGGATTGAAGATCATCTGGAGCGCTACCGTGCCACCGCCAGCTGGTGCGTGGAAAAGCTGAAATTCAAACAGACCAGCGGACGGGATCAAAACCCGGTGGATATCATCCAGCACTCCCTGATCGGACGTTGCGAAGAAATGCAGATTCTCTTTGTGGCTGCAGCCCGCAGTGTGGGATTGCCATCGCGTCCGGCCAGCACACCCTGGTGGGCACACATGGACAACAATCACGCCTGGGCAGAGGTTTTCCTCGATGGAGCCTGGATCTATACCGGAGACATGGATGCCGCCTACTTCCCAAATCAAACCTGGTTTAGCGGCATGGTTGATAAGACCGTGATGATCCTCGCCGAAGGCAGTCTGGCTGCCGAAGAAGACGAAGTGCTGATCTCCGGACGCTATGAGACCGTGATCAATTCCACACCAAATTACGCCGGAGAGCGCATTCGCCGGATCAATATCAGCTGTCTGGACTCTGCAGCTAATCCCATGCCCCAGAGCAAGATCGCCGTGCTGGTCTATAATTGGGGGGCACTGCGCCCTTTGATAACTCTAAAAACCGATGATGAAGGCAAGCTCTCTTTTAGCTCCGGAAGCGGAGACTTTTTTCTGTCTGCATTTAAGGATGGCAAGCAGGCGCTGCAACTGGTCAGAGCCTCGGCAGAGCCGGAGCACGACGTAGAACTTATCCTCCAGGATGCTGCAGTAAGCAGCGTCGATGAAATGCTGTATTATCCTGCCAATGAGATAATCCGGCAACAGGCTCCAGACTCTTACAAAGCGGAGATTCAAGCACGTAAGAAGCTCTGGCAATACACCATCGACAGCTGGAGCGAGATCGTGAGCAGCAGCGGAATCGCCGATACTTTGGGCGTGGCCGAAGAATCCCGCGGCAATTTCTCGGAATACCGCAAGTTTTATCTGGCCAATCAGCCTCTGGATCACGGATTTCTTGAGTTTTTGGCGGATTATGATCCCAAGTTTCTCTGGCAGGCTGATGCCGCCCTGTTTGAGGCAGTTTATCGCTTTTGGCAGAGCCAGGACCCGGATGCCCCGAGCCAGCTCTTTGAACCCACCGTGCATTACGAGGAGCTCCCTCGGGCTATCATCAAAAAAAGCGGCGCACAGTTATACCCAGACAACTTTGTTCGACCCGCAGCAAATCCCCGCGATAAGATGCAAAACGCGCTACACCGGATGAGTAAGATCTACAAGATAGACCCACAAAAAGCTCTTTCCGGGCTTTTGCGCATGGATCTGGCCGCCACCCAAAAGTATCTCACAGATTACCAATACCGCATTCTGGCTGTCAGCATCTTGCGGGCAAACGGGGTTCCCGCCGATTTCACTCGGCTCCCGGGCAACATCCTCGTATATCTGGATAATGATTGGCATTATTACGACATAGTGAATGAAACCTTTTCCGAATCCCACACCGGAGACAAACCCGCAGGCAAGCTCAACATCAGCGTTGTCGATGAGGATGGTTTCCCGCTGGCGCTTGATTCTGAGCGCTTATCCCTTTCACGCTATGTGGATGGGGTTTTTTACACCTTAAACAGCTCGTTTGAAGCCCTGGAACCCGGGCTGTTTCAGGTTCAGATCCCTGGGGACAGTCTGTATCTACACTTTGGTTATCGGGTCTCAGATAGCCAGACTGCTTTGCAGATCCATCCTTTGCGCCTTGACGACAGCAGGCTGGAACTGGTAGCCAAAGCATATCCCAAGACCTGGAAAGAGGCCGATAAAGAGCTTTTGCTCCTTTTTGATGAAGATCTGCTGGATTCCACCGAGCTGATCCTGCTGGGCAATTACGATCATGAAAACAGCCTTCGCATCCTTCAGCAAATCCGCGATGCTCAGCGAGATTACATCTTTGTGGGCTATGCTCAAGCTTTGGGCAGCTCTCTGCCAAACTACCGCTTTTCTCCCTCCTGGCAAGCTCTGGTCAGGGAAAACGAGCTTTATGGATTGCAAGGAATCACCCTGATAAAGACCGATGCGGGCTGGAAGATGTATCAAGGCCGCTGGGAAGCCCTGCCCTAACGCATTCTGGATCAGACAATCGTTCAGTCACTTTGGTGCCCGGCTGTGTCTTTCCGAAATGGCACTTGACAGAAATCCAGTTATATTTGCTAATGTAAGAAGAAGTTTTGAATTAGGAGAAATATCGTGAATCGCAGCATTGGTATCCATCAATTCATGCCAGACAAGGTATGGAAATGGAAGGTTCTGGAGCAAAAGATGGCGCATGTGCTTTCTCTGCACGATTATCAGGAGATCCGGCTCTCGGTATTGCAGGATTATCGGGTAATAAATGAAGGCATCACTGCGCTCATGCAGCAAGATGAAGCCAGGCAAGCTACCCAAGGCATTGTGAATCTTTCCCAACCCAATAGTGATCTCAGCTTGCTCACCCTGCGTCCGGAAGGAACCATCAGCGTGCTGCACCACACTGCCAAGATCATTCAAGATCACGATGTGCATCGCTTTTACTATTTGGGCCCGATGTTTCGCAAAGAAAAGCAAGACAGCCCTTCTGAATTTCACCAATTGGGGGTAGAGCTGCTGGGCAGCGAAAGTGTGATCTCCGAAAGCGAAGTAATCTCTTTAGGGATCAAAATCTGCCAGCAATTGGGGCTCAAAGACGTCAGATTGCAGCTAAATAGCTTTGGCTGTCAGAATTGTCGTAATGCCTTTTTTGAGGATATGAAGATCTATCTGAATAAACATGAATCCGAATTTTGCCCCAGTTGCTTTCAAAAGCTATTTACCAATCCCCTGGCTAATACTGGATGCGAGCATCCCCAGTGCGCCGAAGCCCTTGACAAAGGCCCCAAGATCATGGATTATCTCTGCCCCGCCTGCCAAAAAAACTTCTCCAAAGTAAAGAATATCCAGGCAAATCTGGCGCATCAGTATACGGTAAACCCCAAACTCTTCAAGAATTTTGCCTATTACAATGGCACCGTGTTTGATTTTGTGATCAAAGTGCAAGGCAAAGAACAAGTCATCGGGGGCGGTGGTCGCTATGACTACCTTTCCCGCATGATTACCGGAAAAAACATCCCTGCTGTGGGCTTTTATCTGAATATCGACATTATCTTTGAGGTCATGGACCGGCGCGGACTTTTTAGCCCCCTGGACAAAGCCTTCAGCGTCTATATCTCATCTCAAAGTGAAGATTTGGAGATGATGCTCTTACAGATCGCCCAGGAATTGCATGAGAACAACATCAAAACCGTGATCAGCACAGATAAACACAGCATCGAGGAAGATGCGGTTCTGGCCAATAAAGCCAAGTGTGAATTGATGCTCGTCATCCGGGATGAAAACGTCCGCGAAGGCAAGATCCTGATGCGAAATCTGATCAAAGAACATCAGGATTACGTCAAGCTCGATGGTATTCTGGATGCCATCCTGCTGGCTCGAAAAGCTTTGAACAAAGAATAAAGGAGACAACAATGAAATCGATCCAAACCCATAATGCACCGGCTGCCATAGGACCCTATTCGCAGGCCGCTCTCAAAAACGATACCCTCTTTATCAGTGGACAATTGGGCATAGATCCCGCTACTGGAAGCATGGCTGATGGCTTTGAAGCCCAAGCCAACCTGGTGTTCCAACACATCAAAAGCATCCTCGAAGCTGCCGGCATGGGCATGTCCCACGTCATGAAAGTAAGCGTGTTTCTCAAGGATATGAATGACTTTGCCGCACTCAATGAAGTATATGCCCGCAATTTCAGCTCTCCATATCCGGCCCGCGAGGCAATACAGGTAGCCCGCCTGCCCAAAGATGGCTTGGTGGAAATCTCTGTAATCGCCATGAGGTAAAGGCCTTGAGCATCACTACCAAAGGTGGCGATCGGGGACAAACCTCGCTTTACACCGGCGAACGTGTATCCAAAAGCGACCTGAGAGTGGAGGCCTATGGCACCCTGGATGAGCTGGATGCCTTTATCGGCGAAGCCAAACATCACGTGGCAGATGAAGATGTGTATGAGCTGCTGATCCAGACCCAAAACCGGCTCTATCGCGTGATGGGAGAGCTTGCCACTCCTGATGGCAGCTATCCCATGCCGCTTTGTGCCGAAGAAGTGGAAGCCATCACCGCCACCATCCATTTTTACGAAGAAAAGCTGAAACTAAAGGGTTTTGTGATCCCAGGCTCCTGCCTGGGCAGTGCACGCCTGGATATCTGCCGCACTGTAGCCCGAAGAGCCGAACGCAGGGTGATCACCCTATCCCAGGTAGCAGAAGTACCTGCCGCTTTGCTCCAGTATGTAAACCGCCTGTCAGATTTCTTTTACATCCTGGCACGCCATCTGGAAGACAAAGCCGGAGTGTTGAGCTACAAGACCAAACCAGACAAAGCTTGCGACTAAGCTCTCAGCTTTGAGCCCAATAAATTATCCGAGCTTTTGAGCTTGAACAATCGCTGAGGATCAGCAAGAGGAGATAGATTATGTACAAAATAGTATTACTCAGACACGGGGAGAGTGTGTGGAACAAAGCCAACCTCTTCACCGGATGGACCGATGTGGATCTCTCCGAAAAAGGAGTAATCGAGGCCAAAGAAGCCGGCAAACGCCTCAGAGAAGCTGGTTTTGACTTTGATGAAGCTTTTACTTCCGTGCTCAAGCGGGCGATCCGCACCCTCTGGTATGTGCTGGATGAGATGGACTTGATGTACACCCCCATCCATCACGACTGGCGGCTTAATGAGCGTCACTACGGTGCATTACAAGGTTTGAACAAGGCCGAAACCGCAGAAAAATACGGCGATGAACAGGTATTGATCTGGCGCCGTAGCTTTGATACCCCACCGCCGGCTCTGGAAAAGAGCGACAAGCGTTATCCCGGCATCGATCCCCGCTATGCCCACCTGGAACAGCATCAGATCCCCCTGTGCGAATCGCTCAAAGACACCGTAGCCCGCACCATGCCCTTCTGGAATGAAGTGATCATCCCCAGGCTGGCAGCCGGACGCAAAATGGTGATCTCAGCTCATGGCAATAGCCTGCGCGCAATCGTGAAAAACCTGGATCACATCTCTGATGAAGACATTGTCAGTCTGAATATCCCCACCGGAATCCCCCTGGTCTATGAATTTGATGCTGAATTGAAGGTGAGTAAAAGATACTATCTGGCCGATGAAGCAGAGGTAAAGGCTGCAGCAAACAAGGTGGCAAATCAAGCTAAAAACTGAAGCAACCAGCTGGCTGGTAAAAAGGGAAACCAAAGCCTGGTGAAACGCCTCTTCCTGGTCTGCCCCTTCCTGGTCTGCCCCTTCCTGGTCTGCCAAACTCCGATTTGGCAGAAACAGCGCAGCTGCTTTCAGAAAAAGGCCTCCGGCCTTTGTGGCAAATTCAATTTGCCACCCCAATTGCCACCCGAATTGCTACACCATCTGCCAATCACAAAACACGTCAGGATGACGTGTCTACCCTCTTAGCATTAAGGCAGCATTACGCCAGCAATACGCCTCGCAGGCGCAATGCTGCCGCTATGCTATTGAGAGCCAGGGTCTTGTGAGATCAGAATTTGGCAAGGACGCCAAAATATAGCAACTATTTTGATCTAAGCTATCGGTAAGATTCATACTCTGCTGCCAGGTTCAACCCTTAATACTCGAAGTGGCGCAAGGCAGCAGTATGCAGCTTAGTTCAGATCGCTTGCGATTAGCCGCACTTCATCAGTCACGAGATTCGGGACGTACTCTTCTGCTTCAGGATCCCAGACTTGCATTTCACCTTCATACAAGAATTTGATCAGTCCATAGCTTCCATAGTAGTCATACAGAGAGTAAGGATTTTCCGGATCAATGAGTACCTCAGAGCGTTTTACATAGCATTTGAAGCTGCCCAGATCCGTTTGCACGGTTTCACGATCCTGGATCTCATAGTGCACTTCAGCCCAATCGCTATTTGCCGGTTGAATCCAGGAATATCCGGGCTTGGGATTGCTGGGCAGGAGTAAATGGGGCATCTCAAACCAGGCAATGTCTTCATCATCTTTGCTGGCTTTCACACCGGCTGCAAAGAGGGGAAATATGGGTGCTTGATTCTGACCGTTTTTGATCTGGAAGGAACCACCCCCAGCCACGCTATACAAACCATCGTTTCTGTTGACAAGATACTGGTAATAAATGTATTCTTGTTCCATCTCCATTACTTTAAAGCGAAGGCGATAGCAGCTTTCACCATTAGGGGTAACAAGCGTGGAATCCACAGTCACATAGATGGTGTCTATATGGGTAGTCTTGGTGGGTTCTTCGGTCATTATCCTTTGATATGTCCATGTGTTTCCTACTTTGAGGGGATATGAATAGCTGGATTCCTTATCGGAACATGCCGCAAGTACTATTAGCAGCATGAGCAAAACTAAACCAATCATTTGCTGTTTCATGTGAAGACTCCTAAAGCTTTTGGACGAGAGAATAATCTTTCAAGCTACCGTCAAGTTTTTTTAATTTTAATGAGCTTAGCATATACATAGCATTTGCAAGTATGCAGAATCAAAATGCCGGGCAGATTCACAAAAAAGCTTGACTGATATCCTGACTTGGCGATAATGGAAAAAAACATAGAAGGAGTCTTCTCATGGCAGTAAAGATCGATAAAGATACCTGCATTGGTTGCGGTGCTTGCGTGGATGTATGTCCGGTGAGCGCACTGAAGATGGAAAATGACAAGGCTGTGGTGGACGAAGAGACCTGCATAGATTGCGGTGCCTGCATTGCCACTTGCCCGGTTTCGGCCATCAGCGAGTAGTCATTACTCACCAGTTTGATGGTGGAGCGGGCACTGTGCCCCACTCCACCTTTTTTTATCAACAAAGCTATAGGAGTCCAAAATGAAACACATCGCCTTGTGCATTATAATCTCTTTTCTTTTTGGCAATCTGGCAGCCATCGACGTAAGCGGAATCCAATCCGGCACTTGGGATCCTGCTGATAACCCCCACAACCTGGTGGGAGATGTGACGGTGCCGTCTGGTAGCGAACTAAGCATTATGCCTGGAGTAATCCTGCATGCTATGGGCAATTTTCGCATCAATGCTGAAGGCAGGATTCAGGCCATCGGCACTGAGACTGACAGCATCTATTTTCTGAATGCTCAAGATCCGCCGTCAAATATGTGGAAGGGCATCCGCCTGGAAAATGAGACTCAGCAGAGTGACTTCAAGCACGTTGTGGTGGAATATGCCGAATATGGCATCAACGCGGTGGATTCGCCTCTGGAAGTATCCTACTGCCGTTTTAGCTACAACCAGCGCGGGCTGCATCTCTATGGCATTGGGAATCTGGATCCGGCCCCGATGAATGTGCATCACAACCTGATCGAATACACGGTGCAAAATGGCATCCTGATCCCCCAAAACTCCAATGCCTGGGTGCATCACAACGAGCTGCGCTTCAATGGCACTGGCACTCAATATTACGGCACCATCCAGCTTGCCAATCAATCTACCGGTGGGCAAAACAATCCCATCATCGAGCACAACCATATTCACCACAATCAAAAACAAGGGATCACGGCCTGGGATGTGGTCGGCGCCAGCGCTATCAATCCCACCATTCGTTACAATCATATCGAGGCCAATCTCACTGGGATCTATCTGCTCAATGCCAGTGGCATCGTGCACAACAACACCATTATCAACAACTTCATCCCCGGCGATGCCAACAGCGGTGCGGGCATGATGATCTCTGGGGCTACTTCCCTGCCCTATGTGGCAGAAAACATCCTGACCGGGAACTTTACCGGATTTTACATTACCACAAACGCCATGCCGGTTCTGGGAGATCTCACAGAAAATCACCCTTGGGCACACGGCATGAATGTGATTCAAAACAATGTCGATGGCAGTGGCATCCTGCACTCGGTGGTTTGCGCCAGCTATTCCCAAAGCGAAAACGTCATCAAAGCAGAGAATAACGACTGGGGAGCTTATAGCGCTGACGTTATCGAAGTGGGCATCACAGATCACAATGACGCCGGAAATCTGCCTTTGGTGGATTTTGAGCCCTGGTGGCAAGAACAAGAAAGCACCAATATCACCGGTGCATACCAAAGAGACACTCAAGATTATCCTGCCTTGGATCCCCATGAATTGCAATTGCTACTGGTGGACATCCAGAGCGGGGAGATCGTGGAATCGCACATCCTGCAGACCAATCCCTTTAGCATCGAAAGTGAGATAGATGTGGAGTTCTTTGCCTTGATCACCGCAGTGGATCCACAGCGGGAGATCTGGGCAGCGGCTGGTGGACTGGACGATCCTGCATCTTATGATCCCACAGCAGGAGAAGAAATCGAGCTCGACGATATCTATATCGATGCCTGGCAGCATTATGAGGTGGAGATTACCGGCGAGCCTGAGCTGATAGAAGATCATGAAGTATTCCCGATATCTCACGGCTTTTTGGTCTTCAACATCGACACCGTGGATTACTTTTACGATGAAGGTGATTCCCGCTATATCTACAGACATTTATACCGTGATGAAACTGGCTGGCATGAAGTAAATTTTGGCCTTGGACAGCATTATCAAAGACTCGCTAATATCGAGCATGATGATACCTGGACTCAGAACTATGTTCATAATGGCTTACCCATACAAAACACCGTGCAATGCAAGATTGACGACGACGGCAGATATACTTATGTGACGATGAGCTCCGAGGGGAATATCCTCAGACAACAGTTCTCAGACGATGAATATCAAAGGACCTATCTCTTTGATGAAGCTGGCTTTGCTGAGCGGTATCTGGAATTGGAGCAAGCTGAGCAAGGAGTAAGCAGGTACTATCATCGAGCAAATAGCACTGAACCTCATGAGCTCAGGATTCATAGTGATGATCTGGGTGAACAGGCTTTTGACATCTATCTGTGGTGGCAAGCTCCAGCCTTTAGCGGGGTGGAATATGAATCTTACCAGATCTTTATGCAAGCCTTGGGCGGGCCGGTTGAGCTGCTCTATACCATCCCTTTGGGACAAGCTTCCTGTTTGCTGCAAGGCATGACCGGCTCTGGACTGGTGGATTTTTGGGTAAGAGCTACAGATGGGACAAATGATTCCCAGCCCAGTAATACCGTGACCGTCAATTTCCCTGTTTCCAACCAGGATTTGCTGCAACAGCCTGAGCTGATGATTTATCCCAATCCGGTGAATTTTCGCAAGGGTACTGCGCTGAGGCTGGAAAGCAAGAATCTGGTAAATCCCAAACTCAAGGTGTACAACATCCGCGGTCAGCAAGTATTTAGCACCCTGCTTACCGGTGACAACTATGAATGGCGTGGGCTGGATAGCAGAGGCCAGGCGGTGGGCAGCGGCATCTATATGCTGCGCCTCGAAAGTGCCGATCAGCCGGCTTTCAGCCGCAAGATCATGGTGCTCAAGTAAGAGATGGGTATGAGCCGGGAACAGCTCGCCAATATCAAGCATGAGCAGGGCTTTAACTGCGCCCAGAGTGTGCTGTGCGTCTTCGCTGAGGATTATGGGCTGAGCGAACATCTGGCGCTGAAGCTGGCGTCTTCCTTTGGCGGTGGCATGCGCATGGCTGCCACCTGCGGAGCTTTGACTGGTGCTTTGATGGTGCTGGGGCTAGCCCAGGGATTTGCTGAAGCAGATGTTGACAGGAAAGAGCAGGTGAAAAACTTGACCATAGAATTCTTGGCCCGCTGGAAGAAAGTGATCGGCGCAAATGATTGCAAAGAGATCCTGGGAGTGGATATCTCCGAGCCCGAAGGCAGAGAGCAAGCGGAAGCACAGGGGCGTTTTGCTGCCCACTGCCCAAATTGCATCTCCCAAGCGGTAATCCTGCTGGAAGCCCTGCTTGCAGAGCTTGCCTGAGGCCATGAAAAAGCGTATCTTATATCCGGCGAGACTCGCAAAAACGCTGGTCCCGCACTCAAAAAAAGAAAAAAGTCCCAAACAGGAGGAAGAATGTCCGAAATAATATATATCAAAGGACGCGAGATTTTAGATTCCCGTGGCAACCCCACCGTGGAAGCAGATATTCAGTTGGAAAGCGGCGTGATCGCCCGTGCGGGAGTGCCCAGTGGCGCTTCCACCGGAGAACGGGAAGCCATCGAACTGCGTGATGGCGATAAGAGTCGTTACAATGGTAAAGGCGTGCTCAAAGCGGTGCAAAACATCGACGAGATCATCGCCCCGGAACTCATCGGTATGGAATCCCTGCAGCAGGCCACACTGGACACAATGATGCTGGAGCTGGATGCCACCGACAATAAGGCCAAGCTGGGCGCTAATGCTATCCTGGCGGTATCCATGGCTGCAGCCCGCGCTTCCGCCATCGAGCTGGATCTCCCGCTTTACCGCTATCTGGGCGGAGTCAATGCCCTCACCCTGCCAGTGCCGATGAGCAATATCATCAATGGCGGGGAACATGCTGATAACAACGTGGATATTCAGGAATTTATGGTGATGCCTCTGGGTGCGACCAGCTTCCGCGAAGCTCTGCGCATGAATGCCGAGGTCTTTCACGCTCTGAAAGCTATTCTCAAAGGACGTGGTCTTGCCACTTCGGTGGGCGATGAAGGCGGCTTTGCGCCAAACCTCTCGTCCAATGAAGAGGCCCTGATCGTGATCGTGGAAGCCATCACCAGGGCCGGCTACAAACCCGGTGAGGACATCTATATCGCTCTTGATGCCGCCGCCTCTTCTTTTGTGCAAAAAGACGGTAAATACGCTATCGATGGCAAAGAGCTCAGCAGTGAAGAACTGATCGATTACTATGAAGGCTTGATCGAAAAATACCCGATCTGCTCTCTGGAAGACGCCCTGGCAGAAAACGACTGGGCCGGATGGAAATTGCATAACGAACGGCTGGGTAAGAAGATCCAGCTCGTGGGAGACGACCTGCTGGTCACCAATCCCCAGCTCATCCGCAAAGGTATTGCTGAAAAAGTGGCAAATTCGGTGCTGATCAAGCTCAATCAAATCGGCAGCGTGACCGAGACCATTGAAGCCATCAATACCGCTCACAAAGCAGGCTGGAGCTGTGTGGTTTCGCACCGCAGCGGGGAAACTGGCGATACCTTTATCGCCGATCTCGCGGTAGCCATGAATACCGGTCAGATCAAGACCGGATCCATCTCCCGCAGTGAACGCGTGGACAAATACAACCAGCTGCTCCGCATCGAAGAAGAGCTGGGTGAAGTCGCATATTCCCCCGGCAAAGCTGTGATCAAACAACTGGGCTGATGCCCTGATTCTCTCTATGCCAAAGCCCCTTGCTTCCTGCGAGGGGTTTTGCTATACACTCCTGAAGTGGAGGATGTCTCACGTCGGCCTTGACAAATATTCCACCTCCCATATTGTCCTCCAAAAGCTACCTGAAGGAACCTTATATGAATAAGCTCAAGCTGGATCTATCCAATCTGGGAGATATGTTTCGCGCAAGATTGCCGGAAACTGAAGTAGCCGCAGCCCAGACCTCATTCCTCAAGCAACTCTCGGAACAAATGCACGCCTTTTACACCGGCAAGATGCAGTGCATCCCCAAAGCTGGAATCTACGGTTTCAACTGGTTCAACGTCTGGTACACACCCGGTGTATCCAGGGTTTCCACCAGCATCAGAGATGACAACGACCTTTCCTACCGGCTTTCAAACCGGGGCAATCTCGTGGCTGTGGTGTCGGATAGCACCCGGGTACTGGGAGATGGTGATTGCACTCCCCCGGGGGGACTGGGAGTGATGGAAGGCAAAGCCATGCTGATGAAGTATCTCGGAGCCTGCGATGCGATCGCACTATGCGTGAATGACCGCGATGCCACAGGCAAACCGGAGGCCCAAAAGCTGATCGATTTTGTGAAAATGCTGGAGCCCAGTGTGGGCGCTGTGAATCTGGAGGATATCTCCCAGCCCAATTGCTACCGGGTCCTGGATGAGCTGCGCGAAAGCTGCCAGATCCCGGTGTGGCATGACGATGCTCAAGGCACAGCTTGTGTGACCCTGGCCGGGGTGATCAATGCCCTGCAGCTAACCGGGCGTGAGTTTGGGCAAACCCGGGCGGTGCTCTATGGTTGCGGCGCCTCCAATAGCACGATCGCCAGTTTTCTGCTGCAGGAAGGGCTGTTGCCAAAGCATCTGATCCTCTTTGACAGTAAAGGTGCCCTGCACCAGGACAGACATGATATTCGGGATAATCCCGCAAAATTCAAGCAGTGGCAGCTGGCAAAAAAGACTAATCCTGCCAAACTCAATACCATGACCGAAGCGATGAAGGGCGCAGATATCCTGATCGCCCTATCCACCCCCGGACCTGGCACCATCAAGCCAGAGTGGATCCAGCTCATGGCTGCTGATGCCATCGTCTTTGCCTGTGCCAATCCGGTGCCCGAGATCTATCCTTTTGACGCTCATCAAGCCGGCGCTCGCATCGTGGCCACCGGACGCGGAGACTTTCCCAATCAGGTAAACAACTCCGTGGGCTTCCCCGGCATCCTCAAAGGAGTGCTGCTGGTGCAAGCCCGTAAGATCACGGATTCCATGGCGATCGCGGCGGCACATTCGCTGGCAGATTTTGCCCAGCGACGGGGAATCTCGGAAACCAGCATCATCCCCACCATGGACGAGACAGAGGTCTTTGCCCATGTAGCGGCGGATGTGGCAGCCCAAGCGGTAGCTGAAGGCCTGGCCAGAATCAAGATGAGCCGGGACGAGGTCTTTGAGCAAGCTTTGAAGGAGATCAGAGCCACCCGCGCTTTGTGCCAATCCTTGATGGAATCCGGTCAGATCAAGACTCCCCCGCAAGAGCTAATCCAAGAGGTATTTGAGCGTTGTTTGGCCGAATTTATGAGCTGATCCGCAGCGAGAAATCACCGCTCTTCAAGCGTCTGAGCTATGTCTTCAAGTTAGTTTTCACACTGGCTCTGCTGTATCTGATCTTCAGCAGGATTGATCTGCGCACCGCTTACCGGCAAGCATCCAATCTTCCCTTACTCAGTACTTTTGCCATCATGGCTCTATCCCTTGTACGGCACTTTGTGCAGTTGCAAAACTGGCGTTGTGCCTTGCATCTCAATCCCGGCTATATTTTTGATCAGCGGCAGTTGCTGTCTTCCTATCTGGTGGCTTTGCCCCTCCGCTTTGTAATCCCCGGGGGACATGCCTCTTTTGCCAAGATCTTTTACCTGAAAAATACCAGTCTTTTGGCCTCATTGATCGCCACCAGTGCCGAGCGTCTGTTTATGACTTGGGCTACCTGGACCTTTGCCTCCCTCGCTGCCTTTTTCTTTTTCCCCTCCTTAAGCCTGATTATTCGCATCATCCTGATCCTGTTTGCCGCTTTTTTACCGCTTTGGGCTGCCTTGATCATGAAGTTCAATGCCAGGCTCAAGCAACACCTGCCTCCTTATGGCCTGCAAGCACCCAAGATGATGCTGTTGCAGATCGCCAATACTCTGCTCATGTATCTGCAATACTATATAATCTTGAATCACCTGGGCGTGATCTCAGCGCTGGACACCTGGCTGGGCATGGCATTGACGAATGTATCCAATTCCATTCCCATCACCATCTCTGGACTGGGTTTGAGAGAGGGCTTTGCCATCCACTTCCTGGAAGCTTTCAATTTCAGTTCAGAACAAGCCGTGGCCGCCACGCTTACCCTGTTCTTTTTTCATGATCTGATTCCGGCTGTGGCAGGAGCCATCACCCTGTTCAAAGCAAAACCTGTGTAGCCATCCGCTTCCAGCTGATGTTCTATGATTTGCCCTTTCTCAAAATCTGATTAAATTCTCAGTAAAAAGCTAACTACCGCCGAGGAGGCAAATATGCTCTCAGATCTTGAAATAGGACACCTTACCAAGCTCAAACCCATTGATGAGATTGCGGCAAAAATAGGTCTTACTCCCCAAGACCTGGACCACCATGGTGAATACAAGGCAAAGATCCGCTATTCCGCCCTCTTTGCCAATGAAAACAACCCCACGGGAAAACTGATCCTGGTCTCTGCCATCACACCCACGCCTGCCGGCGAAGGCAAGACCACGGTATCCATCGGACTCTCTCAAGCCATAAACAGACTCGGCAAAAAGTCTATCGTGGCCCTGCGTGAGCCCTCCCTGGGTCCGGTCTTTGGCATCAAAGGTGGAGCCGCAGGAGGTGGCTGGTCTCAGGTGCTGCCCATGGAAGATATCAATCTGCATTTTACCGGAGATTTCCATGCCATCACTGCTGCCAACAACACCCTCGCTGCCCTGGTGGACAATCATATATACTTTAACAATGAACTGGGGATCGATCCCCGACGCATCAGCTGGAAGCGGGTGGTGGATGTGAATGACCGCATGCTGCGGGACATCGTGATCGGTCTGGGTGGCAGAAAGCAGGGATTTCCCCGTGAAGATGGCTTTGACATTACCCCAGCCAGTGAGATCATGGCGATTTTGTGTCTTTCCAACAATATGGACGAGCTCAAAGAGCGCATCGGCAAGATCACGGTTGGGCTATCCTATAGCGGCGAACCGGTGAGTGTGGCACAGCTTGGCTTTGAAGGGGCAATCGCAGCTCTGCTCAAGGATGCTCTCAAGCCCAATATCGTGCAAACCACCGAAAATACCCCCGCCTTTGTGCATGGTGGACCCTTTGCCAATATCGCCCAGGGTGCCAATAGCATCCTGGCGACCAAGGCAGCCCTCAGGCTCAGCGACTATGTGGTTACCGAAGCCGGATTTGGCTTTGATCTGGGCGCAGAGAAGTTCTTTGATCTGGTCTGCAAATATGGCGGCTTTTGCACCAGTGCCGTAGTCCTGGTGGCGACCGTGAGGGCCTTGAAAGTTCATGGCGGAGTGAAGATAAAAGAGCTCTCCACCCCAGATCCTGAAGCTGTGAGTAGAGGTCTGGTCAATCTGGAAAAGCATCTGGAAAACATCACCAAGTTTGGCATGAAATCCATCGTGGCGATCAACCGCTTCCCCACCGACACTGAGGAAGAGATCAAGATCGTGACCGATTTTATCCACCAATCCGGCTCTGAATTTAGTGTGGTGGATTACTTTGCCAAGGGCTCCGAAGGCGGCCTGGAACTGGCGGAAAAAGTGGTGGACATGGTGGATTCTGAGGTATGTCAATATCGCGGCTTGTACGATTGGGATAGCCCGGTGGAAGACAAGATCTTCACCATCGCTTCCGAGATTTACGGCGCTCAAAAAGTGGACTATACCGCAGATGCCAAAACCGACCTGAAGAAGATCAAGAAATACGGTTTTGACAAACTGCCGATCTGCATAGCCAAGACCCAGAAATCGCTGTCCGACAATCCCGAGCTGATCGGCCGTCCCAAAGACTTTCTGGTCACTGTGCGCGAAATCCTCATCGCCAGCGGCGCTGGATTTCTGGTACCCATCACCGGTGACATCATGCGGATGCCGGGGCTGCCCAAAAAACCCAGTGCCAATGCCATCGATGTGGAACACGACGGCAATATCTCAGGCTTGTTTTAGCTGATTAAAGCTGCATTTCTGCTATTGAGGCGAAGTAATAGGGGAGTGTAAGTGCCGCAATAATCCCGCAGGGGCTCCTGATTGCCCAGGCCTGAACCAGCCCGATATCAAGCCGTAATTTTCCCATGCTCATGGCTTGATTACGGCTTTGTATTAGCTTTTTATAGTAGCGATAAGCGGCGGGAACAAGCTGAGGCATCCTGCCTTGGAACCAGGGAGATTTAGCACAAGAAACGGAGCTTCGGGCAAGCTCCGTTTTCTTCTAAATGCTGGTTTACAGTTTCTTTTGGATTGCTCTTGCTTTATTTAGCCGCTTCCTCATAGACTGCAATCACCCGATAAAAGGCTTTGCTGTTTGCATCTTGATCCAGATAGCTGAGCCCCGGTGTGTTGGCCAGGTATGCGAAACCCTGCTCCGGATCCATGCTGCGATAGATATCGTAGCTATTGGCATCTGCCACGCTATTCCAGGCCAGCAAAATGCCATCCACGTCTCTGAAGATGGTTAGCTCCGGGCTATCCAGCTCTGTAATCACCCGGTTTACAATGATCATAACTGTATCCGAATCTTCCAGCTCGCCATCGCTGATGCTAAAGGTGAGAACTTCGGAGCCATACCAATCCGGAGTCGCTTCAAATGTGACTTCGAGATTGTCGATGCTATACAGAACGTTGCTTCCTCCTGCTCCGGACAGATACAGCTCGTCCCCTTCATCATCGTTCACAAAGGGAGCAAAGTCCACGATCAGGACATCGTTCATATCAAAGCTAAAGCTATCCGGGAGCTGCAGCGTAGGAGCCGTATTGGGTTCTGCCACTTCCAGATATACTTCGATCTCTTGGTTGGGCTGGGACGGATCATTGGAAGAAATATTTAGTACTGCTGCATAATTGCCAATCTCCAAATCGCTGGCATCAAAAGCTACATCAATCTGGAGATCCGCTGAGGGAGCCACACTCCCGGCCTGGGTAGAAAGCGAGAGCCAGCTGATCGGAGGCACTTCCTGCGGGACCGTGATGGTGCCATAGAGGCTGTGAGGTTCTCCTCCATAGATATCACCATGAATTTCGTAAGGAAAACCCAGCTCGCCAAAAAGAGCCGGACTGATGCTGACATTCACGATGCCCTCTGCACTCTCGTCCGGATGAATGTATCCAAATCCATTGCTTGCTGAGCCGTGCCAGGTGATGGTGATGCCATCCCCGCTGATCTGGTCCGGACTCATGTCACCGCCAGAACCACCCACAAAGTCTGAGACGCTATTCACTGATACTCCTGCCGGAAAGTGGATTACTACATCGGTGAGCCATTCGTCGTCTGAGCTGGCATTATGGACACTGAAGATCAGGTCAAGAGTCGTGCCGGGGCTGTATTCGGGCAGATCCAAACTCAGGGTGCTGCCCTCGATGCTGCGGGATCGGGAAAGCTCTTGCATCGAGATGCTGAAATGAAGCGGGCTTTCTCCGGAATTGCCGAGCGTAAAGCTCTGATAATCTTGGGTATCAGGAGCCAGGGTGGTATTGAGTTCATCGTCACTAAGAGTTATCTGTGGTGCTCCGGCCACTTCAGGAAAGATGATGTGGTCAATCCAGGCAGCATCTTCACCACTTGAGACAGACATATCTTTGCTATAAGTCCAGCTAAAAGTTCTGCTGCCAGCTGCGACTGGATAGCTGAGCAAAACCCAGTCCTGCTCACCAGACCATGATGCTTCTAACTCATCATCGATGTAAAACTCCAGGAAATCGTAATTTTCCTCGGAGGACACTTTGCGGGCAAATACGATCTCACCCGGGCTGAGGATATCCAGACTAATGCTGAGTGTGCTGCTTTGGTTATCAGAGATGCTGCCACTTTGGGCGGCAAAGCTGCCACTGAAAGCCTGTGTACCTTGAACCGTCCAGGGGCTGGGACTATTGTTTATCCAGTTATAGGCGTTCAAACTTCCAGATTCAAAACCTTCCTGAGCAGCTGCCAGCAAAAAGACTTCCATGCTATACTCTGCCCGCTGATTTTCGTTGTCCACAGCTTCTGCTTTGAGTTCATAGCTACCGGTAGCATAGCCATCGGTATCCCATAGCCAGGAGTAGGGGCTGCTGAGATCTGTGTGCATCAGAGTGTCATCCACAAAGAATTCCACCCTGACGATGCTGCCATCGCTATCGCTGGCATCGACTTGCACGCTGATTGCACTACCGGCATCCAATACACTGCCCGGAGCAGGATTGGTGATCTGCACCGAGGGTTGACCCAGATCCAGGCTCATCAAGGCGGCATAGGCATTTACTCTGCCTGTGCCTAATTGCCCTATATAAGATGGGTTTACGCCATAGTGATCGTCCGTGCTATCTTTGATGAGAGCTTTGAGATCGGTATTGCTGATAAAGAGACTATTGCGATGTGCCAAAGAAAGCACCAGAGCCACTACACCGGAAACATGTGGACAAGCCATGGAAGTGCCTTGATAATATGAATATCCGCTACCTGTGACAGTGCTCAAGACACCTCTTTGCCCCACGCTGTTGGTTTCGCCACCGGGAGCGGAGACATCGACCCAAGTGCCATAATTTGAATAATATGACCTGATGTCCTGGTTGTTTGTGGCGGCCACAGAAAAGGCTCCACTGTAGTAAGCGGGATACCAGGCTCCATTGTCATTATCGTTACCTGCGGCAAAAATGGTGATGCCGCCATTCATTATGCTCCCGCCGCCATTGGCATTGAAATAATCTATGGCAGTGAGCTCGGCCTGGTTGTATACTCCTTCATCCTCGTAACCCCAGCTATTCTGAGAAATGGCTGCACCATTATCCGCGGCATAGATCGGAGCCAGGTGAAATCCGCCACTGCTGGTATTTGTAAATACCTGACAAGACATCAGCCTGACGCCGTCGCCACTGTTTGATCCTCCGGCTATTCCGGCTACTCCGGTGCTGTTGTTATTCACTGCAGCCACCGTACCGGCCACATGCGTGCCGTGATCGTGAGGAACTATTGTGCTATTATCATCCACAAAGTTGTAGCCCACACTACTCCAGATATTGGCACTCAGATCGGGATGATTGGTCTGGATCCCGCCATCGATGATAGCCACGATCACATCCGGATGCCCTTTTTCCAGATTCCAGGCTTCGGGGAGATCGATGTCCTTATCTACCGTGCCGCCCTGTTGACCGGTATTGTGATAATGCCATTGATTGCCATAATATGGGTCATTGGGGGTCCAGGTAAGACGCTTTTTGTAAACAGGCTCAGCCCAGCTGACGATGCTATCCAGCTCGCGATATGCCAGCACCATCTCCCGCAGGTCCCGGGGGTTTTCGAAGTGCAATTCAAACCAGAGATCAAGTCCCCACTGCCGGTGTCGCCAGCTAAAATCTTTGTTGAGTGCGGGAGAAGCAAACAGCCTGGTGATCCGGCTAATGCCCAGCTGCAGATTCAATTCATCCAGCTCAGACAGCTCAAAGGAAGCGATCTGGCCATTGTCTTCTGCCAGAGTACTCAGGTGATTGGAAAAAGCTCTGTGCAGCTGGATCCGGAGCAGGCCTGGCTGCATGGCGCCTTCATCTATCTGCCGGATATCGATAAAAGGTCTTTCTCCCAATTCCATGGTGGCCAGATCTCCCTGAATGTCATTGGCAATCAAGGTAGATATTATCAACATAAGTAGTATGGTAAACATGATGATACGCATATACATTTCTCCTTTGTTCATGCTCAGCCTGAAGTTCATGATGCTATATCAGACTCAGAATTACTGGTTTTAGCTCTTTATGTAAACATGATAATCGCTTTGCGGGTGTTTTGTAACACTATGTTTGACTCTGGCTTGCTGTCAAGGATTCCATCTCGTGGAGAGCCTGGGCTGCCAAACTTCCGATCTGGCAGCCCAAGCTTGACACGATAATAGTAATCATCATACTACAAGCCCCGCATTGCTGCGGGGCAGTAGATCGCATTGTAGTTAGAATTGTACGGGCTTGGTACGCAAATTGTACAGAGCATCCATATATCTCGCGATCGTCGCATCAGAAGGCTCAGGGCTCTCTCTGAAGGATCTTTCCGGCAAAGCGTCATACTCGGCAGGTCTGCGCTGTCCCATTTGCTTCAGCTTTTCTTCCGCCAGATTATTCCAATGCGGTAGATCGGCGGTAGTGGGCGGGATCCATTTCAGGCTATAGAAGATGCGTAGCAGTTCGTTGATGATATTGGACTTAGCGGGATTCACGAAGCGGGAGATCTTCCCATTGTCTCCGATAGCACAGGCTTCAAGCTCCAGAAAACTCGGTGCCGGCAGGATCAGATCCGCCCTGGTACTTTCCGGGAGGTAAGGCGTGATGGCTACCTTGAATCCGGCTTTGGCAGCAGGCACCTGGCCAAAGCAGAGCGCAAAATCCACCTGAGAGTATGGCACCGGCTTGGCGTTCATGCTCAAAAATCCACCATGATTCATATAGTCCGTGGTCACCAAAATGCGGTTTGTGGCTCCTGCCAGCTTCCAGATCGCGGCGGCCTCAGCCTCAGATATCCGATTTTGGTTGTAGATAAAGAGCTGACCCTCTGCCGGTTGCAGGTTTTTGAGTGTCTTCTGGCTGAGATCGGCAAATCTGGCAAAGGCTGCATCTTCTGGATATGAAACCAGAGTTAGCTTTTTGCCCTGGCGCTGCTGCAGCCTGATCAAGCTGAGCAGGGTACGGTTTAGCTCTCCCACGATCACATATTCGGCATAATCCTGCAGCAAACCCAGCGCATCCTCTTTGGGCACCAGATCCAGCCAGCCATCGCTAAAGGCAAAGTACTTGCGGTCGGTGGTCAGAGGCACTTCCAGGCTTGAGGCGATTCTCTGCGCGATCAATAGCTCTTCACAGCTGAGGTGAGGGGTGATCTCGACGCTGTGGCTGCCTGTCAATTTGAGGCGGGTCTGTAAGACTTCCAGCGCTTCCAGCCAGTTGATTTCTTTGTAACTACCCTGATATTTGACCAAAGGTAAACTCAGCTTTTCCTTTGTAAGCTGCCAGCCAAAGCGTCCTTTGAAGCAGAGGTTCTTGCCATTGAATCCGGGCTGTTTTTCCGGGGTAGTGATTCTGACGATTTCGTTGGCCTGGACTTCGGCCTGGATCTCGCATGCAACTCCGCAGAGACCACAATTTTGCAAGACATCCTCTTTGGGAAGCGGATTCAGCTTGTAATGCAGATTCCGCTCCACCAGGGCTCCCACCGGACAGACATCGATGCACTTGCCACAGGACAAACAGCCGGTGGCAGTGAGGGATTCACCAAATTCTGGGGCTGCTATCGCCGCAAATCCCCGATAGATGAAGCCCAGCACATTGGCACCCTGAATCTCAGCGCAGGTGCGGATGCAGCGCCCGCAATTGATACACTTATTGGCATCCCGCAGGATAAAGGGGTGGCTATAGTCAATGGGATGGCGGGAGATGCTGCCCAAAAAGCGATCCATATCCACTTCATACTGGCTGCAGTAGCTTCTGAGTGCACAGGTATCGTTGACCTGACAGCCGCATTCCACACAGCGGGAGGCTTCTGCTCTGGCCTGCACCTCAGTAAAGCCGGTCTCCACCTCTTTGAAAGAGCTGATCGCCTCTTTCAGAGGGATTTCCGGCATTTTCTGACGGGGACTGGTAGCGTAGATCTTATATTCTTCCGGCGAGACATCTTTGACCTTTTTGCCTTTCTTGGCATCAAAGATGAATTTCGGCGTGGGCAGCCTGTCTTCCAGGAGATAGCTCTGAATGGCTTCTGCAGCCTTGCGTCCATCTGCAATGGCTTCGATCGCAGTTGCGGCACCGCGTTGAAAGTCACCTCCGGCAAAGATGTTGGCAATTCCGCTATACATGGTTTCGGTGTCCACGATCGCCGTCTGCCAGCGCGAGATGGGCAGAGTTTTACCTTCCACCTCATTTTCGGGCTGGGCAAATGCGCTCACTTCCGGCACCTGAGAGATGGCGGCAATGATGCTGTCGTAGCTCTCTGTGAAGAATTCACCGGTGGGTTGCGGACGTCTTCTTCCGCTTTTATCCGGCTCACCCAGGCGCATCTTCTCGATCTTCACTGTATGCAGCTTGCCATCTTCTCCCTGATATTCCACAGGATTGCAGAGGAAATGAAACTTCACTCCCTCATGTTCAGCAGCTTCGATCTCAAAATCTTCAGCCGGCATTTCGCTCTTGGTGCGGCGGTAGATGATGCTCACCTCAGCACCGAGGCGGATCGCCGTTCTGGCGCAATCAATGGCGGTATTTCCCCCGCCCACGATGGCTACTTTTTGCCCCAGTTCGGGAGTATTTCCTTTGGCATGCGCTTTGAGGAAATCCACACCCAGATAGCAGCCGGTAAGGTCGCTGCCAGGAACGGGCATGGGGACCGCATTTTGCGCTCCCAAAGCCAGATATACGGCATCATAGTCTTTGGCTAATTCCCTGAGCACCAGATCTTTTCCCAGAGTCTGTCCATAGTGTATCTGCATCCCCCCACTTTGCATGAGAGCAATCTCTTTATCGAGGATAGCTTTGGGCAGTCTATATTCGGGAATGCCATATCTCAGCCAGCCGCCACAGGCCGCTTCGGCTTCAAAGAGATCCACCTCAAAACCCTCAAAGCTAAGGTAATATCCGCAGGTCAGACCGCTGGGGCCGCCACCGATGATGGCTACTTTTTTGCCATTTAGAGCTTTTCTTTCCGGGGTGTATTGCCATACATCATTCAGATCCTCGTCGGCAGCAAAGCGTTTGAGCTGTCGGATGGCGATGGGATCATCCACCAGTTGCCGCCGGCATTCTTCTTCACAAAAGGCAGGACACACCCGGCCGATGGAGAGCGGCATGGGCAGCTTATCTTTGATCACTTTCACGGCTTCGTGATATTTGCCATTGGCGATCAGGGAGACATAGCTCTGGATGTCCACCTGATCCGGACAGGCGAGCTTACAGGGTGCTTCGCAATCCGCATAGTGGTTGCTGATCAGCAGTTCCAGAGCCATCTTGCGGGCAGCGTGGATCTCCTCACTATCTGTGGTGATCTGCATGCCGGGCATGAGTTTGGTGCCGCAGGAGGTAACAAATCCTCTTCTGCCTTCCACCTGCACGGCACAGACCCAGCAGGAGCCATAAGGTGCCAGCTCCTGATCATGACACAAGGTGGGGATTTCTATACCCTCGCGTCGGGCGAGGTCCAATATCGTGATTCCTTCGGGGGCGTCGATGATTCTTCCGTTTAATACTACTTCCATTTGGCTCATCCTTTGCTGATCGCATCAAATTTACAGGCCGTGTAGCAGGCTCCGCAGTGGATGCATTTATCTTGATCGATTACATGCGGTTCTTTGATCTTGCCGGATATGCAGGAAACCGGACACTTGCGTGCACAGGCAGTGCAGCCTATGCACTTTTCGGCGATGATCTCATATTTGATCAGGGCAGTACACACCCCGGCGGGACAGCGTTTATCCTGAATATGCGCCAGATATTCATCCTTGAAATAGCGCAAAGTGGTCAGCACCGGATTGGGAGCCGTCTGCCCCAATCCACACAGTGAGCCTTTGATGATATTGGTGGCCAGTTCTTCCAGCTTGGCGATATCTTCCAGCTCGCCTTTGCCCTCGGTGATGCGGGTCAAGATCTCGAGCATGCGCTTGGTGCCGATGCGGCAAAAGGTGCACTTCCCGCAGGATTCGTTTTGGGTGAAATTGAGGAAAAAGCGTGCCACATCGACCATGCAGGTGCCGCTATCCATCACCACCATACCGCCGGAACCCATGATCGCCCCGGTGGCATTGATGGAATCGTAATCCACGATGGTATCCAGCAATGAAGCAGGGATGCAGCCGCCGGAGGGACCTCCCATCTGCACGGCTTTGAAGGGCTTGTCGGTCTTCATGCCGCCGCCCACCTGATAGATGATATCCTTGAGCGGGATGCCCATGGGCACTTCGATCAAGCCACTGCCGGCAATCTTCCCCGCCAGGGCAAAGACCTTGGTTCCGGGAGATTTTTCGGTGCCAATCTTGCGAAATTCTTCCGCACCATGATTGATGATCCAGGTAATATTAGCCCAGGTTTCCACGTTGTTGATATTGGTGGGACATCCCCACAATCCGCTTTCTGCTGGAAAGGGGGGCCGGATGGTGGGCATGCCACGTTTGCCTTCTATGGATTGCATGAGGGCGGTTTCTTCCCCGCAGACAAAGGCTCCAGCGCCCTCCTTGATGTGTAGTTCAAAATTGAAATCCGTGCCCATAATCTTCTGGCCCAGATAGCCTTTCTTTTCTGCTGCGGTGATAGCCAGCTTGAGATGCGCAATCGCCATCGGATATTCAGCCCGGCAATAGATGTATCCTTCATCGGCTCCCATGGCATAGGCCCCGATGATCATGCCTTCGATCACATTATGCGGATCCCCTTCCAGGGTGCTGCGGTCCATAAATGCACCAGGATCTCCTTCGTCGGCATTGCAGACCACATACTTTTTGTCACCCTTGGCACGGGCGGCAAAGCTCCATTTCAAGCCGGTGGGAAATCCTGCTCCGCCGCGACCTCGCAGCCCGGAAGCCTTGACTGCTTCCACGATCTCCTCTGGACTTTGGGCAAGAGCTTTTTTGAGCGCGGTATATCCGCCATGGGCTTCGTAATCTGCCAAAGACTTGGGATCGATCACGCCACAATTGCGCAAGACAATCCGGGTCTGCCCCTGCAAGAGGCTATTGCGGCTGCCCTCTATCTTTTCGGCCAGGATCACATTTGCCTTGGGGATCTTACCCTGGCGATAGTCTTCCACATAGTCCATGATCTTGTCGGGGGAAACCTTGCCCAGACTGATCCGCCCCAGCTCCGAGCCGCTCAATTCCACGATCGGCTCTTCAAAACACATCCCGATGCAGGCGGTGCGCATCAGCTTGAAGTCTGCGCCACCTTTCTGGTGATCTTCCAATACTTCAAAGACCTCCATGGCACCTGCAGCTACGCCACAACTGGCCAATCCTACTTTTACTGTGATCTCACTCATTTGTCCTCCACATAAGCAAAGCGTTCCAGGATCCCGGGGATGGCTTCCGGCGTGAGTTTACCAAAAGTGGTATCATCGATCATGATCACTGGAGCCAAAGAACAGCAGCCCAGGCACGCCACTTCCATCAAGGTGAAATTCATGTCTTTGGTAGTGTCTTCCTCGCCTTCCAGCTGCAAGGCATTCTTCAGAGCGGTCTTGATCCCGTCTGCATCTGAGACATGACAGGCCGTGCCTTTGCAGACACGGATGATATGCTTGCCCTGAGGCTTGAGTTTGAACATAGAATAAAAGGTGGCAACGCCATATATATCTGCAGCAGGGATTTGCATCTGCTCCGCCACATAGCGCATGGCATCTTTGGAAAGGTAACCAAGCTGGTTTTGCACCTCTTGCAACAAGGGAATTAGGATTCCGGGCTTGGATTTGTAAGCCCTGAAGATTGCATCAAGCTGAGAAAAGTCGTTTTGCATAGCGTTTCCTTTGTTCTTAGCTTTTGGCCATGAGTCCGTCACACACACAATTTGGGAACCAAAACCAATGTGAACGATAAATTCCAAGTGATCCCGAATTGTCAAATGAAAAATGCCTCAGAGCCTGGTTTTGGCAGTCTGAAGTCCGGGTAGCCACGCCCATATATGCTATATTTACACGTGATTGCGCAGTTTGAGCTCTATGGGATGCGGATGCAGATACACCTGATCGGCGAGATACTCCTGATCATATTTGCGCACGTAGTGATTGATCAGGGTGATGGGAACGATCAGGGGAATCAAGCCATCCCGATATTGCGAGATGATCTCGATCAATTCCTGCTTTTCCACGGCGTCCAGATCCTGCTTGAAATAACCCAGTATATGCAGCAATACATTTTGCTGTTTGGCCACAGTGGCATGACGCTTGCAGGCTGTCATCAAAAGCTCGCAGTAACGCTTCAGGATGTCCTCAAACGGCTGCTTTTTCAGTTCTGCCACCAGCTTGCCCATCTCGCGATAGTGCTGGGGACTATGTGCCATGATCAGGTATTTGTGGATGGTGTGAAATCTCACCAGATCACCCGCTTTGGGCTGGTGAGATTTCAGCTGACGCCAGCGCTGCATGATGAATATGCGTTCGATAAAGTTCTCGCGCAGGCGGGCATCGTGCAATCTACCCTCTTCTTCCACCGGCAGCAAGGGGAATGCTTGCATAAACTCCCGGGCAAAGATGCCGACTCCGGTCTTGGCGGCAGGTCCACCCTGAGCTGGATAGATCTTTACGCGTTCCATCCCGCTGGAGGGAGATTTGCTCTTGAAGATATAGCCACAAAGATCTTCCTCTTTGAGCCTGGCGATTGTGGGGGCACAAAAAGCCAGCATCTTGTCGGTGTGATCAATCCCGGTCTTATTGGTGAGCAGACGATAGTCTTCTTTGCTGCCCACCAGACGCATGGCCTCTCGGGGGATGGGAAGTCCGCAACCCGCTTCCGGACACACCGGTACAAACTCTGCAAATTGACCCAGAGTCTCCACGATCCAGGCATCGTACTTGTGCCCTCCGTCATAACGAACCTGATGTCCTAATAGACAGGAAGATACGCCTAATTTAAGCTTTTCCATCTTCATACTCCTTTTTTTTCCTGTGAATTTAGCTTTGACAACAGCACTTTGCTGTCAAGAGAATGTTGCAGATCTTGCTACTTGATTCGACACATCTTGTGTCGAATTCTGGCACAAACTCAGGTCAATACATGTCAGGATGACGTGTCCACCCTATTAGCACTACTGCAGCAATACGCCAGCATTACGCCTCGCAGGCGTAATGCTGGCGCTATAGTATTGGGAAACAAAGAACAATGGATTTCAGATAATGATGCAGGTGTTTTGATATTGATAAACAGGATCAGGTGAGTATAATTTTCTTCATCGGCATCAAAGGTCCGGGGGATGAATTGTGTCGCCCGTAAAGGGCTTTATGAAGGGAGTGCCGCGCGAGTTCGAGGGGTTCCGCTTCGCTGCACACCCTCGCTATATTCTCACGCCCACAAGGGGCTAAAAGATGAAAGGCTCCGCTACCCAACTAACTTGACGTAGTGGTGAATACAAAGGCAGTCTTAACCATGGGGCTAAAAGATGAAAGCCTCCGCTACCCAACTAACAGCCCACATTCGTCATTCCGGAATTCGGAACTGGGCTGAGTGGAACGAAGACCAGTGGAGAATATCCGGAATCCAGTTTAAAAAACCATCAATTTACCACCCTCGGGCAATATGCTTTCATCACGCTTCAGACTGGATTCCGGATCGATGTCCGGAATGACTGGGTTTATCTGGATAAAAGCAATAAATGCGGGGTATCTCGGAGTTTACACCACCATGCTATGGGATGCCACCACTGTCGGGGTTTGTGCGAAACATGCGGAGCTTTGGAAAGACTCCGCTACGTAGCGTAGCATTCCGATGCTGCGGCGCCATCACATCCCACGGAGCTTTGGAAAGACTCCGCTACGGAACTTGCGCAGCTTTGGGGAAATGATGATTTCCGGTGTGCTCTATCCACCGAACCCAGTTAACATCAAGAAGGACAAGATGATAGGCGGCGGTTTTAACCGCCGTAACTGATTGGCATAAAGTGAGACAAGATGATTTCCGGTCGGCTTTAGCCACCGGCAAGAACGAAGGCCTGATCTCTTGGATAGTGCCTCGCAGCTGAGTTGCTTTCTTTTCAGGAATCCACAAACTTGCTGATTCAAAAACCCCTTCAACGTGAACCAGGTACTGTAAATACATTATGGGCAAATACAAAAGGAGCTCCCGCGGTGGAGAGCTCCTCATCTGTATATTAGGGTAATCTTATTTCATCAAAACTGCTTTGTGCAGGTAGCTGCTGCGCCCGGCATTCAGGCGCAGGAAATATACTCCATTGGCCAAAACATCGCCCTGGGCATTACGTCCGTCCCAGATCACCTGATGCCAGCCTTTGCTGTGGTCGGCATCCACCAAACGGCGGATCATCTGACCCCGCAGATTGTAAACATCAAGGGTGACATAAGCATCATCTTTGAGGCCATAGCGGATCGTGGTATCGGGATTGAAGGGATTGGGATAGTTTCCGGCGATGCCGCTGAGGGCAGGAACTTCCGTGCTGTTTTGGTCTTGACTGGTAAGATTGACATTGATGGGACCAAAGAAATCACTGCTGCCGTCAAAATCGACGCTTTCCAGCCAGTAATGATATGTTCCCGGACCATACAGTTCACGGTCTATAAACATGTAATACTGTGCCTGCGAAGTATTGGTGGCAGGTATCAGAGTAGCCAGACGGGTGGCAGATTCCAGCTCATTAGCATTATTACGATAGAGCCAGAAGCCTTGCACATTGGTCTCGGATTGCGTGGTCCACTGGATCTTGACCGCAGAGCCCTGATGCACCAGAGCAGTGAATGAAGAGAGCTGCACGGGGAGGGTTTGATCGTCATCTCTGCCAATAGTATAGGTATCTTTCGAACCGTTTTTGGCTTCGGAAAAGGTCACAGTAACTGTTACTGAGCGGGGATCGCTCTCGATGTCATAGCTTGAACTTGTAATCTCATTCTCACCTCTGAACACTGATGGAACTGCACTGTTTGCAACCCAGTCGTAACTGTTATCATCCGTAGCGTTCCAGTAGAAGGTGATGGTCTTGTTAATGCCACCGCTACCTGTCGCTGCATTACCCGTAATCTCCCACTCGCGATCAATGCGCTGAGGCATGTTATCATTGCCCGCGGAAGTACTGGCAGAAAAACTCGAGATAAGATCATCGGTTGCGGGGAAACTGAGATATTTATATTCAGGTGAATTGAGTCCGTCCACGCTCAAGGCAGCTGGAGTGTAAGCAGTGGGTGAGGCTAAAACTACTAAGTTTGTTGCGACTCCACCGGCGATGGTTATGCCTGAAACAGATGATCCAGTAGCCACTTTAATTTGGGAAGAGCTACCTTGTTTCAAGGTGCCAGCACCTGAAACTACGCCTTCTATCAGCATATCGTCCTGTTCCACACCGTTTTCTACCGTCACGGTAATGCCGGTGTTGATGACAAGCTCACCTGCAGATGCTATCGTGGTATTGTCCACCGAAATGTCGGCCGTTACGGTTACTTCGTGCAATACTTTTATTCCCAGGGAGTTTGTATAATCAGGTATGATAGAAGTGGCAGATCCACCCGTGTAATCGGAACTGGCTGTTCTGTTCCAGACTGATGTACCGCCGTTCCAGTTACCATCAGCAGTTGTATAGTAATAATAATCTGTTGTGGGATTACTGATTAAATGGGGATAGTTGTCATTTGTTGTATCAATAGACCATACGCTTGAGAAATCCCAGTTTGTGAAAGTGCTCTGTGTTTGCATCTCAGTATCTGTTATGGCGAAATCTGAAAGTAGAGGATCTCCAGGATTTCCTGAGGCTTCAGTTATCGTGACCGTATCCAGATAATAGCTATCTTGCACTGAACCAGAACCTTGAAAACCACCTAAGCCGGGGGGAAGCTTTCCGGTGATTCTACCCGTGATTCCACCCACGCCGCCTTCCCAAGCA
Organism: uncultured Candidatus Cloacimonadota bacterium; assembly: GCA_964501025.1. GTDB lineage: Bacteria > Cloacimonadota > Cloacimonadia > Cloacimonadales > Cloacimonadaceae > UBA5456. Next base: position 527 of record CAZCRD010000039.1, on the reverse strand, counting down.
CTTGATCCAATATTCTGGGTTACATCGCCGGTGGCGTAACAGCGAATGACAGCACCATCAATGGTACAGCCTGCCACGCCGCCTACTCTGTCACCACCGGATACAGCACCTCTGGCATAGCTATCAAAGGTGACTCCGGTTTCATTACAACCCACGATGCCACCATATTTGATGTTGTAGGGATTGTCATTGTCACCAGAATTGATTGATGTATTTAGAGGATGAGTGGATGCAACGGTAACATTTGACCAGCAATACTGGATCACGGGAACCTGTTGCTTGCGGTCACTGTTGTTGGCTCCCACCAAGCCACCGGTGGCACCAAAACCTGTTACTGTGCCACCAACCACAGAGCAGTTTTCGGTAAAGGTTGTCTTGCTGGCATCGGATGGCATCATTACTTTACCGATCAAAGCACCGGTACCGCGTTTGCCGGTAACATCCACGTCCGTGAGCTTTACGTTTTTGATATAGTTATTGGCAGTGGTATTACTGCTGACATAGCCGAAGAGGCCAACATGGTTTTC
>CAZCRD010000038.1:0-4323 GCA_964501025.1 uncultured Candidatus Cloacimonadota bacterium | reverse complement strand
GCTTTTGTTAAATAATACATAGTTCATGTTGTTTGAGCCCAGATCACAAACGCTGACAATCCGGTCTTGAGCATATTTGATCCCGATGTAGTCTGCCATGATCCTTCCTGCGAGTTCTCGATTGGAGCTGTTGTGTTCAAAATTCCCTCGTAAAACAGAAGCAAAAAGATCTCTTATGCTACGCAGATCTGTAGGAAAATCTTCCACCATCTTCGCTGCAGGATATTCTTTCAGACCCTGGATCAATACATCTTCTTCAGGATAGTTCTTTCGCGGGATATAAATCATGGACTTACCCATTGAGAGGATCTCAGAGAAGGTGCTGTAGCCCGGTTTGCACAAGACCAGATCGGCACTATACAGGAGACTGAGAAAATCCTCATCCTGGGGTACCGTGATCAGGTTTTGGATGCCAGAGCCATGATATGGTGTCATCACCACCCCGTCCCAGGCCAGACAGATCAGCTCCAGGGGGATTTCCAAAGCTCCTTCACCTCCGAACATCAGCAGCAAGATGGGCTGCTCATCCTCGATCTGATACTTAGCGCGAATATCCTTGATCACGTTCTTTTCTCGCACCAAAAGTCCACCGGAGATCGGAGCTCTGAAGCCGGGAACACTACGGGAATTTCCCAGATCCAGCAGATAGCTCCTGTCCAGGCGACGATACAAGCCCCAGATAACATTGATCAAAGGCTGCATGTCCTCATCATCGGCAAAGATGCTGGCATAAACGAAAGACCAATCAAAGTTTGAAACCCCAAAGACCGGAATTCCCACATAAGCACAGGCTTCGATGACAAAAAATGGGATATCGGCTATCACCAGATCGATTTTCTGTTCGCGCAAAAACTCCACTTCTCTGGCTACTATCTCTTCACGTTGATTGAATAGCTCCAACAATGCTTGTTTGGTGGCCTCAATATCTGTAGCCAGGTTTTCTTTATGTACCACTCCCCTATCGATTCTGGTCTCCCGGTATTCAAAGTCCTGCTCCCTAAGTTCTTGAAAAAGAAATCTGGGACGATCGGTGCAAAGATAGACGAATATGCCAAAACGTATGAAACTATCTGCCAGAGCGGCAATTCTGGAAGCATGACCAAATCCATGACTGGAAGCATAAAGCGCTATTTTCATCATTTCCCTACTGCAGGATCAACCTGCGTTCTTCTTGATCTCTTTGAAATTCCAAGACCACGCGATTTGGCAAGCAGATGATGGGCATATTGTTATTGAACCCTTGTTTTACACAGCGCTGATCGGGGCAGTCTGAGTGAAGCATACGCGCTTTACCAGCCTTGATTTCGATACTATTGTGTTCATCTATCTCGATGATTCTATCTTTTGAGAGAGGGTAATCCCCCCAGAGAGCGTCTTCCTTATAGATATACACTCTTTGATCGGCAGCCCCAAAATTTCTCCAGATCAGAAAAGCAATGATCAGGCAAAAGAGAATCAGGATAATATCGCTGATACTCAAAGATTTCAGGTAACTACTGATCATACTTCCCGTAGATGGATCTCCCGCAAGCCGGACATTTACCTTCAGCTTTCACATTACAATTGCAACCAAGCATAGTCCGTTGGATCAGCTTCTGCCCGCATTCGGGACACTGTGTATCTCGAAAATCATCAACAGTCAGGTTACCTCCATAGACATAGGCAAGTTTCTTGAGTGCAATATCCCTGGCTTTGCTGATATCCTCGAAAGTAGTGGCAGGTGTATCCATCAGATAAGCTGGATGATAGGCAGAGATATGCAAAGGGATTTCGCTGCTCATGGATGCCACAAAATCTACCAATTCTGTAAGCTCTTTCTGCCCGTCATTTATCCCCGGAATCAAGAGCAGAGTAAGCTCCAGATGCACTCCGGCTTCAAATACCTGCCGAATGCTGTTTTTAACCACTGCCAGACTGCCGTCACAATATTCCTGGTAGATATCTTCACTCATAGCTTTGAGATCGATATTCATCGCAGCTATATGTGGCAGCATCCGAGCCAGTGGCTCAGGATTGATGAATCCATTTGAGACCAAAACTATGTTCAGATCAGGGTATTGGATGGCAAAGTCAAGGATGTATTCATACCAGGTAAGCGGTTCGGAATAGGTAAAAGCTATTTGTTTTGTAGCTGGATTGTACTTCAATACAGCACTGTAAAGCTCTTCAAGGCTTAGGGTAATGGTATCAGTATCAAATTGAGATATCTGATAGTTCTGACACCAGCGGCAATTGAGATTACAGGAGTTGGGACCCAGAGACAGGATTTTACTGCCGGGTCGGTAGTGGTATAAGGGTTTTTTCTCGATCGGATCTACGGCCATTCCGAGCGCATGAGCATAGTTCACAGCCCAGAGTTTGCCGTCGATGTTTTCCCGAGATCGACATTTCCCTCTCTCCCCCACCGGGATCACACAATAGTGCGGGCACAGCTCACATTGCAATACATCATTGCCGAGCTCTTTGTAATACATGGCTTCACGAATCATTTCAGGCATAATTGGATTCCTCTGATATGATCATCAAGCGCAGAGGCATTATCCGTCAAGACTAATTTTGCCATCTGCCCCATTTTTTTTCTTTGTAAGGGATTTTGTGCCAGTTTCAGCAGGTCATCCCGAAGCTTTTGTGGGCTCGAGATCAAAATCGCATCCCGCTGCACCAGCTGCTGCACCGAATCGCTGCAGGAGGAGTGGTATTCTCCCATCACAATTGCTTTGGCATAATAAGCTGGTTCCAGGGGATTATGTCCACCAAAATCATAAAAACTACCACCCACAATCACCAGATCTGAGATAGCATAGGCCTCAGCAAGATGCCCCAAAGTATCGATCAACAGGATCTCCCAGCTCTGCTTTTGGGATATCTCGGAAAGCTTGATGTAGCTCAAGCCACTTAGCAATTTCTCCACTTCCGGAACTCGTTTGGGATGTCTGGGAGCAAGGATCAGCTTCAGCTTAGGATTCTGCTTTTTTATTTCTGGAAATAGCTGTAGCATCAGAGCTTCTTCACCGGGTCTGGAACTCCCCCAGGTGAGGATAAAATCTGCTGCTCTGAGTCCGAGACGATTGCGGGTATGAACCTCATCAAAACTCTTTTGCTTCATGCAGTATTTGAGATTGCCGGCAGCTTTCACTGACACCTCAAAGAGCTGTTCAAAACGATGTTTATCAGCCTCGCTTTGTGCCAATACAGCTTTTACGGAAGGTGCCAGGAAGGGAAACAAAAACCGGATTTTGCGATATCGTTGCAGGGATTTTTCGGTGATCCGGGCATTGATAAAGACTATAGGTATGCCTTTTTGACCGGCTGCATATAGCATATTTGGCCAGATTTCAGTCTCCACAATCAGGATCAATCTGGGCTTTAACAGACTCATCTGCCTTTGTCTCAAGTGTAATACATCCAATGGTGCCAGCCTGATATCAAGATCCGGAAATGCATTTCGTGCTGCTGCCCTGCCGGTAACGGTGACGGTGTTTATGCATAGCGGATAACCCAATTCCAGGAGTTTGCGGATCAATGCTAAAGCAGCATTAACTTCGCCCACAGAAGCTGCGTGGATTAGAATGGGGTGATCGTTCCGGGAATCGGCCTTTGTGAAAGCTTCGCCATATTGATACAGATTGGCTATTAGCTTCAAAACCGGATAGCTAATGTAGTAGAGCAGCTCAAGGATGAGGTTGAGCAGAGCATAAAGAACTCTATAAAGTATAATCATCATTTCCTAAAGAAAAAGGACGCCTTGAAAGGCGTCCGAATTTATGGCGGGAGCGACGAGACTCGAACTCGCGGCCTTCTGCGTGACAGGCAGACGTTCTAACCAAACTGAACTACGCCCCCAGCGTTGTTCTTGTTGCGAATGTTTTTGCACTCTCTAAAAAACCTGTTTTTTTGTCAAGCAGATTTTTTAGATATTTTGCATCAGAACTGCATATACATGATTCATTAATATGTATATCAGATACTTATGTAGCTATATTGAGTCAGTGATATCTGCAATTCCGCTCACCGATATCTGCAAACGGAAACTTCTGTTGACACCACAATCCCCCATCTGGTGCCAAACTGTTCCTGAGATAACTTCCAGTAAACGTATTTTTTGCGAAAAGGCGGAGCCTTCACCAAAAGTTTCCCCACATCGACACAGGATGTCTCGAATCCTGAAGCGTTATCCAATAGAAAAGCCCGGGTTGCCCCGGGCTTAATTGATTTCATTTGATCCTATTTTAAGTTTGTATCATATGACCATAGGAGTAAGCTATCAGAAATAAGGAGACTCTTATGGACAAGATTAAGTCAGAGCAAGGATATGGCGTGCAG
>CAZCRD010000037.1:0-5076 GCA_964501025.1 uncultured Candidatus Cloacimonadota bacterium | reverse complement strand
TCCGCTCTGCTACGACTTGTTCCACATTCCGGAAAGACGTATGGGGGATATACAGATGATGTTTGTTCCATACTCAGAGAAGACGGATGGGGCTTGTACAGATGACGTTTGTTCCATACTCGGGAAAGACTGATGGGCTTGTACAGATGATGTTTGTTCCATACTCGGGAAAGACGGATGGGCTGTACAGATGACGTTTGTTCCATACTCGGGAAAGACTGATGGGCTGTACAGATGATGTTTGTTCCATACTCGGTAAAGACGGATGGGGCTTGTACAGATGATGTTTGTTCCATACTCAGGGAAGACGGAACTGGGCTGTACAGATGACGTGTCCAGACCGTCAGGATGCGGTATTCAGCCCCTTTGCACTGCGGCAGCACTACGCCAGCATTACGCCTCACAGGCGCAATGCTGGCGCTATGCTGCTGAGGGACAGCAGGTTTAATGCCCGGCATCATCTGGCAAACAGGGCAAAGTTTCGCTGGGTGTGTTTGGACAACAAGGCCGGATGTTGCTTGCAGCTGGGCTTTATTGCTGTCCTTTCATCATGGATTCCAATTGTTTCATGCCTTTGGGGCTGTTCATCTTCTTCATCATCTTCTTCATGTCTTCAAATTGGCGCATGAGCCGATTTACTTCCATCACCGGGCGTCCACAGCCTTTGGAGATGCGCAGGCGCCTGCTGCCGTTGAGGATATGAGGTTTTTCGCGCTCATGATAGGTCATGGATTGGATGATGGCTTCCACGTGCCTGAGGGCGTTGTCGTCAATCTTGAGGTCGCTGGGGAGTTTGGAGCCGATACCCGGAATCATGCGAATCACAGATTCCAGCGGACCCATCTTTTTGATGCTTTGTAGTTGCTTGAGAAAGTCGTTGAGCGTAAACTGGTTTTTGAGCATCTTGCGAGCGAGCTTTTCCTCTTCTTCGACGTTCATGGTTTCTTCAGCTTTTTCGATCAGGCTCAGGACATCACCCATACCGAGGATGCGCGAGGCCATACGATCAGGATAGAAGATTTCCAGATCCGGAATCTTTTCTCCGGTGCTCACAAAGGCTACCGGGCGTCCGGTGATGGCTCTGATCGAAAGCGCAGCACCGCCGCGAGCATCTCCATCCAGTTTAGTAAGAATCACCGCGTCAAACGCCAGTTTTTCAAAAAAATCATGAGCCACGGTCACGGCGTCCTGACCGGTCATAGAATCAGCCACAAAAAAAATGTAGTCTGGTTTGATATGCTCTTTGAGGCGAGCCACTTCATCCATCATGGTGGTATCTATATGCAGGCGTCCAGCGGTATCGAAGATCAGCAGATTGGAAAAATCAGAATAGGCTTGTTTGAGGGCAGCATCGGCGATCATGATCACGTCTTTGCTGTCCGTGGCAACCACTGGGATATCGATCTGCCGACCCAGGACCTTGAGCTGTTCTATCGCCGCGGGGCGATATACATCACAGGCCACCATCATGGGCTTGATGCCTTTTTTGCGATACAGGGCAGAGAGCTTGGCACAGGCTGTGGTTTTGCCGGAGCCCTGCAAACCCACCAGCATGATCTTGGTGAGTTTGTTGTTATACACCTTCATCTCAAAGCCTTCGGTATCCATCAGAGCTATGAGCTGATCGTGCACGATCTTCACAATTTGCTGCCCGGGAGTGAGGGATTTCATCACTTCTGCGCCCAGGGATCGGCTCTGCACCTCTTTGACAAAGTTCTTTACTATCTTGTAGTTTACATCGGCTTCCAGCAGTGCCAGACGGATCTCGCGCATGCTGTCTTTGATATTCTGTTCGGTGAGGTATCCGCTGCCTTTGAGCCCGCGGAAGATTTTATCCAGTCGATCAGATAGACTATTGAACATTTATATCCCCTTCAGAGTATTGATGGCGTTGTCATAATCCTGAGAGCCAAAGATGTATGAAGCAGAGACCAGGATATCAGCTCCGGCTTCCCTCAAATCTGCACAGTTATCAGCATTGACCCCCCCATCGACTTCGATGAGAAAATCCAGGTTCTGACCGGCTCTTATCTGGCTCAAGGCCCGGATTTTGTCTATGGCAGAAGCAATGAAGCTCTGGGCTGAATAGCCCGGATTGACACTCATCACCAATACAAAGTCCAGCTCCGGCAGGATGGCATCAAGGGTAGCAATCGGAGTGGCGGGGTTGAGTGCGATCCCGGCTTTGATACCAAAAGATTTGATCTGCTGTACGAGGCGATGACTGTGAAATACAGTTTCCTGGTGAAAAGAGAGCCATTGCACACCGATTTTTGCCAGTGTCTCCACGTAGGTATCGGGGTTTGTGACCATCAGATGCGCATCCAGGGGTTTGTCCGTAAGCCCCCGGATACATGAGACTAAGGGATAACCAAAGCTGAGATTGGGTACATAGTGACCGTCCATCAGATCCAGATGGATGATATCGGTGCTGTGGAGCCGGCCGATTTCATCGGCCAGCCGGGAAAAATCCGCCGAGAGCACGGATGCTGCTACAATAGTATTCATTTCTTCCTTTTTCGCTGGGTACGGATGATGAAGATGATATCCTGCAGATCTTCACCAAATTGGCTTTTATACTTCTTTAGAATATCGGGCTTGAGGAGGATGAGCTCTTGCATCCAGGCGCTGTTTTGCACTCCCACGAAGAGGACGCTATTTTCCAGCTTCACTGGATGAGAACGCTCTGCCAGAAGCGAGCCTACCAGCTTTTTCCATCCCAGGAAGACATGAATAAAGCGTTCGTATCTCTCCCCACCCAAACGGTAGATAACATTTTGATATCTTTGATCAGCCAGCTTCAATGCCATGATAGATAAAAGGGAGTACCGCTGAAGTACTTTCAGCTGGATACTCCCAATCTTATGTGATTTTATTCCTGACTGCAGAATAGAGTTCTGGCATTGTATGCCAGGATCAAGACAGCCAAAGCTACATAATACACCGAACCGATGCCCATGGTGGTGCGATCCACGGTTGACATCAGGATTCCAGGAATCATGGCAGCCACGATAAAGCTGATGTAGCCAGCAATGCGATTTGCCAGGGTATGACCCTTGCTATTGATCAGATATAACGCCAGCAGGACCAGAGCAATGAAAACGATCGTAACACCAAGCATCAGAGCTACCACTGCACCGACTGTCATCTCTGGTAGATTGATTACGCTGGAGCGTAGGGCTATCAACATTGGAGCGATGATGGCAAGCAGCATCAATACTGCGGCCAGAACCGTTCTCATGGTTTTGCTTGATTTTGATTCCACCTCAAAATGACGCTGATGATTTCTGAGCGTGAGATACACAAGCAGACTCATAAGCAGGAAGAAACCTGCGTATGCCAGCATCATGACGGGCCTACCGGTGACCATACCCATTGCGGATAGCACCGCAATAAATATCACCAGGCCAATTATTTGCTTGATCTTAAAGAACGTATCATTCATGGGAACCTCCCGGATCTTATTCAGCTTCGGCTTCAACCACAAAGTTCAGATTTGCTTCAATATCCTTGTGCAATCTGATCGCTTGGCTATGTTCTCCCAATTCCTTAATATGGTGTTCCATCAGAATATTTGAGCGATGAATCTCGATACCCTGCTCTTTGAGAGCATTCACAAGATCATTCTCAGAAACTGAGCCAAACAAGCCACCTTGTTCATCCACTTTGCGGATGAAGGTCAGTTTTGCAGAAGCTATTTTTTCGGCAAGTTTTTTTAACTCAATCAGCTTTTTTTCTTCATCAGCTTTGAGTTCATCCTGTATCGCACTCAGGCGTTTCATATTTGCAGGTGTGGCATAAAGAGCGTATGCTCTGGGCACTAAATAGTTCCGGGCATAGCCTCTTTTCACGTTTACCACTTCACCTTTGCTGCCCAATTTTTCTATGTTTTCGAGCATTATTACTTTCATGCGGTATTTCCTCCACGCTTGTTGTTGCTAAAATTCATCCACCCATCGGCGATGCCGATCAGGATGAGCGGGATAAAAGCATATATCGTGATGATGATCATGATGATGCTTTTTAGGATAGTATTTGATATTACTCTGGAGATTCCCACCCAGACCGAGAAAAAACCCTGAATGAGGGGAATGGTACAAAGTAAGATAAGAGAATTGATAAATACAAGTCTTCCTGCCTCAAATAGATAGAGCGGTAAGATGGCGAGAATCAAGATATTAAGGATCATAGGAAACTTCATATCCTCTGCTTTAAAGGGTATTTTGATCGCTTTGTGAAAGACCAAAAACCCGATCAACAGCGCAAAAATCTGCCCCACTCCCCAAAAAGCGGGTAAGACAATTTTCCACAATCTGCTGCTAAGCTCCATGTATTCGCCATCAAAAAATGCCGGCATCTGATTCTGCAGGACAGCCATGCCTTCCTCGAAGCTCTGCTGAAGAACACTGTCAAAAAGCAGCATTCTGGCTACAGAATAGACCATTATCACCAGTGCCGCAGCCAGAAAAGCCTGACTGAGGTACTGGTTTCGCCTCAAAACTATCAGAAAGGTATAGGCTACGGCACCTACTCCGATGATGGCATCAAGCACCAACAAAGGAGTACCAAAACTGCTTCCATTGAAGAGAAGGGCAAACAGCGGCATCACAAAAAACGCAGTTAACGCGCGCTGCGGCGATACGATCGCTGGACCCAGAGCTTTGGCACAAAAGTACATAACCATTACCATCCCGAAAAAAGGACTCAAGATCGATAACGCTCCGCTCAAAAAAGGCAGAATGAACACTATTTATTCTACGACGTAAGGAATCAGAGCCATTTGACGGGCGCGCTTGATCTCATTGGCAAGCTTGCGCTGATGTTTGGCACAAGTCCCGGTGAGACGCGCTGCTTCGATCTTACCTACGTCTGAAGTGTATTGACGCATCAGGTCGATATTCTTGTAATCTATTACGAGGTCTCTGTTTGCGCAGAATTTGCAATATTTCCTGCGGCTGTATTTCTTCTTTCTATCACTGAAATTCATGGTATCTCCTAAAATGGTACATCATCATTGGTGGTATTGTTATTGGGAGCCATCTCATCCGGAGGAAGCGGAGCTTCTGCGTCAGATGC